>CAKZKQ010000521.1 GCA_937123825.1 uncultured Pseudomonadota bacterium
AGCGTGCGGATGACGGGCCGCTCAGGCCGCGAATGGTCGTTGTGATAGGTCGTCGGCGCGCTGCCCTTCAGGTGGGTGACAGCCGCTGTCAGCCCGCCCTCGAACTGGTAATAGTCATCGGAATCCAGCAGGTCATGCTCGCGGTTGTCCTGATTCTGCACCACGGCATCGACCTGTGAAAGGCGTGTCCGCAACCCCTCGGTCTCGCGCGCGCCCTGCTCGCCCGCGCCATAGGCATAGCCGCCCCAATTGATGAAGCTGTCGGCCAGATCGGCCTCGGACTCCCAAAGCCGTTCGTCGATCAAGGCCTGCAGCCCGGCGCCATAGGCCCCGGGTTTCGAGCCATAGATGCGGAACCCGGCGCGGCGGGCGGCTTCTTCGTCTGACAGGCCTTTCCCGATCAGGGCGGTGCAATCCGCCTGAAAGGCACTGACAAGCGGGTTCTCATCGGGTGTTTCATCCAGCGCCATCACGGCGCGGGCGGCACTGTCGAACAGGTCGATCTGGGTCGGGAAGGCGTCGCGGAAGAACCCGGAAATGCGCAGGGTGACATCCACCCGCGGCCGCCCCAGCGCCGTCGCCGGAATGATCTCGAACCCGGTCACGCGACGCGAGGCAGGCTCCCAGGTAGGCCGCACGCCCAGCAGCGCCATGGCCTCAAGGAGCGTCCCGAGGCCTTTGTAGGGCCGCACGTAGCCAAAAAAGAGCAACTGGTGGGGCCGCTTCAGGCCCAGCGTGGCCCGGGCCTGGGCCTGCGTCAAAGATGGGTCGCGCTTGAAGATGTCGTAGACCGGGTGCGGGGCAACCTCTACGCGCGGGCTGCGCCCTGGCAGGAGTCTGGCCAGACGGTCTTCTTCTTTGCTGGCGTGGACCAGAAAGCGGTCTACGGGGGCGTAGGCCACCTTCAGAAGCATGTCGTCGACGAGGGTGGCCTCGTGGGGGCGAACGTTGTGGCACAGGTAGATGGGGACGGTGTGGGTGGTGCGCCGCAGCAACCAGGCGATGGTCGCGTAGGGGGGCGCAAAGAAGGGGTGCCACCACTGAAAAATGGCCGCTTGGGGGCCAAAAGCGCGGACTTGATGCCAGGTGTTGAGCCAGGACAGGGGGTTGGTGGAGTCCAGGACAAGCTGCGCGGGGGCTTCGATGGCCTCCTGCGAACGGTCCTCCTGGGTCGTGCCCGGAAAGAAGAACCCTGGGTACTGCCGGCTCATGCCAAAGAGACGGACATCGTGTCCTTCGGCTTCGAGGGCTTGGTAAAGGCGAGCATTGTAGTGGGCGATGCCGCCGCGAAGTGGGTGGCAGGGGCCGATCAGGGCAAGCTTCACGCGTCAACCCGGTTGTTCTGGTTGGATGATGGTCCCGCGTTCATCGCAGGGGTCTGGGTCGAGGGGGTTTTGGGTGTGTAGCGGTATTTGAGCCCCTTGGGACGGCGGCCACCGTTGGCGGCCTCGATGTCAAAGGGGTGCTCCACGGGCTGCTCCTGGCGGTCGATGGGCGACACCGCGCGGCTCTGGCTGGCGTTGTCGGCCTCGGGGCGCAGTCCCAGCTTGCGCAGCATCTTCTGGGCTTTGCTCCGGGCGATTTCTGTGCTGACGCGGGTCATGGCCGACGGGCTCAACAAAATGTTGGCGTAGTTCTGGTTCGCCAACGGGCAGTCGCACTCGCCGCGCTTGATGGACGCCCGCACCTGGGTGGCTCTGGGGCCGTGCCAGAGCTTCCAGAAGTCCATGTCGACGTCTTTGACGTTCCCCAAACTCTTGGCGTCGCCCAGAATGGCGCACGGCCAGACCTCGCCGTAGGGCGAAATGTGGACGTTGGAGATGCCGCCGTAGCAGGGCAGGACTTGGCGGCGCTCGGCCAGCCAGCGCTTGGTGACGTCGTAGTAGATGACGCGCATGGCCTGGGTCAGCAGCTCCATGCCGCCGGCCTCTTCAAGGCGCTGGCGCGTGGCGGCGATGAAGGGCGCGATGGCCTGGGCGTAGGCTTCTTCGGGCGGGGTGATGTCGGAGGCGACGTTGCGCATCTCGGCGCGCTCTTCGGCGATCTCGGAGATGTAGCTGTCGACGGGCAGCGACATGGCCGCGTCGATGATGCCCGGCAGCTTGTGGATGTTCATGGTGGAGATGACCGTGCCCACGCCCAACTTGAGGTTGGGGTAGGTGGCCCGCAGCGCGCCCAGGCGCTCGACGGTCTCCATCAGCTTGGTGTAGTTGCCCGCCACACCCCGGACCCAGTCGTGGTCCTTGCCCACACCGTCCATGGAGGGTTTGAGCGTCAACTTGACGCCCGGCGCCCAGCGCTTCATCCCTTCAAGGATTTCAATGGTGAGCGCCTCGATCCGGTCGGGCATCAGCGCGTTGGTGGGGACGTGGACGACGTTGGGGCGCAGGTGCTTGCAGCCCGCTTCGATGATTTGGGGCAGGTCGGCCCGCAAAAAAGGCTCGCCGCCGCTGATGTTGAAGAAGTACACCGGTCCCACAGAGGCAAAGAGCTTCTGAATCTGCTCCAGCGTCAACTCTTCTTTGAGCTTGTGCTTCTCGGCAGGATAAATCTTCCAGATGTCGCAGGAGCGACACCGGGAGTTGCACTTGTTGGTCACCGAGTAGGTCAAGTTGATGGGCGCTGGATTGCGGATCAAGCCTCGGTACGACAACTTGTAGCCCAGCATCCTGGGCGCAATCTCTGTGGCCAGCCTTCCAAACATCACAACCGCCTTGAGGTGCGTCTCTTCTTACAGGGGTGGTTACACTGCACAGCTTGTCATCGAATCACCTGAACCCATCATCGGCGATTCGGGTCGGTGCGTCCAGTCATCGCTCGGCTGCGCCCAACAGACTCATGCCAGCGCTTTCTTAAGTGCGTCGATGATGGTCTGTTGCTCGTCCTCGGTCAGGCCAGGGAAGAGCGGGATGGCCCGCGAGTGGCGGTGGGCGTCAAGGCAGCCTGGCAGGTCTTGGGGGGCGCACCGATCGCGGTAGGCTCCAAGGAGGTGCAGGGCGTGGGTGCCCTGGCGTGTTTGGATGCCTTCAGCGCCCAGCATGTCGGCCAGCGCGTCGCGCCCCACGGGGGACTCGGGCAGCACGCGCAGCACGTAGGACTGGTGGCTGTGCTCCATGCCTTCAACGCGCGCGGGCAATGCCACGGGCAGCCCGGCCAGCGCCTCATCGTATTGGGCCGCCTGGGCGCGTCTGGCCTCCAGAAACTCTCCCAGGCGCTCAAATTGAACCTTCAGCAGTGCGCCCTGGATGTCGGTCAACCGGTAGTTGAACCCGGGGCGCACAAAGTCTGACATCACGTAGGCCGCCGCGCCGGGGTGGGCCTGGACAAAGTCCTGGTGTCCCGCAGCGCCGTACTCTTCGGTGTGGTTGGGGGGCACCAGGATGTCGCTGGCGCCGTGGTTGCGCAGGCTGGCCAGCATGTCGGCCAAGTGTGGGTCCGAGGTGGTCATCATGCCGCCTTCACCGCAGGTCAGGACCTTGCGGGGGTGAAAGCTGAAGGTGCCCACGTCGCCAAAGGTGCCCGCGTGCACACCGCCAAGGCGGCTGCCCACGGCGCAAGCTGCGTCTTCGACCACCTTCAGGCCGTGTTCCTTGGCCAGTGCCATGATGGCGGGCATGTCGGCCACGTGACCAAAGAGGTGCACGGGCAGCAGGACGCGGGTGTGCTTGGTGATGTGGGCGGCAAAGTGCTCGGCGGTGGCGCAGAAGGTGTTGGGGTCAACGTCACAGAGCACCGCGCGGGCGCCGAGCAGCTCGGCGGCGTTGGCGGTGGCCACCCAGGTGAAGCCAGGGACGATGACCTCGTCACCAGGGCCAACGCCCAACGCCGCCAGCGCCATGTGGAGGGCGGCGGTGCCGTTGGAGCAGGTCAGGGCGCGGGTGCAACCGGCGTAGGCGGCAAAATCGGCCTCCAGGGCTTTGACGTGGGGCCCCTGGGCGACCCAGCCGGATTGGAGCGGCGCCACGATGGCCTGATGTTCCTGGGGACCGAAGTTGGGTCTGGCGATGGGGATGGGCATGAGGACGGTTCCTGGCATTGGGCTTTGGGGCAGGCACCCAAGGGTCGATGTGGATCGCCTTTGGGAAGGGCTGCCGCGAGGCCTTGGTTTGCTTGGTCCTGACCTTGGAGCAAGTCTGTGGTCTGGTCGCTGGTGGCATTGTGGGCCAAAGGGCAGGGCCCAAGCAAAAAAGGGAAGCCGAAATGGCTTCCCTTTTTGAAGTCGCTTGTCGATGCGCGCCGCGCGGGCGGATCAGATGGCGACAACCCACACGCGGATGTCGGCGGTGACGTCGGCGTGGAGTTTGGCGGTGAGCTTGTAGATGCCCAGCTCTTTGATGGGCTGGTCCATCAGGAGCTTCTTGGAGTTGATGGTCAACTCCTGGGCTTCAAGGGCGGTGGCGATGTCACGCTTGGTGACGGAGCCGTAGAGCTTGTCGTTCTCGCCGCTCTTCTTGGGAATGGTGACCGAGACCCCGTTGAGCTTGCCTTGGATGCCGAGGGCTTCGTTGCGCTGACGGATGCGGCGCGCCTCGACCATCTGCTGCTGGTGCTTGAGCTGGGCCAGGTTGCCGGTGGAGGCACGCAGGGCCAGTCCCTGGGGGATGAGGTAGTTGCGGGCGTAGCCGGGTTTGACCGAGACGATCTCGCCCATGTCGCCGAGCTTGTTGACATCTTCGAGGAGGATGACTTCCATGGTAACACCTGAGAAATCAAATCATTAAAACATTGATGGGGTTGCCGTTTGACCGGTGGCCCGCTGTTTGTTGAGCGGGTCCTGGTGCTGGGGGGCAACCCCTGCAAATCACTTCGGGTTGCGTGGATCAGGCCTGGGCGACGGCTTCGGCCTTCTCATCGCTGAAGCCTTCGGCGTATTTGGCCGGGTCGGCGTCAGCGTCGAGCTTGATCGTCATGTAGCGGATGACGGGCTCGAGCATGCGCAGGTTGCGCTCCAGCTCGGGCACCAGGTCCGACCCGCCCATGTAGCGCAGGTAGAAGTAGATGCCTTTGTGGAGGTTCTTCTGGGCGGTCCTGTCACGGATGGCGTAGGCCAGCTTGCGCTTGCCCCAGCTGTCGAGCTTGACCACCTGGCCTTCCAGACGCGAGATGACGTCTTTGATGCGGCCATGGACGCTGTCGGTGTGCTGGTCCGAGGAGTCGGGACGCATGATGAAGATCGTCTCGTATTCGCGGTAGTTTCCCTGAGTCGCAGACATATCAAACACTCACTGTGTGTGGGCCCGGCATCATCATTGCTGGCCGGGCCACCATTATCTTCTTAAGTATGACTTCTTTCAGTTGCGTGCGGCGATTTTCTCGCCGTCGATCACGGTGCTCTCGGTCTGGGTGGTCTCGTCGTCCTGCTGCTGGTCCGCGCCAGGGTTGGCGGGGGCCACGGCGGCGGGCTTGTCGGCGGGAGCCTTGTCGGCAGCGCCGGCGCCAACCGCCAGCAGGGGAGCGATGACCAGGGCCACAACACTCATCAGCTTCACGAGGATGTTGAGTGAGGGGCCAGCGGTATCTTTGAAGGGGTCGCCGACGGTGTCGCCGACGACGGAAGCTTTGTGGGCTTCGGAACCTTTGGGGTGGACGGTGCCGTCCTGCATCTTGAAGCCGCCGCCCTCGAAGGACTTCTTGGCGTTGTCCCAGGCGCCGCCGGCGTTGGACATGAAGATGGCAAGGAGCACACCCGAGACGGTCACGCCGGCCAGAAGACCGCCGAGGGCCTCGGCGCCCATGATGAAGCCAACCACGACGGGGGTCACAACGGCCAGCGTGCCGGGCAGGACCATGCGCTTGATGGCGGCGTTGGTGGAGATCTCGACGCACTTCTTGGTGTCAGGGTCAGCATTGCCTTCGAGCAGGCCGTCGATCTCGCGGAACTGGCGACGGACTTCTTCGATCATCTCCATGGCGGCGTCGCCGACGGCCTTCATGGCCAGCGAGGAGAAGAGGTAGGGCAGCATGCCGCCCAGGAAGAGGCCGGCCATGACCAGCGGGTTGCTGATGTCGATGCCGCTGATGCCGGTCTGCTGCACGAAGGCGGCGAAGAGGGCCAGGGCGGTCATGGCAGCAGAAGCGATGGCGAAGCCTTTGCCGATGGCGGCGGTGGTGTTGCCGACGGCGTCGAGCTTGTCGGTGCGCTCGCGGACTTCGGGTTTCTGGTGGGTCATCTCGGCGATGCCGCCGGCGTTGTCAGCGATGGGGCCGTAAGCATCGACGGCCAGCTGGATGCCGGTGGTGGAGAGCATGCCCAGGGCGGCGATGGCGACGCCGTAGAGGCCAGCGACGTAGGCACTGCCGACGACGCCAGCGGCGATCAGCAGAATCGGAACCATGGTGGATTCCATGCCCAGGCCGATGCCCGCGATGATGTTGGTGGCGTAACCGGTTTTGCTCTGCTCAGCGACGCTGTTGACCGGCTTTTTGTCCATCGAGCAGTAGTAGGAGGTGATCAGACCGACCAGAACACCGACGGCCAGACCGATGACGGTGGCGCCGCCGACCTGCATCCAGGAGACGGTGCCCTCGACACCCATCAGCGTGGTGCCTTCGGCAGGCCACAGCCATTTGGCCAGACCAAAGGTGGCCACGGCCATCACACCGGCAGCGCCAAAGGCGCCCGTGTCCAGAGCGTGCTGGGGGTTGCCGCCTTCTTTAACGCGCACGGCGAAGGTGCCCAGGATGGAGGCGATGATGCCCGCAGCCGCGATGACCAGGGGCAGCAGCACGGGGCCCATGGCGCCCGCACCACCCTCGACGGCCCCGGCGCCAAGGCCCAGGACCATCGCGCCGATGATGGCGCCCACGTAGGACTCAAAGAGGTCGGCGCCCATGCCGGCGACGTCACCGACGTTGTCACCGACGTTGTCGGCGATGACGGCGGGGTTGCGGGGGTCATCTTCAGGCAGGCCAGCTTCGACCTTACCGACGAGGTCGGCGCCGACGTCGGCCGCTTTGGTGTAGATGCCACCGCCCACGCGGGCGAAGAGCGCGATCGAGCTGGCGCCGAGGCTGAAGCCGGCGACCACGTTGAGCACCTTGTCGAGCATGGGGCTCGCGGCGCCGG
>CAKZKQ010000522.1 GCA_937123825.1 uncultured Pseudomonadota bacterium
TGCGGTCGACCTGATGCAGCGCGTCCTGCGCACCCCGCTCGGCCCCGACATCAGCTTCAGCGACGACCCGCTCCGCATGCTGCGCGCGGCGCGTTTCATCGCCCGGTTCGAGCTGACCCCGACCGACGAGCTGGTGCAGGCCGTCGAGCAGGTCAGCGTGGGCCCCTGCGCCTGGACGGTGATGGCCAGCAGCGAGGCGGTCAGGTGTGGGGTGGTGCCCAGGAAGTCGAGCGGGTCGATTTGACGCAACAAATCAACGCTGTCGCCCCCCGTCTCCATGTAGTCCTTGAAGCGGTAATAGCGCTGTGCGACGTCTTCAAGGAGCGGGCGGCCCGACTCGGTGCCGACGCTGACGCCAAGGCGCGCGGGCTCGGGCAGCGGCTGGCCAGGGCCATACCCGGCCTGCTCCAGGGCTTCTTCCGCGGCGCGCACCGCCATAAGGATCTTGCGATCGGCGTACTTGCGCAGCTTGGGCACCCGAAAGGTCGCCTCGATCTCGCGCTGAGGCACCTCGGCAGCGATCTGCACGGGAAACCCTGACGCGTCAAAGGATTGGATGCGATCAATGGCGCAGGCACCGGCCAGCGCCTGGGACCAGGTGGTCGGCACGTCCAGGCCCAGAGGCGTCACCGCCCCCATGCCCGTGACCACCACACGACGTCTCTGCCGCACTGGGGCCATATCACTGCCCTCCTGTGGCTGCTTGGACTTTAAGAAGATTGCTCGCGCGACTTGCGGCTGGTGGCGACAAACTCGCCGTAACCCGGCCAGATCTGGCGCAGCGTGTTGCGTTCGACGTCTTCAATGTCTCCGCCAGCAGCATCGGGCGGGATGCCGCTGGGATCAAAGACAAAGGTCAGCTCGGCCTGCGTGGTGACTTTCCCATCCACACGGGCGCGGACCTTCATCATGGCCGACTCATCGCGGATGGCGATGACCTCGGCCTCCATCTCGATGACGCTGCCAGGGCGCACAAAACGCCGAAACTTGGCCTTATGGACCATGCTCAAAACCGGAAACGGCCACACGCCCCGATCTTCGTAGACGCTCAACTCAATCAGCTTGCCGCTGATCTGAGCCAGGGCTTCGATGACAATCACACCCGGCACAACCGGAAAGTTTGGGAAGTGATCAACAAAGTAATCTTCGGCCAAAGCCGCCGCCTTCACCCCGGTGATCCGTTCGCCGATGGTGACAGTGTCGATCCGATCAATAAAAACCCAGCGCATGAAGCTCCCATCGTGATGAATGTGCGCCCACCCCAACAGGCAAGCCGACGCACCATCGCCCTATGCTCCTTGGACCAGGCGTTCGCAAAGCAAAACCCCAAAAAGCACAGTCCAGCCATCCGCCAGAGACCCAGCCGCCACCGACGCCAACAGCCCACCACAACCCCCAGAACCCCCCAAAGGGCCCTCCCAAGGCATCATCGGCCACCGTCCAACGCCGCACACAGCGCCTGAAATCTCAAGGCACCCCACAACTAACACCTTTTCCAGGCCACCGTCCAGCAAGAC
>CAKZKQ010000523.1 GCA_937123825.1 uncultured Pseudomonadota bacterium
CCAGCGACCGGCCCGAGTGCTCCTCAAGCGCCCGACGGAAGTCGTCCGTCTCCACAACCTTGCCCTTGTACTGCTTCAAATAGGCCTGCACGCCACCCCAGAAGACATCGTCCCCCAGCTCCTTGCGCAGCGTATGCAAACGACACGCACCGCCCGGGTAGAGGTGCATGTCATACATGTCCCAGGAGGGGTTGAAGGTCCGCGTCACGATCGGCCGCTTGTAACTCCCATCCGCCTCGCCAAAGTAGCTGTGGGCGTCGGCAAAGAGGTTGTAGCGGAACTCGTCCTGGCCCTTGCTGTGCTCCAACCAGCACGACTCCATGTAGGTCGCCCAGGACTCCTTGAGCCACGCGTGGGCAAAGTCCCGGCACACCACCGCGTCGCCAAAGTAGCTGTGGGCCATTTCATGAACGTTGATCTGGTCCACCAGCCACGTCCACTCCTTGGCCAGCTGCGCGTCGAGCACAAAGATGTCATCCCAACTGACCAGCGAGATGTTCTCCATCGCCCCGCCAAAGCCCGGCAACGCAAACTGGTAGTACTTCGGAAACGGGAACGCCATGTCCAAATGACCCGTCATCCAGGCCAAAATGTCCTTGGTCCTCCCAAAAGCACGCCGCAGGTCATCCTCGGTGTGCTCCCGTGAGGCAAAGTAAGCCACCGGCAGCCCCTCAAACTCCCCATCATCACACCGCGTAAAGTCCCCGATTGCCATGCACACCAAATAACTCGGGCACGGGAAATCCAAACGCCAGTGCACCGTCTTGGTCCCATCATCGTGGCTCTCTTCGCCCACCTGAGCGCCGTTGGCCAAAATGGTAAAGCGCGACTGCGCCCGCAGATGGAAGTCCAGCTTGGTCCGAGCGTTGGGCAGGTCAATGCACGGCAGCCAGTGACGAGCACGTTCGGTCTCATGATCCGTGGCCGCGTACCAGGCCTGCTGCGGGTAAGCCTCGGTCGGCCCCGAGAAAAAGAGCCCGCTGGCGGGCTTGACCACCTTGTAGGCGATGGCCAAACGGCGCACCTCACCGCGCGTGGCGGCCTCCAACCACACCGCATGCAGCTTCAAACCATCGTAACTGAAACTGACCGAGCGCCCCTCGGGATCAACCACCTCCACACCTTCAAACGCCACCGCGTCCAGCGTCACCTCGCACACCCCATCGCGGCGCGCCTTGAAGGTCACCGTCACCGTCCCCTCACACGCCCTGCCCTCCAGGTCAATGTGCAGATCGATGTCCGTATGCACCGGCTCCAAACCCATCTCTGGCGGATAGTGGTCGGTGGCTCCAGCGGTGGTAAAACCCTCCACAGGCTCGCGGTGGTGAGAGGCACAACAAACGCGGCGTCGATCATCAATCAAGGGCATGGCGGCTTCCTATCTCCAGCAAGAGCAGTCCAAATCAGCGTCACAATCAAAAAGATGTCCCACCGGTTTTAACAACGCCAGGGCAAGTGTGCAAAATCTCGCCCATGCACACCCAACTTGCAGATTTCCCCCACGACGCGCATCATCACAAAGTGGACACACCGCCTGGCCACACGGCCCTCACGCGCCCCAAACCCAGGCCCACCACGCGCCCAAACACAAGGTCCATCCCACCACGGGACACCACCCATGAAACCTTGCGCCATCCTCATCCTGCTGCTGACCATGACCCTGGCCTGCGACACCACCCCCGCACCGCCAAACGCCCCAAAACCCCTCGACAGCGCCCAGCTCTCCCAGCCTCGCCAGGACCCCAATTGCCCCTCAGGCACCCTCATGCACGGCGCCGCGCCGCCCCACGGATACTTCCTATCCTGCCGCCCGCCCGCCGGCACCCCCCCCGGCATGGGCTCGACCGCCGAACCGGGCCTGCCCGACAGCGACTACCCCCGCGCCAACCGAGAAAACCTGGCGCTGAGCATCGTCACCCCCCCTGAAGGCGGCCTGAAGATCCTCGACAAAACCCGCAAAGGCCTCATGGTCCCCATCGCCGAGGCCCGCTACCGTCCCGCCGACCGCTGGCGGCCGCTTAAAACCCTCAACCACCCGCTGGGGGTCTTCATCTGCTATGAATCGGTCTATCCACGCGTCGGCCAGGCATTGGCCGAAGCCGACGTCCTGGCCGTCATCACCAACGACGCTGGATTGCGCTGGTCCACCACACCCACCGGCCACGTCCGCCTTGGCAAACTGCGCGCCGTAGAATCCGGACGCAGCCTCATCCACGCCGGACAGGCCGGCATCTCTTTCATGCTCGACCCCTACGGACGCAGCACCCCACGGCTCGAACTCTTTGAGCGCGGCGTGCTCTTTGGCGCCGTCAGCGCCAAACGGGTGTGGACACTTTATGGTGTGATCGGTCAGTGGTGGGTGGTGATTTTTGGCGCACTCTGGCTGGCGTCGCTGGCAAAAGCGTGGATGGAGGCAAAGAGCCAGGTGTAACACAGCCCAAAGAGAATGTACCCACAGCCATCGTGCCAGGGACCCTCCGCAACACCCTCACCCCAGTGGTAGAGCATGTAGCTGATGCACGCCACGCGCAGCCCATTGGCCAGCAGCGCCAGCGGAATCAACCCCAGCAACACCATCAAAATGTGGCGCCCCTTAAGCCGGAAGATAAAGCTGAACACCAGCGCATAGAGCAGCAGCGCGCTGAAGGTCGCCATCCCGCTGCAATCTTCCGTCACGGTGTTGTACGTCGCGCCCGTAATGACCACGATCCCGTCTCGCCAGGTCGGCAGCAACGCCGCCTGCAAAGTCCAGGTGGCCACCTGCGCCGCTGCCTCCTGAAAGAAGCCCGACAAGCTGGCAAGCTCGCCGTAGGTCCCCGGCACCAGAAATGGAAGGAGGTAAATGGGGTGGAGGACGTCGGCCACGCGCTGACGCCCACGGGTCCAGATCAAGTACCCATGGACACACACCGGGGCGCTGAGCGCCAACAACACAATCGCCCCGGTCCAGACCGAGAGCGCCGCCATCAACGCGCCGCCGCACATCACCCAGGCGCCCACGCGGTCGGGCCGCTCGGCGGCGTCAAACAAACCCACCACAGCGTCGCGGCGCAAATAGAGCAAGGCGGCGATCACCAACGGCGTGACCACGCTCTGGGCCACGCTCAAACCCTGCACGTTCCACAACTGACGCAGCCACACCATCAACGGCGTGTGCAAGAGGATCAACGCACAACCGGCCAACAACCGCGGCCCCAGCCACTCAGGCGATGCGCCTGAGCCCGTCAACTCAAATCGGGTCTGGGGAGGGCCGTCGATCACGCCAACATCCTTTTTGGCTCTCTGCGGGGGTCAAAGAAACAATCTCTGCCCGGGGCTGACAATAAATGTCACACCCCTGCCAAAAATTGTCGTCGGTGACGCAACGTGACCATGCCACGCAGGCATGGACACAACAACATCACCGCGCGCATTCAAAGGCTCACTGACGCCCGTCCACAGGCGCCTTGGCGGCTTGCTCCTGGCGCATACGGCGCACGGCGAGCACCACCAAAGGCAACGCGCCCATCAAGGCAAAGATCCAGAAGCTGGGCTCGGGGCTGTCGGTGTTCGGGTTGGCCCACGCCATCGTCGGCGCCACGGTCACGAGCAGGAACATCCAAGCGGCAATCATGCGGTTCATATGCAAAGCCTCTTTGTGGGTTTGGGCGCCATTGCTGGCTCCGGGTCTTGTTGCTCTATGCAAACACAGGTCGCGTTGCGTGCTGCGCCAAAGTAGATGCAAAGACCGGGCCACGATGAAAAGGCTTGATCAGTATGCCTTTTCTCTCCTGCACAGCCCCCTGCGACCCGAACACGTTTCTTGACCCCCACGGTGGCGCTGGATAATACCATTGAGATGGATGGTTCAGGCCATTTTGGTGCAAGCCCCCCACAGGCGGCTCCCCACCCAAGAGGCCTCCAGGCGGACAACCACGGACAGGACACCCACGGCAGGCGCCCACGGATAAGGGCACGCAACGCCATCAAGCAGCGCGCCGTACCCAAAAAGGTACCGGAGATTGAAAGAACCACGTCACAACCTGCGCCCGGCCGCTCTGGCGACGCTGATGATGGCGCTGATCTTTGGCAGTGCTGGCATCGACCTGCCCACTGACAGCCATCTGCTCGGCGCCCGTGTCCAAGCCCAGCGCCAACCCCAGCGCCCAGAGCTGCGCACCATCCGCACCGTCGTCATCGACCCCGGACACGGCGGCAACAACAACGGCACCCGAGGCGCCACCGGCAGCCAGGAAAAAGACCTCACCCTGGCGGTGGCCTACGCCGTACGCGATGAACTGCGCCGCGAACACCCCAACCTCAAAGTCATCCTGACGCGCAACATCGACGTCGACCTCTCACTGCCCCAACGCATCCACACCGCCCACGCCGCCGAAGCCGACCTCTTTTTGTCGCTTCACATGAACGCCTCCACCAACCTGACCGCCAACGGCCTGGAGGTCTTCTACCTGCGCGCAGACAAGAGCATGCCCCTGGTCTCGCCCGGAGAAGGCACCTGGGGACGCGGCTACGTGGAACCCGACCCGGAGGCCGTCGCCGCTGGCCCCTCCCACCAACCCGATGAACGCGAACTGGCCTCCATCCTGGCCGACCTGACCCTGACCCGCGCCCACCAGGACAGCGCCGTGCTGGCCCGCACCCTGCTCGACGAACTCAAGCGCTCCTGCCCCAGGTGCCGCAGCCGCGGCGTGCGCCAGGACAACTTTGGCGTCCTGCGCGGCTGTCGTGTCCCTGCCGTCGTGGTCGAATTTGGCTTCCTGAGCCACAACCGCGAAGAGAAATACCTCGTCACCCGAGAAGCCCACATGCGATTTGCCCGCGCCATCATGCGCACCATCGAACGCATGGACTACCACTTTGTTCAATCCGAGCGTTGAGCAAACGTTTGCCCCAACCCACGGACGCAAACACAAGCCCAACCCACAAAACCCAAACCACCACCGCGCCCAACATCAAAGTGGTCCGCGCGACCACCCAAAGGACACCCATGACCGACACACATCAAAGGCCCGATGGCCGCGCCTGCGACCAACTTCGCCCCGTCACCATCCGCACCGACTTCCTCACCCAACCCGACGGCCACGCCCTCATCACCGCTGGCAACACCATCGTCCTGTGCACCGCCAGCGTCGAAGAGCAGGTCCCGCGCTGGCGCGAAGGCCAGGGCAAGGGCTGGATCACCGCCGAATACTCCATGCTCCCCGGCTCCACCGGCTCGCGCTCCCGGCGCGAGGCCTCCAAAGGCCGCCTCGGAGGCCGCACCCACGAAATCCAGCGCCTCATCGGCCGCTCGCTGCGCGCCGCCTGTGACATGTCGCTGCTGGGCGAGCGCTCGGTGACGATCGATTGCGATGTGCTGCAGGCCGATGGGGGCACCCGCACCGCCAGCATCACCGGCGGCTACGTGGCGCTGGCCATCGCGCTTGGCAAGCTCCAGAACGCCGGCCAACTCGACACCTGGCCGCTCATCCACAGACTGGCGGCCATCTCCGTGGGCATCATCGACGGCGTCGGCCTGCTCGACCTTCCCTACGTCGAAGACAGCCGCGCCGACGTCGACATGAACGTCGTCATGACCGGAGACGGGCGATTTGTCGAACTCCAGGGCACCGCCGAAGGCACCACCTTCAGCCGCCCCGAACTCGACACCATGCTGGCCCTGGCCGACAAAGGCATCCGCGAGCTGCACCAGATCCAGCAAACGGCCATCAACACCGCCCTGGGACGAGGCCCCGACGCATGAACACCCTGCAAAAACTGCTGCTGGCCACCGGCAACCCCGGCAAACTGCGCGAGCTGCGCGCCCGCATGGCACAAACCCCCATCGAAATCCTCGGGCTGGCCGACCTCACCCCGCGCCCCGATGAAGTGCCCGAGACCGGCGACACCTTCGCCGCCAACGCCGTCCTCAAAGCCGTCGGCTATGGCCAAATCGCCCAGATGCCCACGCTGGCCGATGACTCCGGCCTCTGCGTCCACGCCCTGGACAACGCCCCCGGCGTCTACTCCGCCCGCTTCGCCGGACCACAGGCCACCGACGCCCTCAACAACCAACTCCTGCTGGAAAAACTGGCCCAGACCCCCGACGACCAACGCACCGCGCACTTCCACTGCGCCCTGGCCCTCTACATCCCCCCAGGCCCACTGGCCGCCGACCTGGCCCACAAAGCCCCAGACCACATCACCGTCACCGCCCTCGACGGCCTCCCCCCACCCACAAACCCCGCCCAAAACGGCGCCGTCTTCATCACCCACGGCCAAACCCACGGCCGCATCCTCCACGCCCCACAAGGCGACGGCGGCTTCGGCTACGACCCCCTCTTCCTCAGCGACGACCTCGGCATCTCCTTCGCCCAAGCCCACGACACCAAAAAATCCGTCAGCCACAGAGCTCGGGCTTTGCGGGAGATCGTCGATTTCATTTCATGAAATCGACGCTCCCGGTCGCTGTTCGGTCGCCGGCGCTGCGCTTGGCTTCCTTTTGGTTCGCTTGCTGGCGCTGCGCTTGTGGTTCGGTCGCTCACTGCGTTCGCTTCCTTGTGGTGCGTTCGCTGCGCTCACTTATGGCATTTGTGATGGGTCGGGTTCTTGGCTTCGCCGGTAAGAGTGGGGCATTTCGTCGAAAGTGGTTCGTTTTTGGAGGCTGGATGGGGGCTGGTTGAGCCCCGTGTGGCTTTCCAAGGGGTTTGTGGTCGGTGGTGGGGGCCTGGGGGCTTTCCAAAGGTGCGTGCGGTGGGTGGAGTTTTTGGTCTTGATGCCTGCGCCCATGCCTGCACGTCATGGTCTGGGGGGCAGGGTAGGCGGCGAAGCTCGCCTGCCCTGCTGGCCTTTGTGGGGACAACGGCGCCGGTTCTTAAGTTCCAGGGCCGCTCGGCGAGGCGGGCT
>CAKZKQ010000524.1 GCA_937123825.1 uncultured Pseudomonadota bacterium
AAGGTTTGGAAACACCTCCATTCTCGCTCAAAGGCCCTGCTCTGTCTTCACCTCATCTCAACTCCTGATTCGCATTACATCAATCGCATGTACTGATGGCCTCATTGACCGCGCACACAAAGCATCAACCCTTGCAGAGTCAGAGCGACCTTGACGCTCAAAAGGAAAACTCAGGCAGCGGGGGCAGGTCGGGATCGTCGTTGTCGGCGAGCGTGCGGACCACGGAGGCCATGAAAATCCGGTGCAGGCGGTCCACACCGGCCTCATCCAACCCGCCCTGGCGGTGCAGGTGGGTCACCATCCCTTCCAACCCCAGCACCCAGCCCCGGACCATGAGCGGATCAATCGGCGCCACGTCGGTGTTGCGCCGCAGCTCGCTGATGAAAAAGGCAATCAAGGCATCCAGCGCAGCCTCTCGTCGTGGTCCCAGGGGCGAACCGGGCCGCGTGGCCTCGTTGTGCAGCGCCAGCGCAAAGCCGCCTGCCAGACGCTGGATGTTGAGATACACCCGCGCCGAGGCCGACAAAGAAGCAATCGGGTCATCAAATGTGGCGGCCGACTGCCTGAAGCGGTCCATCAAGGCGTCAATCAGCCTCCCATAGAGGACGTCGAGCGCCTGCTCCTTGCCCGAAAAGAACTTGTAGAAGGTCCGACGTGAAAACCCCGACGCGTTCAAAATGTGCTGCACCGTCATGGACCCAATCCCGCGCTCGGACACCTGGCCCATGACCGCGCTCAAAATCCTCTCAGGGGTCGAATCGCCCAGCGCCAAAAGCGGTGAATCCGTGCTCGCCGCATCCAGCGTCCCCGGAGCGCTCTGAGCGGGCTTGGACGTTTTTGGGGGTTTTGAAGTCGGCTCGTCAGTCATTTGAACAGCGGTCGGTCGGAGGCATCAGGATCTTGGCTCAGTCTTCGGGATACCACTTGATCCAGCGCTTGTGTTTGTCTTCGGCCTTGGCATCTCGGGGGGTGAAGCGGCCGGTCATGCGCACGAGGGTTCGGTCGGCGTTGTAACCAAGTTGGTCGTTGCGCTTGGTCAGCGGCACCAGACGCTCCGCGTAGACTTTGTCGTCCAGGTCAAAGACGCGCGCGCCATGCTCACGAAAGCCCATGATGACCAGTTCGTCGCGGGTCTTGTCTTTATGCTCGGCCCACCAGTCGCGCCACAACCCGGCGTTCTTTTCCATCGTCTCGCGCGACACCGTCGGCCCCCAACCGCCCCGGATGGCATGGTTGGTGATGCGGCTCAGCGCCCGGGCCGAAGAAATTCGCACGTGGTGGCTCTCATGCAAGAGCGCGTCGAGGAGCGCGGGCACCAGACGCTTGTCCATGACGTGGATCGCCGCCCGCGCCGCCAGACGCGCCTCAAGCATCCCCTTGTCGCCGGGATCCCCAATCACCCGCTTGGACTTCAGCGCGTCGGCCAGATAAGGGGCCGCGTCGGGCGCCGCCATCTTGGTCAGCGTCTTGAAGGCCCGCTTGATAAAGACCGCCGTGCGCGGCTTGCCTTCACCCATCACGTAGGGCTGGTGCAGCAAATCAAAGCGCAGCGGCACCTTGTCCGCGTCCATGCTGTAGTCCGGATCATCGACCAAAATCCCCTCGCCCGGCGGCCGCAGCCAACGCTCAAAGGACGTCACCGTGGAGGCGTCGCGGGTCCGCCACTCGGCCAGCGTGTTGAGCGCCTCAATCCGCAGCTCGTAAGAGGGGTCAAAGACGGTCATTTCAAAGAGACCCGGCGAGGTGTCGTAAGCCTTGATGCGGACCACGTAGTCGTAGATGGATTTGCGCATTTCGGCGTCGGGGTCGCGCAGGCCGGGCACCAGCGCCGCCGCCCGGATGGCCATCGGCATCGGGTCCGTGTCGGTAAACCAGGGCCACATCGGGCCGTCGTCCAAACACCCCTCCGCCCTGTCCTCGCCGGTACACACCACCCGAATGTGAAAGTGGTCGTGGTGCTTGGCGCTGTCGGAGGGCTGCCAAAGGATCTGCTCGGCGCGCTCCAGCAGCTCGGCGGACGCCCCGGCGGCCTTGCCGTGCTTGAGCATGGCCCGTTTGAGCGGCTTGTAGACAAAAATCCACTGCACCTGCACCACCGGGTGGGTCAGCAGGTGCTTGACCAACAACCAGTTGCGCTCCACGTCAAAGCGGTACTCGGGCTCCTCTTCTGGCCCCACCAGATTAAAGAGCGAGCGCCCAAAGCGCAGCAGCGCGGGCGCGCTGACCGGCTCGCCGCTCTTGTTGTCCAGCATGTAAAAGGCAATGTCGACGTCGCGCCCGGCGTTGTGGGAGCGGCTCCAGGAGATGTTGCCGCCGCCCTCTTTGGACATGTTGCAGACCATCAACTTGGGTCCAGGGGCCTCTTTGGCCACCTTGGCCGCCGAGTCGTTGATGAGCCGAATCAACTCGGACGTCCCATAATTGGTCTTGCGCTCACGGCACTCCGGGATGATCTCGTAGTGCTCGCCGACGTGCGGCAGCGCCTCGCCGTTGAGCAAGCGCCCCTTGAGCGTGGTGCCGATGCTGGCGGTGCCCTTGATGGGCCGGTTGCGCTTCAAAAAGACCTTGAAATCGGGCTGGTCCTTGGCCAACTCCTGCGGCGTCTTGTCCATCAAGATCTTCGGCGGCGCTGGCGCCGCCAACTTCTCCGAAGCCTGCTCGCCCTTTTCGGGCTCGTCGGCGGGGCCAGCACCTTCTTTGACGCCGTCCTGGCCGGGGTCTGCTGGCTTTGCCTGGTCTGCGATGTCTTTGGACTCGGCGGCCTCGGCCTGAGACAACTCACCGTTGGAAGAACACCCGCTGACCGTACCGCCGCACGCCACGCTCAAGAGCAAAAGCGCGGGCATGACCGGGTTGGAGGGGAGACAAAGGCGCCGGGTGGCGCCCAAAAGACGAGCACTGGCAGAAAAGGGCTTCGACGTAGACACTGGCACATCCCTGAGCGGCTTAGCTCCAGACGCCATCCTGGCATCCGGAGACCGATGATCGTTGGTGTCGCAACACCCTTTCTCCTATACCAGCCCTGGATCGTTTTTTTAAGGGACAGACTCGCCGCCGTCGCACAGACACCGCCGCCTGCAAGCTCCTAACGGCTTTAAGAGAGGGCAAAAGACCTCAAAAGGGTCCCTAAAGGCTCAAAAACGGTGCCCAACACCGTAAATCAGCGCCGCCGTATCGATCCTGAACGCCACCGCCGTGCCCACATAGAGCGCAAAGCCCTCATCCTGCACCATATGCAGCCGCACCGCCCCCAACGGAAAAAACCGCCCGTTGCGCTGGGTCACCCATCCCCCCAGGAGCGCCGTCTGAAGTTCAAGGCGCGAGGTCGGGCGAAAATCCCAGATCAGCGGTGTCCACAACGCCCCCACCGCCAACGCCGGGGCCGCAAACCGCTCCTTGAGCCGCCCATCCTCGGTGATCGTGCGGTTGGACGAGAGCGGCAAGTTGAAGAACCCCACCACGTTCCACCGCATCGACAGCGCATACTCTCCAATAAAGAGCGCTGAGGTCGTTGGCAAAATGTCCGCCCCAGGCGTCAACTCCTGCTCCGAGTCAAAAAGCTGCGACGTCCCAAAGCTCACCTCCACATTGGTCGGCTCGCCCTGCACCTCCACCCGGTTCAAGCGCTTCTGGGACCCAATCAAGCACCCGCCCAGCAACGCACCCATCGCCACCATCACCACAAACCAACGCACCAACACTCGCCCCCCTCCACAACGACATCCAAAGCACGCAACAATATTTCACAACCACCGCGCCCACACCACATCGATAAGACAACACGCCGCCGTTTGCCAAACCGACGCCGGTCCGCAACCATACACACGACGAAAGCCACACAGAACGCCGTCCCCACCGCGCGCTTGACAGCCCGGGTGGTCAGACCGACTCTATATCCTGACAGTCAGTGACACGAGGTCCCCATGTCGTCAGCCCCCAGCCCCTCCAGCATCCTCATCACCGGCGCCAACGCAGGCATCGGCCTGCAGACCGCCCGCGTCCTGGCCCAGCAGGGCCACCGCCTCATCCTCCACGGGCGCAACCAGGCCCGCATCGACGCCGCCCGCGAGCAACTGGCCCAGGAGACCGGCAACACGCACATGGAGACCATCTGGGCGGATTTGGCCCACCTCTCCCAGGTCCGCGACATGGCCGCCGAGATCAAAGACCGCTTTGATCCCCTGGACGTCCTGCTCAACAACGCCGGGCTCTACAGCCGCGAGCACCAGCGCAGCGCTGACGGCTACGAGTTGACCAGGGCCGTCAACCACCTGGCGCCCTTTGCTCTGACGCACCTGCTGCTGGACCACATCAACCCCGCCGGGCGCATCGTCAACGTCAGCTCTGTGGCCCACACCCGGGGCAAGATCCGCTTTGACGACCTCCACGGGGACAAAAACTACAACCACTACCAGGCCTACGCCGCCTCCAAGCTGGCCAACGTCCTCTTCACCATCGAACTGGCGCGCCGCCTGCCCTCCCCAGCCCCCACCGTCAACGCCCTGCATCCGGGCGTCGTCAGCACGCGCCTGCTGACCGTGGGCTTCCAGATGGAGGGCTTTGACAGCCTTGAAGAGGGGGCCAGCACCTCGGTCTACCTGGCCACCGCCCCGCAGGTCGCCCAGACCACCGGCGAATACTTCGCCCGCAGCCGCGTCGCCCCCATGAACCCCGTGGTCCGCCGCCCTGGGCTGGCCGAGGAGTTCTACGAGCTTAGCGCCAAGCTGACCGGCATCGAGCCGCTCCCAGAACCCACTTGAACCCACGCAGCCTTGCACACACCACGGAGTGACCATGTCTACAGACCGCCCTTTTGATTTGAGCCGACGCAGCTTTTTGAAGATCGTGGTGGCCTCGGCCATCGGCGCAGGCGCCACGGGACTGATTGGCTGCGGCGACGACGGCGAAGACGGCCAGGACCCCAACCAGGAACCTCAACCCGACGCCCCCGCCACCGAGGCGGTCTTTCCCCAAAGCGTGGCCTCGGGCGACCCCACCGACCAGAGCGTCATCCTGTGGACACGGGCGGTGCCCGACCCGGAGGGCGACGACCCCAGCGGCGACGTGGAGATCCTCTACGAGGTGGCCAAAGACGAGGCCTTTGCTGAGATCATCGCCAGCGGGGAGCTGACCGCCGAGTCCGGCGCGGACCACACCGTGCGCTTGAAAATCACGGATTTGGACCCGCACACCATTTACTTCTACCGCTTTAGCGCCCGCGGGGCCGTCTCCAACACTGGCCGCACCCGCACCGCACCTAGCGCCGACCAGGACGTCCCGGTCCGGCTGGCCTTTGCCTCCTGTCAGGACTTCAACGGGCGCTACTACCACGCCTGGGAGGTGCTGGCCGAGCAGGAAGAGGTCGACTTTGTGCTCTTCCTGGGCGACTACGTCTACGAGACCACCAACGACCCGCGCTTCCAGATCAGCGACCCCGAGCGTCAAATCAACATCCCCGAGGGGCTGCAAATTGGCGAAGACAACGACTTCAAGGCGGCTCTGACCCTGGACGACTACCGGGGGCTCTACAAACAGCACCGCTCGGACCGCTCACTGCAAAAGGCCCACGAGCGCTTTGCCTTTGTCACCATCTGGGATGACCACGAGTTCGCCGACGACTCCTGGCAAGACCACGCCACCCACTTCAACGACCTCCAGGGCGACGAAAAAGACACCGCGCGCCGCACCGTCGCCAACCAGGCCTGGTTCGAGTACCAACCTGCCGACGTCACCCGCGACGCCGCCGCCGACTACCCCAACGACCTGCAAATCTTCCGCTCTCTGCGCTTTGGCCAGCACGTCGAGTTGGTCGTCACCGACCAGCGCTCCTACCGCGACGAACACGTCATCCCCGAGGGCCCCGCAGACCTCACCGTGGGCAAATTTGGCGAAAACAGCGCGGTCGGCGCTCGAAACTTCGTCCTCAAGGCCGGTTTTGACCCCCGCGAGGCCGAAGGCAACCCCAGCATGCTTGGCCAGGAGCAGCGCCAGTGGCTCATCGACACCCTCAGCGCCTCCAACGCCACCTGGAAGCTCTGGGGCAGCGAAACCCAGCTCTCCCAGATGCTCGTCGACCTCTCCTCCTTCCCAGACCTGCCCGAAGACTTCCAAGACGTCTTCTACTTCAGCGTCGACCAATGGGACGGCTACCGCACCGAGCGCGCCGCCCTGCTCCAGGAGCTGTCCAGCATCAACAACCTCGTCGTCCTCACTGGCGACATCCACGCCTTCTACGCCTCCGAACTCCACACCGACTTCGACAACCCCACCGACCCCGTCGCCGTCGAATACGTCTGCGCAGGCATCAGCTCCGGCTCCGTCCAGAGCATCACCCAGCAAACCGTCGACGCCAACCCCCTGCTGGCCACCCTCGGCCTGGGCGACCTCGTCCCCCGCTTCGACGAACTGCTCCAAGCCGCCAGCCCCCACTACAAGCTGGCCCGCTCCAACGCCAACGGCATCGCCATCATGGAAGTCACCCAGGACGCCGTCGAAGTCACCTTCCTCCAGGTCAGCGACGTCCTCAAACCCGACTTCGACGGCCAAGTCACCCGCACCACCCTGCGCACCGCCTCCGGCACCAAAACCATCGAAGTCATGGACAGCTAACCCACCCATCACCCCAACAAACCCGCCTGCTTGATTCGAGCAGGTGACTTTGTTGGGTGACCCAGACAGTTCGGATCAGGCGCTCATAGCGCTCACTGGCGGGGTCACGCCGCTGGGATTTGGGCTTTGCTGTGGGAACCAACTTGATTCACACAGTGGGCTTTGTTGGGTGACCCAGGCAGTTAGAGTCAGGCGATTGTAGCGCTCACTGGCGGGGTCACGTCGCTGGGGCCCCTGCCCCAGCCACGGAGAGACTCCGCTGGAGTCTCCAAGCCC
>CAKZKQ010000525.1 GCA_937123825.1 uncultured Pseudomonadota bacterium
GAATAAGGGATGGCTTTTTTCTTATAAAACCATGAATTCGAGCAGGGAGGCCTGGGATCTTGCGACCGTAGTCGTATCCTGAACTGTAAAACCAACGCATGGGCAGACCTCCTTTGGGTGAAGTGGTGGGGCCCTGGGGTCTGTTGAGGCAAGGGGACCGACGGCGATAGCTTACATCAACAGGAACTGACGTTGGATTAGGTTTGGTTTGGACGGCGGCGTTGGGTCAGGTGCAGCGCCAGGACGCCAAAGAGCAGCAGCGCTGGCCACAGCGGCATAGGGGAGGGTGCGTTGCCCGGTTGTTGACAGGCGCAGCCTTTGGTCAAAGTGCGGGGAGTTTGCTCATCCTGGAGGTTTGGATCGTCGGGGTTGTTGTCGTTGGCGTCGTTTTGGGTCGGCGGGGCGTCTGCGACAGCGCTGTCCTGGCTGTTGGTGGTGTCGTCGCTTTGAGCGGCGTCGTCGTTTTGAATGTCGTCGGTAGGCGGTGCGGCGTCGTTTGTGGCGTCCATGACTCCCGCGTCCGGCGGCTCAACCGGGTCGTCTTCTGGAGGCAGCGCGGCGCCCATCACGCGGCCCCATATGGCGCCTCCGACCGGGTTTCCGTCGGCGGTCAGCGTTTGTCCCGGTGCTGGGTCGGTGCCTCCTGGGGTCTGGCTGTGTCGGTATACGCCGTATTGGCCTTCTGGGAAGGTGAGCTTGAGGTAGTAACGTTGACCCGGCTCAACCGGCACGGCGCCAGGGAGCCACGCCAGCGCGACCCCTTGCTGAGCCAGCCCAACGGTCTCTTTGACAGGGCCAATCGCAGGCCCATCGGGCGAAGCGTGGATGGAGGCCTGGATGCGGCGCGCTCCCGAGGGTTCTCCAGTGAAGGCCGACACGTGTTGGATGTCATAAGAGCGTGCTGTGAACGATTGGATGACGACCGACCCAAAGGCGACCTCTGGCCCGCCAAGGTTGAGGTGGCTGGTGGCCAATCCGTCGGGGCCGTCGACGTCGAGCGCCAATGACATGTCCTGCCCTGCGACCGCTTCAAGCCCCCCGTCCACCAACTTGAACATCTGGCCCCCCGGATAGGGGTCCGCGCCCACTCGCCATGGCGCCGAGCCCCCTTCCAGGACGACCAGAAGCTCTTGTCCTTCGACCACGCGGGCCTGTCCTGGCTCAAAAAACGCCGATCCGCGCCCGCCACCGGGGTTGTTGGGGATTTGCAGCCACGCCGAGGCCAGGCTGGGCGCGTCGAGCCTGGGTTCTGACAGGACGCGGATTTCATTGGTGCTGCCGGCGCCGCTGCGGATGGTGATTTTGGCCAATGCCTGGCTCCCTGCAGGCATGCGCACGCTTTGAGCCCAAGGGCCTCCCCACCAATCCCCGCCAAAATCCACATAGTCATCGCTGATGCGGACCATGGCCGTGTCCAACGCCACCGTGCCAGCGTCGCAAGTCGCGCCCGAGGTGCAGTCCAGCTCCATCACAAAGGGTCTGAAGTGGAAAGGCTCAAAGCTGGTCAAAATCCAGCGCCCTGGAGGCATGTCTCGGATGCAAAAGTGTCCCTCCTGGTCGGACACTGCGATGAACCTCGCCCCCGGAGCCGAGGCCCCCGGTGTATGGGCATACACAAAAATTTCGCCGACGCCGCGTTCAACCTGCCCCAGGTTTGGGGCCGCGACCACCACACGGCCTCGAATCCAGGAGGGTTGGTCATCAGGGCAGATCTCGGCCTGGGCAAACGTGGCCACAAAGAGCGGGGCGAAGCAGGCCAGCGCCGTGACCAGGGCTCGCAGCGTGGGCCTTGAGCTTTTGAAGCGGTGGGGCCCTTTGGGTGGTGCCATTGGGGCCAAGTGCGATGGCACCGGTTTTGGGGGTGGCCAGTGGGATGGTGATGCTGCGCCTGGCGTCTTCACGGTCTTTGCTCCGTCTCTGGGTTCCGATGGTTCCAAAGGGTAGGCGCTGTGTGAGGTCCAGGGCAAGTGCTGGGGATGGTGTGGTTGTGAGAGTGCGTTGTTATGGGTCGATGTGAAGCAGGCGTTGGGCGATGTTGTGCAGGGCAGTTCGGGTGGGTTGGTCGGCGTCAAAGGGGGTGTGGTCTTGGAGGACTTTGGGGGTTGCGGTGGTGGGTCCCTGCGCTTTGCCTTGTATGCGGCGGTGGTTGAGTTGGGCTGCGGTCAACGCGCAGGCAGCCAGGACACCGGCGGCGCGCTCGGTTTGAGCCCACGCCTGACGCGCGGCCATGGTGCCCATGCTGACCACGTCCTGGTTGCGTCCGTTGGTGGGCCAGGAGGCGGTGGCGCAGGGTTGGCCGTGGTGTTTCATCTCGGCCAGCAAGGCGGTGGCGGTGATCTGAACCCCGGCGACCCCTGAATCGGTGCCCGGTGTGTGGGCCAGCATGGTGGGGGCGTTGTTGTTGAGGTCGGGGTTGACCAGGACGTCGAGTTGGCGCTCGGCGAGGATGGCGGTGTGGACCAGGGCGGCATTGATGGCGTCTGCGGCGAAGGCGATCTGGGTGCCTTGGAAGTTGCCACCGTGGAGGGCCTCGGCGGGTGGTCCCGGGGCGATGATGGGGTTGTCGCTGACCCCGTTGATTTCGTCTTGGATGAGGGCGCGTGCATATTGAAGATGCCTGGCCGAGGCGCCCAGCCACTGGGGGGCACAGCGCAATGAGTAGACCTCCTGGAGAGGGCGGTCTTGTTGCGGGCCAGGGTCGGGCTGGGCGGCAATTGCAGCGCGGATTTGGGCGGCGACGTCACTTTGAGTGCGGTGGCCCCGTGCTTGGTGAAGGGCTGGGGCGAGCGCTTGGCGACGCGCTCCAAGGAGCCGGTAGAGCCATGCGGTGAGGTGCTGGGCGTGTTGGTGCAGGCGCTCGGCGCAGACCAGCGCACGCAGCGCGTAAGCGGTCATCAGTGCGGTGCCGTTGACCACAGCAAGGGCGTCGCGGGCGGTCAGCTTGATGGGCGTCAGGCCGGCAACGGCGAGCGCCTGGGCCCCGTCCAGGCGTCGTCCGTCGTCCATTGTGGCCCAGCCTTTTGCGGCCAGGACCATGGCGGCGTGCGCCATGGGGATGAGGTCGCCCGAGGCGCCCACGCTGCCGATCTCGGGGACACAGGGGCAGAGCGGCGCGTTGATGAGCGCGCCGAGGGCCTGGGTGACTTGAAGCGAGGCACCGCTGTAGCCCTGGCAGATGGTGTTGAGGCGCAGCGTCATGGCGGTGCGCACGATTTTGGCGGGGGCGTCGGGGCCCCAGCCGGCGCTGAGGTGGTTGAGCAGGCCCATACCCTGGCGTTCGGGGTCGGGGTGAGCGTCGTGGACGACCAGTGGGCCGTAGCCGGTGGTCAGGCCGTAGATGGGGTGGTTTTGCTCGATGAGAGCGTTCAGGCGCAGGTTGCTTTGGTGCACGGCGTCGAGCGCTGCGGGGGTGAGGGCGATGTGGGCGCGTTGGTCAATGGCGGCCACGAGTTGTTGGGGGGAGAGTTCCCGGTCGGGTCCAAGGGGGAGGGTCTGGAGGTCATCCATGCGTGCGGGTCTCTGCGTTGTGGGTGGCCTTGAGGCGGCGAGCGATGGCTTTGCGGTCGGGTTCGCCTTTGGGGGTCGTGGGCATGGGGCCGGTGAGTTGGTGGACGGCGTGTGGTACACCGCCCATCAGCGCGCTGTCAAAGTCTGGTTTTGGGGTTTTGGGGTCGTGCCAGAGGGTGACCAGCGCGCGGTCGGTGTCTGGTATGATGATGGCCTGGGTACGGAGGGCTTGGCGCAGGCGTGCTTCGAGGCCGGGGGTGTTGACCATGCGTCCGTTGCGCAGCTTGAAGCGGTGGTCGGCGCGTCCCAGGAAGGTCAACGTCTGGGTCTGTGGGTTGTGGGCGACGATGTCCCCGGTGCGCAGGGGTGCTGATGGGTCACGGCGTTCAAGGCGCCCGCCTCGCCACCAGCCCAGGCAGGCGTTGGGCCCGATGATGCAAAGTTGGCCGGTGTCGTCGATCCAGGCGTCGCAACCCAGCGGGTGGCCAATGTCAAAAGGGCGCCAATGGCCGGGTTGGCCCAGGGTGATGCCCGGAGCGGCCTCGGTTTGGCCGTAACCGACTCTGAGGTTGGTGCCCTGGAGGGCATCTGCCAGTGGGGCGTTGATGGGTGCGCCGCCGACGATGCCGCCTGTGAGGTTGTGGAGCAGGGGTTTGCTCTGGGGGTCTTGGGTCAGGTGCCAGGCCACCAGCGGGACCATGTGGCAGTGGGTGATGTGGTGGGTGATGGCTTGGTGGTGCCAGCGTTCTGGATTTGGGGGCGCCGTGCGGACGAGGGTGCCGCCCTGGTGGAGGGTGGCCATCATGTCGAGGACGAGCCCAAAGGCGTGGTGCCAGGGGAGGCTGGACAGGACTCTGGCATGTGCCAGGTCCATGTGTGGGGTGTGGCTGTCGAGGACGGCGGCGATGTTGTGGGCTGAGAGGGCCACAAAGGCATCGTGGGTGCCTGTGGTGCCGCTTGATTTGAGCAAAAAGGCCACGTCGGGGGTGTGAGGCTGGGTTGTGGGGTGTGTGGAGAGCAAGGCGAGGTCTGGGTGGACGGTGGCGCCGATGTCCAGCAGGGGTTGAAGGTCTTCGGGGGCTTGTCTCATGCCAGGCAGCGCGATGGTCAGTCCCTGTTCCAGGGCGGCGATGATGGTAGGGATGAAGTTTTGTGGGGCGCTGGGGATGAAGGCGATGCGCGTGCCGGGCGGCAAGTGTTCAAAGAGTTTTTGAAAGGTTTGGGCGTGGCGGAGCAGATCATGGCCGGACCAGTCCTGGCCGTGGAAGCGCAGGGCATGGCGAGCGCCGGTGCGGTCCAGCGCGCTGCGCAGGGCCTGGGACAATGGGGTGTGTTGTGATGAGGTCATTGGGCGGGCTCCTGCGGATGTGTGTCATCCACTATGGATGCGTCTGGAGCCCTGGGGGGTTTGTTTTGGGGCCGGTCAGCGGCAGCAGCAACGGACGATCGAGGCGATGTCGTCCAGCGGCGCTGTGGTGCAGTTGGTGGTCACGTGGTTGTCGGGGTCGATGGACTGACAGGTGGCATCGGTGACAAAGATCATGACGCCACGGGGGTCACCAAAGATGGGGTCTTCGACGCAGTTGTAACAGCTCTGGCCTCGGGATTGGCAGTAGGTCTGGCAGCTGTCGTGATCGGGGTTGTTGCCGTCGACATCGATGCATTCGGTCAGGCCTGCCTCGAAGTTTGATTCACAGGCTCCCTGACCGTTGCAGGTGCCGTTGTTGCAGGTGCCGCAAGAGGTGCCGCAGACGGGGTCGGGGCCACATTCCCTGCCGCCGCAGTCGGCGTCCTGGGGGCAGGTGGGGCCGTTGTTGACGCAGGTGCCGTTGTTGCAGGATTGGCCGTTGTTGCAGGTGCCACAAGAGGTGCCGCAGACGGGGTCTGGGCCGCATTGGCGGCCGTTGCAGTTGGCGGTGTCGGGGCACATGAGCGGGTTGGGCTGGCAGGCGCCTTGTTGGCAGGAGGCGTCGTCACCGCAGGTGCCGCAAGAGGTGCCGCAAACGGGATCTGGGCCGCAGACGCGTCCGCTGCAGTCTCGCAGGTCGGGGCAGCCTTCGGCGATGGGTTGGCACTGACCATCGTCGTTGCAGGTGGCGTCGTCGCCGCAAGAGCCGCATGAGATGCCGCAGATAGGGTCAGGGCCGCATTGGCGTCCGTCGCACTCGTTGTCTTCCGGGCAGTTGGGGCCTGCGTTGTTGACGTCGTTGTTGTCGTCGTTGTTTTCGTCGTTGTTTTCGTTGTTTTCGTCGTCGTTGCAGTTGTCTCGGCAGATGACCTCGTCGCGGGTGATGCGAGAGGCCCCGCAGGGGCAGTCGATGACAATGCGGCAGACAAAATCACAGGAGCCGGATTTGACGCAGCTGCCAGCCAGCTCGCCGCTCTCCGTGACAAAGTTGGCGCTTCCTTCGCCCTGGCAGGAGCCCTCTCCTGCGGCTCGGAGGCTGGCGGCGGTGCCAGCGGGGCAAGTTTGTGCCAATTGGGTCAGTTGTTCGGCGCAGACATCGCCGGCTGTTTCATCCGTGCCACAGCCGCCAAGCGCCAACAGCGCGAGCGTCAGGCAGAGGAGGCTGAAAATGTACGATTGAGCTGTGCGCATGGAGTCGTTTCTCCCGTGGTTGGGCTCTGTTGGAGTGTTCTGGGACCACAGAGTCCTGGGCCGGGTTCGGCTTCGGCAGGGGTTTCACACAGTGCTAAGCGATTTGTCAAACGCTTCAGCGCTCCATGATATTTAAGTTTTTTTATGGGATGTCTGGCCGCTTCTGGTGCGTTGGACAGGGGTTGCGCGGTGTGGCGGTCAAGGGGTTTTGAGCGAACCTTCTTCAATGGGCAGGGTCAGACGCGAGGGGTGTGAGGCGCCGCTCCAAAGGCCGATGTCGCCCAGGGGCATGGGGGCGCCAAAGTTGTCCAGGTCTGCGCCAGCGAGCGAGAGGCGAATGCGGGAGCCGCTGCGCATCTGGTAGGAGACCGGGAGCATGTCCAGGATCACCTCAGTGGGGGTGTCCAGGGGCATGGGGCTGGCGTGGTGCCGCTCAAAAGTGCGGTAGGGGGCGGGGGTGTTGTAGGGGGCGGCGCCAGCCGGTGCCAAAGCGCGGTGTTGGAGCCTGAGCATGCCTTCGGTGATGTAGGTGATGTGTCCGCTGGGGTCTTCTTCTTCGAGATAGACAAAGAGGTCGCCGTCGGGTTGCTGGGTGCTGATGTGGAGGGTGACGGCGGGGTGCCCTGTGAGGGTGACGGCGCGGTCCAGCGGGGCGGAGCGGTAGGCGGGCAGCGGGCGGCTATGGCGAGTGCGGTCGGGGTAGCCGATGTAGGTGTGGGGGCCGATGTAGGAGCGCCAGCGAGAGCAGGCGCCGGTGGTGGCGTCGGTGGGCAGGTCGATGGTTTGGACGCGGGGTGGGTGTTTGGGGGCGGTGGTGTGCAGTTGTCGGTCGTCGGTCAGGTAGAGGTCTTCGTTGTGCAGGCCTGGGGGGGGCCAGGATGGGGCGCTGCGCCAGCGTTCGGCGCCGATGGTGTAGTAACGCACGGGGGCGACGTCGGGGGCAGGGCCGTTCTTTAGATGATGGTCAAAGAAGGCCAGCAGTTGACCCTCGTGGTCGTAGCCCGAGCGGCGCGTGGAGGCGTAGGGGCTGACGTGGAGGTGTCCGCCGTGTTCCCAGGGGCCAAGCAGGAGCATGCTGCCGGGGTTGCCGGTGGTCAGGTGGCGTTTGATGGCGGCGTGTTGGTAGGCGCCGTCGAGCCAGCCGCTGATGCTGAAGATGGCGGCGCCAGAGGCGCGGATGGCGTCCTGGTAGCTGTGCGGGCTGAAGCGGCCAGCGGAGCCTGCGATGTCGCTCCAGGGTTTGAGCCCGTCGTATTGCTCTGTGCCGGGGGCGACGTCGTCGCGGTAGACGATGTGCGCGGCGCTGCGGTGGACGTCGTAGTTGGCCTGATGTTCGCGCACGGCGTCTTTGACGCTGTGGCGCTTGCCGTCTGGGTCGGCGCCTCGAACGCCGGCGCGCAGCGCTCGGCCCAGAGTGCTGGCGAAGCGCTCAAGGCCCTTGCGGTCCAGCGCGCCGAGGCGGCGGCACCAGTCGGGCATGCGCGGGTCATTTGAGCCCGCAAGCGCGCCTTGGAGGACGATCCTGGCGACGAGCCCCAAAACATCGTGGTATTGGTCCCGGTCAAACGATTGGTTCAGTTGATTCCAGTAGCGTGTAAACCAGGTCAGCGGGATGCCGCCGGGGGCCATGACGTCGGTGTAGACATCAAAGAGGCTAAAGCGCGGGGCGATGGCGCGCACTGCGGGGTGGGCGTTGATGAGGAGCATCTCGGCGGTGGTGCCGCCGTAGGAGATGCCGGTGGCGCCGACGAGCCCGTTGGACCAGGGCTGGGCGATGACCCAGTCCACGACGCCGGCGCCGTCGGCGACTTCATCGGGGGACCAGGGGCAGGGGCGCACGCCGGTGGAGGCGCCCGAGCCGCGCACGTCTACATTGAGCCAGACATAGCCTGCGTCATTGAAGCGCTGGCGAGTGTTGTGGACCTGGTCAAGGTGGGGTTCGAGCGCGCGCAAGGCGCGTCGGCCGACGGCGAGGGAGCGGCAGTAGCGGGTTTGGTGAATGACGGTTGGGAATGGTCCGGGGCCTGCTGGGATG
>CAKZKQ010000526.1 GCA_937123825.1 uncultured Pseudomonadota bacterium
GAAGACCTGGTGGCTTTCTGCCGCGACCTGCTTGAAGTGATTGAGCCCGCCGAGGGCAATCATGACGAGAAGGCGACCTGGGTGTTGCCGCTGCGTCACCTGTCGTACCGGCTGCTCAAGGGGGCCTTGGAGGTCATCAAGGGAGAGGACGTGCGGATCAAGGGGACGCCATCGACGGTGGTGATCGCCGGTCCCAGCGCGGACGTGCACGCCCTGGGTGAGATGATCCTGGCGCTCGATCAGCCTGGGGCGTTGGCGGCGAGCTGAAGCGATTGTGCGTGTTTGCAAACGCGCTGCAGGACCTAAAGAACGGTCTTGCCAGAGAGCGTCTTGATTTCGTCCTGGATCAGGCGCTCCAGTTCGATGCAGTGGCCCATGCGCAGGCCGATGACGTCGATCTTCTTCATGTTCATCATCAAACTGAAGAGCGCTCCAACCCCTCCATCAAACTGCCCCCCTCCAAAGACGTTGCTGTAGGTCTGGAGTTGGTCGGGGTTGAGAACCATGATGTGGCTGCGGCCCTGACTGGGATCGAGGTTGAAGGCGACCGAAGCGACCTGCTCAATGGGCACAGACCATTTGAGCACAAAGGGCCCTTTTCCCCCTGAGAAGGCCAACTGACCGGGCTGAACCTCGACGCTGGGGCCACTGGTGAAAGATGTGGCCAGGTGACTCAGTCCGTAGACGAAGGCCAGCCCGATCACAGCCGCGATGACCCCAGGCAGAATGTCCCCGGTGCTCAGCGCCATGCCGATCATGCCGATCATGGCGCCGCCAATGAGACCCGTCCCAATCACAGCGCGGAATCGCGCACGCGGCGGCGTCCAGGAGATTTTGGTGGCGCCGGGGCGGCGCTGGACCAGAAAGAGGCCGCTGGGGCTGATGGCCTCGATGGACTGCTTGGCGGTGAGCGCCCCGCCCAGTTGCGCCACCTCATTGAGGGTCGCCAGCGTGGCCAGGGCTTTGGCTTCGTCTCGGTAGGTCGACAAGGTCCAGGCCACACCATCGTGCTTGATCATGTGGATCCGCCACGAATGCGACGTGGACGTGCCGCCAGAGCTTCGGGATGAGGAGCTGGTGTACTTCTTGACGGTGAAGCCGCGCACTTCGCTGTAGGGCAGGCGCTGAATGCGGCCGCCTTCGTCGATTTCGAGCACACCGGCGAGGTTGTTGAAGGTGAGCCGGTCGGGATCTTTGGGGCTGATCATGATGATGATTCCGGCGCCGCCCAGAAACATGCCCAGCCCCAACATGCCAAGCGGGGGCCCCAACTCCAGCGGCTCTCCCAGGGTGACCATCACCGCCAGGAGCCCAAAGAGCCCGATGGGCACGCCCACGACGATCAAGAGCAGCCCCAGGAGGTTGACCCAGCGCCACCCGTGCTTGAAAGACACCTGGCGCTCCCCGCCCTGGGAAGTCACCTCCATTTTGTAGCCCATAACGCCCTACCCATGTTGCGCAAAGATGCGCCTTAAAAAGCCATTGTCGAAGAGTTTGCCCGGATCCAAGTGTTGGCGCAGCGCCGCAAACTCATCCAGGCGCGGCAGGTGCCGCTTTAGTTCGGACGAAGGCGCCCGGAATTCTTTGCCCCAATGGGGGCGGCCACCAACATTGAGGCACATGGCCTCAAAGGCCGCAAAGTAGGCGTCAAGATCGGGGGCCTGAGCCATGTAGGCGCCAAGCTGGCAACTGTCGCGGCCATAGGCGGGGCTGAGCATCAGGTTGTCGGCGGCGACGTAGCGGACCTCGACGATGAAGTTGACGGCCATGGCCTGACGCTCGATGAGGGCGCGCAGGTCGCGGATCAGGCCGGGGGCTTCTTCAACAGGGACACCGTACTCCATCTCTCGATGGACCGGCGGCATGGCCAGATTGAAGATCCGGTCGCTGCGGCCGATGCGCTGGCGGTCGATGAAGTAGAGCCGGGCGATGAGGGCGTTGAGCAGCGCGATGAGGCGCGGCTGCCTGGCGCCGGCCTTCAAGACGGCGTCAAAGAGGTGCTCATTGACCCAATGGTCCACCTCGGCCATCAGATCCACCTCGGTCCGCCCCCATCTTTGAGCCAGCGCCACCTCCAGGGCGTCGCGCAGCGGCCCGCCGGTGCCAGGGCCCACAGTCTCGGGCAGGTCGGTGCGGTCAAAGGCGTAGAACATGGCGCGGTCGGTGTGGGGCAGCCACCAAAGCTTGACGTGCTCGTGACGGTCAAGCCAATAGGGCAACTGCTCCAGTGCATCGTCCAGCGGCATGCCCACGGCCAACTCTCGAAGCCGAAAGGCGCGTTCACACTGGAGCGTCACGCGCGTCACCACGCCCAGCGCCCCCAGGCTCAGCCGCGCGGCGTCAAAGAGCGGCCCGTCATCCTGGGTGATGTCCTGCACCTGGCCGTCGGCGCGCATCAACCGCAGCGCACGGACCATCGTTGAGAGGTTGCCAAAGCGCAGCCCGGTGCCGTGCGTTCCCGTGGCGATGGCCCCCGCCACGGACTGCTCAGAGATCGACCCCAGGTTGGACATCCCCAGACCTTCGTCGGCCAGCCGTTCATTGAGGTCTTTCAAGCGCAGCCCGGCCTCAACCGTGACCTGGGCGCGCTCGTGGTCCACATCCAGGACGGCGTCCATCCGATCGAGGTTCATCAGGTGGCCATCGGTGCACGCCGCCTCAGACCAGGAGTGCCCCGCCCCCACCACCTTGGCCCTGAGACCGTCGGCGTTGGCCTGCGCCAGAACCCGGGCGATCTGCGCCTCATCATGGGGCTGATGGATGGCTGCCGGGCGGCACCGGTGGACGCCAGACCAGTTGACAAAGCCGCTCATGGCGCCTCCTTAAAGCCAGCACCGCCGCAGACAGCCTTTTCATCCACCTCCAGGACATCGTTTCGCTTCAGGCCCTGTGCGGTGGGCTCATGGGCGGGCGCAGAGATGCGCTGGGTGGCTCTAAACGCCACAGGAGGGGCCTGGTTGTCTTCATCAAAGAGGTCGATGTGGGTGGAGACCTGGATGTGGAGGTGGGGCAAGGTGGTGTTGCCGGAGTTGCCGACCGAGCCGAGGCGCTGGCCGCACTGGACCTGCTGGCCCTGGCTGACCAGAAGCGAGTTGGCCTTCAAATGGGCCAGGAGCACAAAACGCCCGTCTTCCATCTGGATGACCACGTGGTTGCCCGCCGGGTTTTCAGGGTCGAGCGAAAGCAACGGTTGGTCTTCTTTGTCACCGACGGCCTTGACCACCTTGCCCGCCACGGGGGCATAGAGGGGTTTGTCCCAGGCGTAGAAATCTTCCAACGCGTCGCCCTCCCCCGAGTTGATGCTGCCGTCCTCAACGGCCATCAGATCCAGCGCCCAGCGTTGCTGGTCCAGCGCGTGGTGGTGGTTGATCATGGAGGTGCCGCCACCTTGAAGCACCACCCAGGAGCCCTTGAAAGGCGGATCGAGGATGACGGGCTTGGGCACGGGCACAAAGACAAAACACAGAGCGGCGATCATGAGGACCGAGGCCAGCGCCCAGACCGCGTTGGTGCCCCAGTTTGGAGCGCTGGTGGGCAGCGTCTCAAGCCCAGCGCGCATCGCCGTCAAGCCCACGATGACCGCCAGGGCCGTCACCGCGTCCTGCCCGAAGGCCGCCCTGGGCAGCGCCCCACAGCGA
>CAKZKQ010000527.1 GCA_937123825.1 uncultured Pseudomonadota bacterium
CGAACCGGGGGTTCGTCGAGCATCGACGACGAAGAAATGGGCTGCGAGAGCCGTCCTGGCTGGCTCGTTTTGAGCGGGACTCGGTCTAAACCCAAAAACCGCAGGTCCAGGGGCGCGCCCCTGGCGGGGGTTTGGGGGTAGAACCCCCATATTCAGCCCCACAAACCGCCAACAACGCACGTTCGAGCACAAAAAAGCGGGGGCATGAGGGGGCGGCAGCCCCCACCCCACTCAAAGCAGGGCCAAAGAGGCACCACACACCTCCCAAAGCCCACCAGAGAGCCAAAACAAAGCGCAAAGCGCACACGCGAACATGGGCCACCGACGCCCAACACCAGGAGGCAGAACAATGTTTGTCCCGATCATCATGGGTTCCCGCAAAGATCTGGAGTTTGGTCAGCAAATCGCCGACGCGCTGGCAAAGTTTGGCATCGAGAGCGACATCCGCGTCGCCTCGGCCCACAAGGCCACCGTCTACCTGCTGGACCTGCTGGGCAAATACGAGGCCGAAGGCCGCGCCGAGGTCTACGTCACCATCGCGGGGCGCTCCAACGCCCTGTCCGGCGTGGTCGACGCCAACGTCACCGCCCCGGTTGTGGCCTGCCCGCCCTACTCCAGCAAGTTTGGCGGTGCCGACATCTACTCCTCGCTGCGCCTGCCCTCGGGCGTGGCCCCGGCGGTCGTGCTTGAGCCCGGTCTGGCGGCGCTGCTGGTCGCCAAGATGCTCACGCTCTCGCACCCCGAGATGAAAGCCAGGGTCAAGGCCGCCCAGCAAGCCTTCACCGATCAAATCATGGCCGACGACGCCGACCTGAGGAACCCATGACCTACAGTCTGTCGTCCAACGGACCCAAGGAGGCTTGCGGGGTCTTTGGGATCTGCGCACCGGGCGTCGAGGTCGCCCGGACCACCTTCTTTGGGATCTACGCTCAGCAGCACCGGGGCCAGGAGAGCGCCGGGATCGCCAGCACCGACGGGGTGCGCGCCTATGTCCACCGCGGCATGGGCCTGGTGACCCACGCCTTCCAGGAAGAGGCCATCGCAGGTCTGCGCGGCCACATGGCCATCGGCCATGTGCGCTACTCGACCACGGGCGCCTCGGAGCTGCGCAACGCCCAGCCCTACCTCATCGAGACCCTCCACGGGCCTCTTGGCATCGGGCACAACGGCAACCTCACCAACGCCACGGCGCTGCGCCAGGCGCTGCTGCGGCGCGGCGTGGGGTTGAGCACGTCGAGCGACTCTGAGGTCATCTTGCAGATGCTGGCCCAGCCGCTCGACCTGGACGAACTGCACCAACCGCGCTGGCCCGAGCGCATCGAGCGCTTTATGGACAAAGCGCAAGGGGCCTACTCGTTGGTCATCCTGACCCGCGAGGCCGTCTACGCCGTGCGCGACCCCAACGGTTTCCGGCCGCTGTGCCTGGGCGCGCTGGAGGTCGATGGGGAGCATGCGGGGTACGTGGTGGCCTCGGAGTCGTGCGCGCTGGCCACGGTCAACGCGCGCTTCATCCGCGAAATCGAGCCCGGCGAGATTGTGCGCATCGACACTGATGGCATCACCTCGTGGAAACACACGCAGACGCCGCCGATGTCGCTGTGCATCTTTGAGTTTGTCTACTTTGCGCGCCCCGACAGCGTCATCAACAACCAATCCATCCACCGCGTCCGCCAACGCCTGGGAGAGATCCTGGCCGAGGAATCCCCCGCCGACGCCGACATCGTCATCGGCGTGCCTGACTCGGCGGTCCCCTCGGCGCTGGGCTACGCGCGCCAATCGGGGCTGACGCTCTCTGAGGGGCTGATCAAGAACCGGTACATTGGCCGGACCTTCATCCAACCCTCAGACCGGCTGCGCAAAGACCGCGCGCGGCTCAAATACAACCCGTTGGAGGCCAACCTGCGGGGCAAGCGCGTGGTCCTCATTGACGACTCCATCGTGCGCGGCAACACCGCAGGCCCGCTGGTGCAACTCCTGCGCGACAGCGGCGCCACCGAGGTCCACTTCCGGGTCGCCTCTTCACCCGTGCGCCACCCCTGCTTCATGGGCGTGGACATGGGGACCCACGAAGAGTTGATCGCCCACAGAAAAGACCTGGAGAACATTCGCAAACACATCGGCGCAGACTCGCTGGCCTACCTCTCGCTGGAAGGCATGATGCGCGCGGTGACCGAACACCAAGGGGGGCGCTCCAGCCACTGCAACGCCTGTTTCAGCGGCAAATACCCCATCGACGTCACCCAAAACACCCAGGACGACCCGCCCAAGATGGCCTTTGAGGGGATCTCGGGGACTTGAGCGGTGTGCTTTTTGCTCGCCACACAACCAAAGGTTTGCAGGGGCCAACATGCCCTGCCCACACTCCCACGGGCAACGCAGGCAAAAGGCCCCTGACCACAAGGAGAGACACAACGTGGACTACAAAGAAGCAGGCGTGGACATCGACGAGGGCGCCCGCGCGGTCTCCATGATGAAAGCCGCCGTCGAAGCCACACATGGCCCGCGCGTATTGGCAGGCGTGGGCGCCTTTGGGGGGCTCTTTGACGCCGCTGCGCTGACCCCCGAGGGCTCCCCGGTGCTGGTGGCCTCCACCGACGGCGTGGGCACCAAAACCCGTGTGGCCGCCGCCGTGGGGCGCTTTGACACCATCGGCCATGACATCGTCAACCACTGCGTCAACGACATCCTCGTCCAAGGCGCCCGCCCCCTCTTCTTCCTCGACTACGTGGCGGCCAACAAGCTGGTCCCCGAAGTCGTCGCCGCCACCGTCGCAGGCGCCGCCGCCGCCTGCACCAAAGCAGGGTGCGCCCTTCTTGGCGGCGAAACCGCAGAAATGCCCGGCGTCTACGGTCCCGGCGAATTCGATCTGGTGGGCACCATCGTCGGAGCCGTGGCCCGCGAGCGGATCATTGATGGCAGCGCCGTCCAACCCGGCGACGTGGTCATCGGGCTGGCCTCCTCTGGCTTGCACACCAACGGCTTCACGCTCGCCCGTCACATCGCCCAGGGCATCGACTACGACCAACACATCGAGGCGCTGGGCACCACGCTGGGCGACGCATTCCTGGCCCCGCACCGGTCCTACCTGGCCGACCACCAAGCCCTGGAGGCTGCCGGAGTCCAGATCAACGCCATGGCCCACATCACCGGCGGCGGCTTGGTCGACAACCCCCCCAGAGTCTTGCCCGAAGGCGCCGCCATGACCCTGGATCTGAGCGCCTGGCCTCTGCCGCCGCTCTTCAAGTGGCTCCAGGAGCGCGGCGACGTGGCCCGCGATGAGATGCTGCGGGTCTTCAACGTCGGGCTGGGCATGCTGGTCATCGTCCCCGCTGCACAAGCCGACGATGCCATAAACGCCGTCACCACGCGCGCCTGGAAGGTGGGAGAGATCATCAACCAGGGCAGCAAAGACAAGGTCACCTTCACAGGCACCTGGTAAGGAACACGGCACAAAGAGCCACACGACATTCCCCAAAGAACGGCTGGCGCCAGACGGTCAACGCGCCCCCAAAGGCGCAGACCCTTTGGCCCACATCAAAGGCGCTGCACAGACCGCAGCGCCAAAGGAGCGATCCAGATGAGCACCCAACGCCGCGCGCTGCTGAGCGTGTCGGACAAGACAGGACTGGAAGGGCTGGGCAAAGGCCTGGCGGAGCTGGGCTTTGAGCTGGTGGCATCGGGCGGCACCGCGCGCCGCCTCCAGGAGGCCGGACTGGCAGTGACGGCCGTTGAAACAGTCACCCAGGCCCCCGAAATGCTCGGCGGCCGCGTCAAAACCCTCCACCCCGCCATTCACGGCGGCATCCTGGCGCGCCGCACCCCCGAGCACCTTGAAGAACTGAGCCAACACGGTCTGGCCCCCATCGACGTGGTCGTCTGCAACCTCTACCCCTTTGCCAAGACCGTGGCCAAGGAGGACGTCACAGACCTCGAAGCCATCGAGCAGATCGACATCGGCGGCGTGACGCTGCTGCGCGCGGCGGCCAAGAACTTTGAGTCCGTGGCGGTGATCTGCGACCCAAACGACTACGACGCCGCTCTGGATGCCCTGGGCAAGGAAGAAGACGACGCCGCGTGGCGCCGGACCATGGCGCTCAAGGCCTTCCGCCACACCGCCACCTACGACGCCGCCATCGCCACATGGATGGGTCAAGGCGACAACCCCGAAGCGCTGCCCGAAGCCCTGCATCTGGCCGCCAACCGCGTGGCCGTGCTGCGCTACGGCGAAAACCCCCACCAGCAAGGCGCCCTCTTTGAGTGGGCCGGCCAGCAGGTGCCCTACAAAGCCCTCCAGGGCAAGGCGCTGAGCTACAACAACCTCATGGACATCGACGCGGCCTGGGCCTCGGCGTCGTCCTTTGAAACCCCGGCGGTGGCCATCATCAAACACTCCAACCCCTGCGGCTTGGCCACCGGGGACGATCTGATGGAGGTCTACCAACGCGCTCTGGCCTCGGACCCGGTCAGCGCCTTTGGCTCCATCATCGCCATCAACCGCCCCGTCGACGCGGCCTTTGTGGAGGCGCTGGGCAAACTCTTTGTGGAGGCGTTGGTGGCGCCGTCGTTCTCGGGAGAGGCGCTGCAATGGCTGGCCAACCGCAAAAAGAACTGCCGGGTGATCGAAATCCAGCCCCACACCAAGCCGTCCCTGGTCCTGCGGCCCATTCTGGGCGGCCTGCTGGTCCAAACCACCGACGACGCCCCAACCAGCGAGCAGCAATGGCGCGTGGTCACCGAGCGCCAACCCACCGAAGGCGAATTGGAAAGCCTGCGCATGGCCTGGGAAGCCGTGCGCCACATCAAGTCCAACGCCATCGTCTTTGCCCACCCCGGCGCCACCGTGGGCGTCGGCGCTGGCCAGATGAACCGCGTAGACTCGGTGCGGCTTGCGGCCTGGAGGGCCGGTGAAAAAGCCCAGGGCTCGGCCATGGGCTCGGATGCCTTCTTCCCCTTCCCTGACGGCATCGAGGCCGCCGCCGAGGCGGGCGTCACCGCCGTCATCCAACCCGGCGGTTCCATCCGCGATCAAAAGGTCATCGACGCGGCCAACAAGCTCGGACTGGCCATGATCTTCACGGGACGGCGCCACTTCCTGCACTGAGAGCGAGACTCGGTCTGGGCACGTTGCGGACCGCTTGCACCAGAACGGCACACAAACGCCTTCGACTCTCCTTGCCTTCTCGCCATCCACGCCACAGCCCAGCCCCACCTTGAATCCACCGGCCACACACGCAAGGCCGGGTGGGTTCATGCACAGGATGAGGGTTCAGACCATGGCGTGGCGCGCAACGCTCCTCAACACACTCTTTGAAAGCAGCTACAAGTTCTACGCGCAGCACTTCAAGGGGCACAAAACCCCCTGGGGGCTCACCGCCAAGGACCTCCTGGAGCATCCGCCGGGGAGCCTTGGCCACCGCGTGGGCCAATATCTGCGCGACAATGGCTTTGAGTTGCTGCCAAAGCTGGAAAACCACGACATCTTTCACGTGGTGACGCAAACCCCCACGGACGTCAAAAGCGAAATCGGGCTCCAATACCTGCTCTGGGGCAATGGCAAATCCAGCCTCTACATGTGGGGGGTCTTGTTGTTGGGCGCGGCGGTATTGCCAGAGCACCTGCCCTACTTCTTGCGGCAGCGTGCCCGAGGCGCCGGGCTGGAGTCCTTTCACAAGACCGACTTCCAACCTCTGCTAAAACAACCACTGGAGTGGGCGCAGCCAGTCCCCAAACGCCTCGCCGCCACCCACAGCGCCGCCCAATGCGAGCCGGCCCGGTGATGGGCCCATGCCAAAGCGTCGCCCCTGCCTTTTGGGGATCAGATGGATGCCACGCGCAGGGCGAGCTTTTGATTGTAGTGCTCGTAGAGGCCGTTGTTGATGCCGGCAAGACGCGCAATGAGTGGGCCCAGGAGGCCTCCAAAGATTTCGCCGTGCACAAAGCGCGTGTGCTCGCCGTCGGGGTGGACCTCAAAGTAGTGCTCCACGTCCAGGATGATCGACGCGCCGCCGCCCCAACGCAACAGGCGCCCCGGATCGAGGGCGCGGATCTGTGCTCCGACAGGAAACGGCAACGCGGCCAGGTGCAAGAGCAGCTTTGCCCCCACCTCAAGGCGCCCCTGGGCTTGCTTGGCCATCGGGTTCCACTGGGGATAGGCCTCCAAATCCGTCAACACCTCCCAGACTTGCTGGGGCGAGGCTTCAATGCGCAGTTCGGTGTGAAAATGTGCCGCCATAACGCTCCTCCTTGGACCTCATGCATGGGTCATGGGCCTGTGCGGTTTGTGCAACGATGTCATGAGATCGGTCAAGCGCCCGTGTCAAAGGCCCGATGCGTTCATAGAGAGGCCGTTTGGCACGGGAGCAAACAATGAAGGTCGTATTTCAGGGACATCGCCTCGCCACAGACAAGCGGTCCGTCGGTGGTTGGTGGTGGACTTTTCAAACAGTCTCTTAGCATCCAGGTTCGCCATCGCTTATGCTTGTGACCATCAACCACCATAGCTCAGCAAGATCCACACGAACCATGAGCCAGACCACTGTCCCACTGGGTGCCTTTTACCTCAACCTGGATCGTCCTCTTGGCCGCGGGGGCATGGCGAGGGTTTATCAGGGGCATCACCGCGATGGGCATCCAGTCGCCGTCAAGATTTTGATCCCAGCCAAGACCGGTCAAGAGCGCTACTACCAGAGTTTTCGCACCGAGGCCCAGGCCATGGCCAGCCTCGATCACCCGCACGCGGCGCGGATCTTTGACATTGGGCAACTGCGACACCCCATCGAAACCCCCAAAGGGCTGCGCTTCGACGTCGACAGCCCTTATCTGATCATGGAGCACATGGCTGGCGGCACGCTGGCCAGCCTCAAACGGCGCATCAAGCGCTGGAAGCACGCGCGGCAGATCCTCTTTGAACTGCTCGACGCCCTGGCCCACGCCCACGCGCGCGGCGTGATTCACCGCGACATCAAGCCCAGCAACGTCATGCGGGCCACCCCCATTGGACAACCGGCGCGTTGGTCGCTGGTGGACTTTGGCGTGGCGCACGCCGTCGACACGCTCTTGGAGGAAGAGTCGGAGTCCATGATCGCAGGCACACCTGAGTACATGGCCCCCGAGCAGTTCACTGGCCGCTGGCAAGACTACGGGCCGTGGACCGATCTCTATGCGCTGGGGTGCCTGGCGTATGAGCTGGTGGGCGGCTCGGTGCCTTTCGACGCCCCCAGGACGGCCAAACGCGCCAACATCCTGGCCATGGCCCACCTGACCTCCCAGCGCCCCGAACTCCAACCCCGTTTTACCATTCCCAGTGGGTTGACCGACTGGATCATGCGCCTGATGTCCATCGATCCGCTCGATCGCTTTCAATGTGCCGCCGATGCCGCCTGGGCGCTCCACACGCTCGAGCCCAACTCAGGCCCCATCCACGCCACACCCTCATACGCTCTCCAGGGTCCCTTCGACTCACCCCCTCCCCAAGAAGATGCTCGCCTTCAAGGCGTTGGCCTGGGGGTCTACGCCTTCAAACAAACCCCCTTGGTGGGCCGTCAGACCCAACAAAAGATGCTCTGGCAAGCTCTGGGCGCCCTCCAAGAACCGGGGCCATCGCAGGCCATCATGCTCCTGGGCCCAGAGGGGGTCGGCAAAAGCTTCTTGGCGCAGTGGTTGTGCCAACGGGCCGTCCAAACGGGCCTGGCCACCGTCCTCAAGGCCACCCACGACCCGCGCCCCAACACCAACAATGGCCTCCATCAGATGCTCGCCCGGGCCCTGCGCGTCCAGCGGATGGGCCCCGAATCCATTCAAAAACGGCTTTCGCACCGCCTTGAACATCTGGGGATTGACGATCCCCACAACCAACGCGTTTTGACGCAACTGCTTTGTGAGCCGACCCAGTCCTCCAGAACCACGGGCGGACACAGCACGCTCTCGGGGCGTTACGCCGCCATCGAGCGGCTGCTCCAGGCGCTCAGCGCGCAGCGCCCGGTCATCCTCTGGATCGACGACGCACACGCCGCCGCCGACGCCCTGAGCCTGGCACACCACCTCCACACCCAACGCGACCCACGGCGTCACGGACGCCTGCTGATCATCCTCAGCGGGCGACACAACACTGGCCGCAAAAACCTGGTCACGCAGGCACTCTTGAATCTCTTTGTTGGGCTGCCGCGCGTGACCAAGATGGCGCTCAAGGCCCTTGCGCCCAAAGCACACGCCGAGCTGGTCCACGCGCTGCTGCCATTGAGCCCGTCGCTGGCACAGCAGGTTCAGGCGCGCACTGCGGGCAACCCACTTTTTGCCATAGAACTGGTCGATGACTGGATTCAACGCGGGCTGCTGGACGCCGGACCCAAAGGGTTTGTCCTCAAAGAAGACACGCGCCCCACGCTGCCCGACGATATTTACGCGCTGTGGGTCTCGCGCTTGAGGACAGCGCTCGGAGGCATGCCCCCCACCGCACACAAGTCCCTCTTCATCGCCGCAACGCTGGGGCACCACATCGACGAGCGCGAGTGGCTCGCCGCGTGCCAACACAGCAACACCACACCGCCCCCCACGCTCCTGTCCAAGCTCTACCAACACAACCTGGCGCGACAAACCCCCGACGGCTGGCGGTTTGAGCACCGCATGCTGGCCGAGGCGCTGCTGCGACAAACGGATGAGCTGCGCTTTGCTGCCCAGGCCCACACGTCGTGCGCCTGGGCGCTCAACCACATCCACCCCGCCCCGGATTTGACCACCACAGAGCGCCTGGGCACCCACCTGCAACGCGCCGGACAACCCCACCAGGCCTTTGACGCCCTCTCCAACGCCATCGAAGGCCACATCTACGCCGGGAGCTACCACCGCGCGCTGGAACTTCACGCAGAGTGCCAGGGCCTACTCGATGCTCTGGCGCTGCCGGAGCACGATGCGCGCCACGGTCTTTTACTGGCCCAACACGCGCGCAGCCTCGACCCCCTGGGCAGACAACACGAAATCCAGGATCAACTCCGACCCGCCATCGCGCTTGCCCGGCAACACAACTGGCCAAGCCTCCCGCAACTCTTGCAACGGCTGGCCAAACACACCCACACCCAAAACGGCCCGGAAGAAACCATCAAACTCCTGGAAGAAGCCGCAGCGCTCTTGCATCAAAGCGGCGACATCGCGGGGCTCTCCAGCGTCCACACCCAGCTCGCTCAGTCCATGGCCATCGCCATACCCGAACGCGCCTTGCGACACGCCCAGCGCTCGTTGCAACACGCCCAGGAGGTCGGCTCTGCGCTCCTGATCAGCATCGCGCTCGACACCATGGCACACTGTCACCGGGGTTTGGATTGTTTTGAAGAAGCCCTCGAATGCAGCCGCCGGGCCGAAGAGAGCGCCCAGGGGTTGGGGCACCCCATTTTGCACGCGGTCATCCTCAACACACTGGGCCTGACGGCGCTTGAACAAGAACGGTGGGACGTGGCCGAGCGAGCCTTTCGGCAATGCGCCGCCGCGCTGCGCGCCGCCGCGTCATCTCAAGACATCAAAGCGCTGATCAACCTGGCGCGCGTCCTGCCCCGACAAAACCGCCTTGAAGAACTCAGCACACTCCTTGATGAGCTAAGCCAACACGAGACCTTCAACGACGACATTCCCTTTCGAGCCATGTTCCACGCGCTGGCCATGGAAGTCGCCGCACATCGCAGGCAATCCGCAACCTGGGACCAACACCTGGATCAATTGCGCCTGTGCACCAACCCACTGGTCCCCTCGCTTCACAGCACCGCCACACAACTGCTCCACAGCGCCACACGCATGGCGCCCCAAAGCACCTCTCGCGCTCACGACGCTCTTATGTTAGCCCACCGCATCGCCCGAACGCTGAACCGCAGAGAAGTGCACGAACGCCTCAACGCCGCACTTCAACACGTGCGCGCCATGGCCTGAAGGGGCCCACAATCGCCGCTGAAGGCTCCACGGCAAAAGGCTCAAGTGTTCCACAGCTTTCCGGCGTCGCCCCAGGGCTCACCTCGGTTTCCAGGGATGTCGCGACCGTCAGGATCGGTGACAAAGTTGCCCACATCGCCAAAGGCCCTCTCGCGGTTGACCTCCTGGCCGCGTTGGCGCATCGGCTCCAGACCCTTGGACGTCTTGAGCCACACCACATCGTGGGGACCGGGGCGCAGATCCACCAACATGCCCTTGCGCTTGGCATTCATGAGCTGCTCTTCGTTGCCGATCGGGTCCGCAACGGTCTTGGCCTTGAGCGTCCAGACCAACAACGAGGTGGGATCGCGGTCGGGGAACTGACGCGAGAGCAGGTCCGGCTGACCGTAGAAGCTCTTGCCGATGTCGTTCTGGTTGACGGGGCCCGCCATCAGACAAATCCCCGCCAGCAGATCGCAGTCTTCGGGCAGCTCGTAGACGCCCATCAGCTCTGCCATCAACGAACTGCGCGCGGCGCTGGCGCCCACGGCCCGAAGCGCCTGATCCCAGTCAAGCCCTGCCGCCTTGACCTCCGCCTTGGACAAACCACCGATGTAAATCCGCTGGCCAGCGAGCCCAAAGGCCTTGCGTCCCTGGCTGGCGCCGCGGGTGAGCGTCTTGCCGGTGGCCAGATCGGCCCAGAGCGGGATGTTGGCCACCACGCGGTCGGTCACATCCCCGAGCATCTTGCGGATCTCACGCAGGCGCTCTTTGCCTGGATCGGTCAACACATCGATCCGCTCCAGCATCAACAAACGCTTGGCCGCCTCTCGCTCGCAACCTGTCCAGTGGGCAAACGCGTTGTAACCCGCACGCCCTGCCTGCGTCGTGAGTTCATCCGACACATCCATGTCTTGCCTGGAGCCATACTGCGCTGGCGCCTTGTTGTCTTGATTGACACCAGGCTGGATCCGCTCGCTGCGGAACGCCAGGAGGTTGGCCCCGAGCTTGCGACAGGTCTGCGCCGAAATCTTGATGGCCTCCTCTTTGGTCGCCTCCCCGACCTGGGTCACCAGCGCCACGCGCCATCCCTGTGAGCGCTCTTGACGTGTGATCCCGCACATCTCTTCGATGGCGTGCAGGACCGCCTTGTTGTCTGTGCGACGGGCTTGGCTGCAAAACGGCGCAGAGTGGACCTGGGCTCGCCGCCGTCCTTGTGACGCGATGATCGTGGCGCGCTCCTGCGCATCGGCCAGGATCCCCACGTGGAGTTGTTGCAGGTAACCAATGGTGGGGATGTCGTCGGCGTGCTTGAAGCGCTTGAGCCAACCGCGCCGCGCCACCGAAAAGAGGCTCGTCCAGGCCTTGTGCCCCACAAAGGTCAGCAAAAAGGTGAAAACCGTGCGGTAAGGCCGCGACAGGACCACGTGCGTATAAGCGGCGTTGTCCAACACATCCGCGTCAAGGTGCTTGAGGCTGCGCAGAAGATGGGCAAAGCGCTCGGAGTCTTCAGGGCCAAAGGTCACCTGGCGGTGCCCGCGATAGTTGGTCGACTGACGCGCGACCATGATCCCCAACGCCGACTCTTCAAAAAGCTCCTTCTCAAGAACCGAATGGCCCAACGGCGCAAACGCCGAGGGACGCTCCAGGCTCAAAAGCTGCAGCGCCTCGTCCACTTCCTGGCGGCTCATGGACACGCGCGTGCGGTAGCCGACCGGCGAAGAGGACTCCAGGCCGTCAGGCAGGTGGTAGCGAGACTTTTTCTCCCCAGGGGTCGCGAAGACCGCGCTGCGGCGCGTGCGCTGCTCGACAGGCGGCGGCGCGACGTTGACGGCTTCGAGCGGTTTGGGGCTGTTTTGGGGCGATGATCGTTGGTCCTGAGCGCTCATCCAAAGTCCTCCGGTTGTGTAGAACCATGGGCCTACTCGATTCACCCACTGACATCAACCCCCAACAAGGCAGAAATTGGCGCGCCTTGACCTCTGTGCCGACCTCCGCCCTCAGGCCCATCCGCCCACTTTCCTCTCATACCAAGATGCAGAAGAAAGGCTTGGTTTGTGGCGAGCAATAACGGATGGCAGGGGT
>CAKZKQ010000528.1 GCA_937123825.1 uncultured Pseudomonadota bacterium
CCAAACCGCCACCGCCCACCACAAAACCCCCTGGAAAGCCTCCCAAGCCTCCACCACCGCCCATCTGGCCCCCAAAAGTGAAAGCACTTTCGACGAGATGACGACACCGCCCGGCGAAGCGAAGCACGGTCCACTCATCGCAAATGCCATAAGTGAGCGCAGCGAACGAACCGAAAGGAAGCGAGCAACGCGAGCGACCGAACCAAAAGCAAGCCCCCACGGGGCGCCGCGAACCGAAAGGAAGCCAAGCGCAGCGAGGCGACCGAACGACACCCGAGCAAAGCTCGAAAGTAAATGCTACTATAAGCAAGTGGCGTTGATATGGAGTGGGTTTAGCGATGAAAGAGCTGAAGGGGAAGCGTTTAGGGCTTGGTTTGTTGGTGGCTTTGATGGGCGTGATGGTTTCGGGTGAAGCCATGGCCCAGGGGATATCGCCCAGGGTGATGATCCTTTTTGACACCAGCGGGTCGATGCTTTGGGATGTTGAGGGCAACGGGACGCGTGGGGATGGCAGCCAGGATCATCCTGGGCAGGACACCAACGGGGACGGTCAGCCCAACGACTCCAAGCTCTTTGTGGCCAAAGAGGCGGTCCAGGACATTTTGTTGGGGACGGACGCGGACATTGAGTTCGGGTTGATGCGTTTTCATCAGGATGAGGGCGTTGGCATTCTTGATGAGGGTGTCAACGGACGGCGTTACCCCGATCCGATCAACTACTATGGTTGGGACTCTTGCGACAGCAACGTGGGCGGCGCCGATGTGTTGGTGCCGGTTGGGCCTGGCAGTCGCCCTGAGATCCTTGAATGGATGGATGGGGTGGAGAACTTCCCTGGCAACAAGGAGTTGCGGGGGACGGGCTGGACGCCTTTGGCGCTTTCGCTCCAGGATGCGCGCGATTACTACAGCGGTCAGGTCATCAACAGCGACCCGCAGCGCGAGTGCCGCAATTATTATGTGATCATGATCACCGACGGGGTGCGTGAGTGCCCTGGCGGCACGCCCAACCGGGATCCGGTGGGGGCTGCGGCCAACCTGCGCACGGTCAACGTGGGCGGGGACACCTACGACGTCAAAACCTTTGTGATTGGCTTTGGGCCCAACGTCGAGGGTTCGGCGCAGCTCAACGCCATGGCCCGCTCGGGGGGCACGGCCATCAACAGCCAGGGGGCCATTGACCTGGTGGCGGGCACGGCGCTTTTTGCCGCCGACCGCCAGCGGCTGCGCGAGGCCCTGGCCGACGTGCTGGTGGCCATTGACCCGGCCGAGGTCTGTGATGGGCGCGACAACGACTGTGATGGCGCCATCGATGAGGACTTTGCGGGCCTTGGCGATGCGTGTGAAGACGGCATCGGCGCATGTCGTCGCACTGGGGAGTTGGTGTGCTCGGACAGCGGCACGGCAGTGGTTTGCAGCGCTGAGGCGGGCGACCGGACCAACGAGCTTTGCGATGGGGACGACAACGACTGCGACAACCGGATTGATGAGGGCACGTTCAACGCGTGCGGCGTCTGTGGTCCGGTCCCCGATGAGATCTGCGATGGGGACGACAACGACTGCGACAACCAGATCGATGAGGGCACGCTCAACGCCTGTGGTCAATGTGGTCCGACGCCGCGCGAGTTGTGCAATGGCTTTGATGAAGACTGCGATGGCCGCTTTGACGAAGGACTGCTCAACGATTGCGGTGAGTGTGGGCCGACGCCGCGCGAGGTGTGCGACGGCGAGGACAACGACTGCGACAACCTCATCGACGAGGGCTTTGACAGCGCTTGCGGCGATTGTGTGGAGACGGGCGCCGAGATTTGTGATGGGCGCGACAACGACTGTGACGCGATCATTGATGAGGGTGTGCGCAACGCCTGCGGCGACTGCGGCCCGGAGCCCGACGAGGTCTGCAACAACCTCGATGACGACTGCGATGGTCAGACCGACGAGGGATTGTTGAACTCGTGCGGTGAGTGCGGCATCGAGCCCGCCGAGGACTGCGACTGGGAAGACAACGACTGTGACGGCGAGATTGATGAGGGCGTGGAGAACGCCTGCCGCCGCTGTGGGGACCTGCCCCGAGAGAGTTGTGACAACATCGACAATGACTGCGACGGTCAGATTGACGAGGACGTGGTTTGCCCCGAGCCCAATGAGGAGTGCGTCAACGGTGAGTGCGCCGAGCGGTGCCAGGCCGGTGAGTGCTTTGGTGGGACGATTTGCCGCCAGGGGGTGTGCATCACGCCCTGCTCCAACAGCGATTGCCCCTCGGGTCAGGTCTGCATCGACGGTCAGTGCGCCGATCCTTGTGTGGGCATTGAGTGTCGTCCGGGTCTGAGTTGTTCGCTGGGCCGCTGTGTGGAGGACGACTGCACACTGAGCGGTTGCCCAGACGGCCAGGTCTGCGTCAGCGGCGCGTGCCGCGACGACCAGTGCGCCGACGTGCAGTGCGCCGACAACCAGGGTTGCCGCGATGGTGCCTGCTTTGACACTTGTCTGGGGGTTGAGTGTCCCGCCGGTGAACTCTGTGAGCGCGGCGTGTGCTTTGAAGACCCCTGCGCGGGACGCAACTGTCCGGCGGACCAGGAGTGTGTCGCGGGCAACTGTGTGGATGACCCTTGCGCGGGGGTTATTTGCGAGGGGGGCGAGACTTGCGCAGAGGGCCAATGCGTGGAGGACCCCTGCTTGCGCACGACCTGCCCCGAAGGGACCATTTGTCAGCGCGGCAACTGCATCGTCGAAGACGACGGCAACGGCCAGATTGACAACGGCGAGGGCGAAGGCGAAGACCAGCCGCCGATCAATGAGGGCGAAGGCGACGGCGACAACTTTACGCCGCCGGGTGCGCCGGAATCTGGTGGTGCCCAGGCGTGTGGTTGTGTGACGCCGACCGGGGATGCCCCGCTGCCGGCAGGACTGGCCCTGGCGCTGGGCTTGCTTGGCCTGGCCGTGGTGCGCCGCCGCCGCCGTTGAGCGCAGATGGGGCTTTGGGTGTTTGGACTCCGGCCCCTGCAAAATTTGCGAGCGCCATTTCTCCCCGGCGCCGCCACCACAACCCAGAACGCACCGCGCAACCTCCGATGCTCGCAGTCGTTTTGGGTCCTCCGACGGCTGATCCCCACAGCCGCCCTTTGGCCTTCAAGGTGTGACATCTGGTTGGCAGCAGCGCTCATAAACTGTTATATCAAACCCGAGGCTGCTCGATACTCAACAACGTCACCATGACGCGCGTTTTAGACAAGACCCCGCAAGGGTTTCACCAAACGCCCGTTGCCATGTGTCTTGAGTGTCCATCAGCACAATCGGCCCAAGCATCAACACAATTCGACAGCGCGCTCCCCAGTCGCACCGCGACGCTGTCCCATAGAGGAACCATCCAGGCACGCCACGAGGCCACCAGCCACCCCCACCACCCCTCGCGCCGAGGCAAAACGCAGGTCTTGTGGACTCGCCCTGCAGCCAATGCCCGCAGGCTGGTGGGTGTCGCCGGACAGGGCACGATGGTCAGGATGATTTCAGAACCCCCACAAGAGGTGACCATGTCTTCAGGAGCCCGAAGACGAGCGAAGATTGTTTGCACACTCGGCCCTGCATCCCGAAACCCCGATGTGCTGCGCGAGATGATCATCAGCGGCCTGGACGTGGCCCGTTTGAACTTCTCCCACGGCACACACGAGGATCACAAAGAGGTCTACGAGCTGGTCCGCTCCATCAGCCAGGACGTGGGCAAACCCGTGGCCATCCTCCAGGACCTCCAGGGGCCAAAAATCCGCGTGGGCAAGTTTGCCGATGGCGCCACGGAGTTGAGCATCGGCCAGCGGTTTTGCATCACCGTCGATGACATCGTGGGCAGCGCCGAGCGGGTGTCGACGACGTACAAGTTGCTGGCCAAGGACGTCAAACCCGGCGACATCCTCCTGCTCGACGATGGCTTGCTGCGGCTGCGCGTGGCAGACATCGATGGCAACGACGTGTGGACCGAGGTCGAGATCGGCGGCACGCTCAAGAACAACAAAGGCATCAACCTGCCCGGCGCGGCCGTCACCGCCCCGAGCATGACCGCCAAAGACAAGGCCGACCTGAAGTTTGGACTCACCCTGGGCTTCGACTACATCGCGCTGTCCTTTGTCCGCTCGCCGCTCGACGTCCACATGCTCAGGGCCATGCTCCCCAACAACCAGGGACGGCTGCCCCACATCATCTCCAAGATCGAAAAACCCGAGGCCATCGAGTCGCTCGAAGACATCATCGCCGTCTCCGACGGGATCATGATTGCGCGCGGTGACCTGGGCGTGGAGCTTCCCCCCGAGCAGGTGCCGATCATCCAAAAGCGCGCCATCGACATGGCCATCGGCGCTGGGCGCCAGACCATCACGGCCACCCAGATGCTCGAATCGATGACCATCAACCCGCGCCCGACCCGCGCCGAGGCCTCCGATGTGGCCAACGCCGTCATGGACGGCACCGATGCGGTGATGCTCTCGGGTGAAACCGCCACCGGCCGCTACCCCATCGAGGCGGTGCGGATGATGCGGCGGATCATCACCGAGGTCGAGCAGTCCGAGCGCTACAAGCGGCTCAACACCCAGCGCTTCATCCCCAACATGAAGACCTTCCCCAACGCGTTCGCCATTGCTGCCTCTGTGTCCGCCGTCGATTTGGAAGTCTGCTTCTTCGTGGCCTTCACCGAGTCGGGCTCCACCGCCAAGCTGCTGACCACCTACCGCCCCGAGCGACCCATCATCGCCTGCACCCCCAACGCAGACGTGATCTACAAGATGGCCCTCTTCTGGGGCGTCACCCCCATGCAAATCGGCCGGATGGACAACACCGACGACCTCATCATGGCCGTCGAACGCCTGATTTGCCGCCAGCAACTGGCCAAACCCGGCGATGAAATCATCATTCTGATGGGCACGCCCATCGCCACGGGCGCAGAGACCAACCTCATCAAATTCCACCGCGTCAGCGACGCCGGTCTCCAAGAAGAGGCGCTGCCCCAAAGCCGCTGGTGACCCCCACCCGTCCCCACCACATCAAGGCGAGCCAGGGCAACACCAACCCTGCTCGCCTTTTGTCTTCCTGGCTGACCTGCGTGGGATGACCCCACACGACAGCACCAAACCCAGCCTCCCCCCAACAAAACCGACAATAAACCCAGGTTTCCAACAAAGGACACCAGGGCGTTTTGGTTATTTGGAAGATCCGTTTTATCCTCCGCTGACCCTTTATCAAGACGCGGAGTTCGAACCATGTTCCATCACCCCTTCAAGCGCACAACCTCCAGCGCCACCTCATGTTCACCAGGCGCATGGGCTCGCCGTGCCCTCCTCTTGGCGCTCCTGGCCGCTGCGACCACGGCGTGGGCGTGTGGTGACGACGGTGACACCACGGTCTCGGGCCAAGGCGGCGCGTGCAGCGTCAACTCGGAGTGCGAAGCGGGGCTGATTTGCGTGGCCAACACCTGCCGCGACCCCAACGCCTCTGCCAACAACACTCCAAACAACGATATCCCCAACAACGCACCCAACAACGACGCTCCCAACAACGACCAACCCAACAACGACGCACCCGAATGCCAGGACGACACCGACTGCGCCTCTGGGGAGCTTTGCATCAACGGGCAATGCCAACCCGACGATGACACCCCGAACAATGACCCGAACAATGACCCGAACAACAACCCAAACAATGACCCCGACCCCCAATGCGACGGCGACCCGGACGGGGATGGGCTGACCAATGAGGGCTCCCAGGACACCGACAACGACGGTCTGCCCGATTGCCTGGACCGCGACAGCGACGGCGACCGCCTCTACGACGATGAAGAAGCCGCCTCGGGCACAGATCCGCTGAAGATCGACACCGACAGCGACGGCGCCAGCGACCTCTTTGAATTTGCCGCAGGGACCGACGCCACCAACCCCGGTCAGCGCCCCGACTCGCGCAGCTTCCTGGCCATCATCCCCCCCGAAGAGGACACCACCACCACCTCTTTGGTCTTCTCCAGTCGCGTGCAGCGCGGTGACATCTACTTCCTGATGGACACCAGCACCACCATGAACGGCGAGATTCAGAACCTGAAGCAAACCATCATCTCCACCATCATCCCTGAGCTTCGGGCCGTGGTCAGCGATGTGCAGTTTGGCGTGGGGCGCTTTGATGACTTTGCCCAGACCCCTTACGGCAACAACCCCGACTTTCGCGCCTTTGAAAACATCCAGAACATCACCCCTGACGAGCGCTCCGTGGTCGACGCCGTCAACCAGCTCCAGACCTGCTGCACGCCGGGCGACGGCTTCACCGTCCCCGAATCCCAGACCGTGGCGCTCTGGGCACTGGCCACAGAAGATGGCCTGGAGCCATGGATTGCGCCCCGAGGGCAGTGCACCAACAAAGGCGCCGGCTACCCCTGCTTTCGAGGCGACGCGCTGCCCATCGTGGTCATGTTCACCGACGCCCTCTTCCACAACGGACCCAACAACAGCGCCCCCTACGCGGACATCTCCCCTGCCCCACCTGGCTTTGACCAGGCCATGGACGCGCTAAACGCCATCGGCGCCAAGGTCGTGGGCATCTTCTCGGGCTCGCCAAGCTCCCGAGGCGACCTAGACACCGCCGCCATACGCACCGGCGCGGTCAACGACGCCAACGAACCCCAGGTCTACACCGTCGACTCTCAGGGCAACGGGCTGGATCTGAGCATCATCAGCGCCTTTGAAGAGTTGACCGGCAACGTCCGCCGCGACGTCACGGTCCAAGGGCAAGACCCCAACGAAAACGACGACATCGACCCCACCGTCCATCTGGTGCGAGCCACACCCACCAGCGCACAGCCTCCCCAGGGCATTGTGGCCACCGACGCCGACCGCTTTCTGGGCGTGGTCCCTGGCACAGAACTGAGCTTTGAGTTGGAGTTTGAGCGCGCAGGCCTGGTCCCCGAAGGCCCTGAGGGGAACCACCAGGTGGTCACCCTGCAACTGCGCGTGCTGGGAGACGGCGCCGTCTTGCTAGACCAACGCACCGCCTACCTCCTCATCGCTCGCCAGACCCCCTGAGTCCTCTCATTCAAACCATCTTTTGGATGGGCCACGAGGCGCTTTGCACCGCATTGAGGATGATTTAGAGTCTGTGTGCTGTTGGCCCCTTGCATGGCCAGCGCTCCGCCGCGCCCCACCACACAACACAGGGCTCGGGACTCCAACACTGGCCTGCGCCACACAAGACGGGCCGCCGCGGCCCACCAAAGCACACGCACCATGAAAGAAATCAACGGTCGAGAAATCCTTGTCTGGATCGGCATCCTGGCCGCGTCGGCCGTGTTGGCCTACAGCATGTCCGGGGGCGGAAACCACAACCACGCCAACCTCAAAGGCCAGCCCATCGGCGACCTGAAGCTGCGCGACGCCGACGGCAAAGTGCTTGATCTAAGCCAGAAAAAAGGACGCACCGTGGTCTTGAACGTCTACGCCACGTGGTGCCCACCATGCCGCGCCGAAATCCCGGATTTTGCCCTCTTCCACAAAGACGCCCAGGCCGCAGACGCGCCAATCGAGGTCTACGGCGTGGTCTTTGAGAGCGGCGAACCCGCCGAAGCGACCAAAGAATCGCGCAAGCTGGGGGTGAGCTACCCCATCTTGCTTGGCAATCAGACCATGGCGCAGACCTTTGGGCTCCACATCTACCCCACGACCATCGTGGTCAACCCAGAGGGCATCATCACCCACCAGTTTGAGGGCCAGGTCGACTACAACTGGCTGCGAGACGCCGCAGGAGCCCCCAACAAGTCGTAAAGCGAGCGCGCGGGCACACCCAGGGTTGATCCATCAAGCGCCGCTCAGGCACACTGCCCCCAGAACTTTGCCAGCGCCTTTGCGCCTCACCATGACCTCTGCCTGTAGACCACCTGTGACGACCATCCCCCCCCATCCAAGCTCGTCCCGACACACCGCACCGCACCACGCCATGGCCCTTTTGCTCGGGTTGGCGGCCATCGCGTGCATGCAGGTGGCATGCAAAGGCCCCGCAAACCAAGGCGCGAAAGACTCCCCCCCCCAAAACAACGCCGTCAAAGAAGACCCCAAGGCTGCGGCACCCGCTGGGGTTGAAGTCACGCGGGCGCCGCCCCCTGTGCCGGATGGAGCGCTGGATGTCGCGCCGCTGCTGCGCGCCGACGACATCAACAAAGCCCTCCAAACTCGGATTGAGTTCCAACAAGCCCAACTCCAGGGCATTCGACCCAGCTCCAACTACGGCAGCGCGCGCCTGCGCCCGACCAACAAAGGCGACAACTACGGCGTGGCCCTGCAGGTCTGGCGCAGCCAGAACAAAGACGCCGCCTCCAAGCGGCTGACCAACTTTGCGCGCACACAGAAGGACGCCAGGACCACCGGAGAGATCGGACATCGGTCCGTGCGCTCAAAACGCCGCCGGATTTTACACATCAACTGGATCATCCCCCAAAGCTGGGAGGTGGTGACGCTGACCTGCGACGACCGCCTCTGCGATGACGCCTCCATCCTGGCCCTGGCCCACCGTGTTGACGTCCGCCTGGCCGACCTCGCCCGTCCTTAATCCCCCAAACAACGGCGATGCACTCAATCGCTTGGCCTCACACCACAGGTCGCCCACGCCCCCACACCTCCCCACAACCCCATTCCACGCCCGGCACAACGATGCCCCATGCACACCCGCGCCCGACGATGCTCTGCGCTTGCCTTGAGATGTGTAAAACGCTAGACATTCTGTACAGGGCATCCGGCCATGTCTGAAAAACACCCAACGGCAGTCAATTTGACGGCATTGTTATCGCTGCAATCCTCTGTGAGGATTTAAAACAAAGGCAGCGGTGTGTGGCGTCTTGTGTTGGGGAGCTTTTGGATAAGAGTGGCCCCGGACATTTGCCAGTTTATCGGTAGAGATTGCAGCGACATACACCGAATACGGCGCCTTGAAGGCTCAGGACGTGCATTGCAAGGCCGCTCAACCATCGACACAAGGGGACCCATTGACATGAGACCCGCACAGCGACACCCAGGCCAATGCCGCCGCCCAGTCCTATGGCTGGGGACAGCGCTATTGGCCATGGCGCTCGGGGCCACGGCGTGCTCCGACCCAGAGGGGGCAGGTGGTGGCACCATCACCACGCCCAACAACAACCCCAACAATGGCACCAACAACGACACCAACAACGACACCCCGGTGTGCGGTGATGGTGTGTGTGACAACGAAGAGGCTTCGTGCCCCGAAGACTGCTCGCCGCCGACAGGTTGTGATGCCTGCGGCGACGATCAGACCTGCGTCACCAACAACGCCGTCACCGACGAGTGCTTTGACACCGATTGTCCTGGTCAGCAGTGCGATGTTGGTCAGGTCTGCATTGAGGGGTCTTGTGGTGAAACGGCGTGCGCCGGTGTGACGTGCGGCGACGGACAGGAATGCTCCGATGGGAGCTGCGTGGAGGCGACCTGCGAAACCACCGGTTGCCCCGACGGCCAGGATTGCATCAACGACGTGTGCCTGACCGCCTGCGAAGAACAGAGCGATTGCGGCACCGAAGCCTGCACCGACGGCCACTGCCTGCCCTGCGCGCAGGATGAGCAGTGCGGCGAAGGGCTCATCTGCCTCAACGATGAGTGCCTGGCCCCCTGCGACCAGGTCCCGGACCGCTGCGGCGACAACGAGATCTGCAACCCCGACACGGGCCGCTGTGAGACGGCGTGTCTGCCCGGCAGCTGCCCTGAAGGCCAGGTCTGCGACGCCCCCACCGGCCAGTGCGTGGACGGCGAATGCGGTGAAAACCCCAACGTCAACGACTGCCCCGAGGGTCAGGTCTGCCAAAACCACGTGTGTGGCAACGGCGACCCCCAGGCGGTGCTGGGCATGTGCGCCGGATGCGCCGTGATGGAGTCGGCCGGTTACCGCGCCATCGGCGTCTTGTCCCCTGTGGACATCGTGGACGTGACGGCCACCAGCGACAACCACATCCTGCAGTCGGGCGTCATCAGCGCGCTGCCTGAGCCCGAGGAGCAGTGATGAGCAAAGACAACACCCAAGTTCAATCGATTGATAAAAATCATAAAAACCGTTGCAACGCTGACAGGAGGCCCCTGATGCGCCGCTCCAAAAAGATGATCAAACACCTGGTGGGCCTTCTGGCCACCGCGCTCCTGCTGGGCACCGCAGCCACGGCCAGCGCCCAGGTTCCCCAGATTCTGACCCAACAGGGCCGGATCCTCGACACCAGCCTCCAGCCCATCATCCTTCCCCAGTTACTCACCAAGTCCACGGTGCGAGAGGCAATTGCGGCGGTTTCCGACAAGAACGCGAACGTTGCCGTCAACTTCTAGACGACTTACAAACAATACCCTGCATTTTCAAGTTGTTAGCGCTCTTTGCCACGCGCGATTGATTGTTTTCTGAGCAAAATGTAAATACTGCTAACTTCTGCAAAATAGCAGCTAAAATCTGCCAATTCCCAAAAAAG
>CAKZKQ010000529.1 GCA_937123825.1 uncultured Pseudomonadota bacterium
GGCACTTTGATAAGCAAATCGGGGTTGGTCGAGCCGCAGCGCGTCTTCCAATCGGCGCGATCTTTGTCGGCGCCGCCATTTTTGATCAGCTCTAGACCCCACTGGCGGCAATCGTCGAGTCGATAATCAGCGGCCACCGGGCGCTTGCTGATGGGGTCCACCACCGTCCCGCTGCTGACCCCGCTGACCACGGCGATCACCACAGGCGTCGACACCCACAAGGTCAACAGACCCGCGATGGTGAACCCGATCTGACGCACGCGACGCGCGGTGCTGATCACCACCGGGTCCTTGGAGGGCTCAAACTCCATGTAGATGCCCGAGCGTTCCTCTTCTTCAGGTTCCTGCTGGGCGTCTTTGGGGGCGTTGGACGAGTCCATGGGTGGCTCCGTCAGGGTCCGGCCTTGAGTGTGCCTTCGGGTTGAATGTTTTCGCGCACCAGTTGCATGACCCGCTTCTGGGAATCCATCGCGCGGGTGTCGTAGGCAAAATTCTTGATGTAGGCCTCGTAGGCCGTGCGCGCCTCGCCAAGCCGCCCAAGAGTATCGAGCGAGAGAGCCAGGTGATAAATGGTCTCGTTGCGAATCTCTTTCTTTTGCTCAAAGGCCAGCGCTTTGCGCAGGTGCTCCACGGCACCGTTGAGGTCTTTGAGGAAAAAGAGGCTCATCCCCAGCTTATACTCAAGTTCGGGGGTGTAGAACGTTTTTTCGACGTGCTGGATGCTCTTCAAAAAAGCGTTGCGGGACTTTTCGTAGCGCCGGTTTTTAAAAGCGCGCACGCCCGAGTCAAAGGCGGTCCGAGACATCTTGGAGTTGATGTCGTCGACGACGCTCTGCATCATCTCAATCTCGGCCCGGTTGACCAGCTTGCCGCGCACCGCCGGGTAGCGCTCCAGGATCTCGTCGCTCTTCTCCTCTTCAATGAGGCGGTAGAGGTTGTAGGCCTCTTCTTCGGCCTCTCGGCGCCGCTCAAGCTCGGCCTCCACGTCCTGAACGCGGGTTTGCAGGTCGGTGATGCGCACCTGCGCAGCCAGGACCGCCTCTCGCTCGCGGGCCACCTGGGCTTGGAAGGCCAGGTAAAGGCCCGCAAAAATCAGCACAGAGAAGAGGATGTAGGACACCACCGAATTGAAGACGTAGCGCTTCTCATAGGTTTCCTGACGCTTGCCGATCTGACGGACCTCAGAGCTGAGGTTTTTGATCAGGTTGTCGGTCTTGATCGTCAGGTTGCGCGACTCAATAAGCTCGTTGCGCAGCCGTTTGAGGGCTTCGGTGAGGTCTCCGGGACCAGGTGAAGGGGCAGCAGACATGGGTGAATTCAGGTAGGGCTACAGCAATCCATCAATTTCAAGCGTCCAAGCAACGACGAGCGCTGTAGGATCGCCGGGGACGGCAACGGTGTAGCATGCGGCGCCTTGTGGTCGCAAGGGCGCGGCTGTGTCATCGACGCCTCAATGTTGATATAGTATGCTTCTGAGTGAAGTTGGATTGAACCGTCAACAAGCCGGGAACACTACTCTTATGATCAAGATCACCCCAGCGCTGCTCTCGCTGGTGCTGTTGGCCAGCAGCGCCGCAGCCTGCCTGCCCACCTACGACCCCGACGAAACCCCGATCCGCAACAACAACGGCGACGACGACGATGACAACAACGACGTCCCCGATGACTGCGACGGGGCTGTGGCCGAGTTGTGCGACGGTGTCGACAACGACTGCGACGGTGTTGTGGATGAGGACTTCCCCACCCGCGGCCTGCCCTGCGGCAACAACACGGGCGCCTGCATCGCGGTGACCTTGTGTGAAGACGGCCAGGAGGTCTGCTCGGCGGTCCAGGCCCCCGAGGATGAAGCCTGCGACGGGCTCGACAACGACTGCGACGGCTTGGTCGACGAGTTGACCGAAGACGACCCCAACAACTGCGGCGGCTGCGGCATCGTCTGTGACACGCCCAACGGCACCGCAGGCTGCCAAAGCGGCCAATGTGTCGTCGAGGCCTGCCAGAACGGCTTTGAAGACTGCGATCGCGACCCGGACAACGGCTGCGAGACCAACACGACCAACGACCCCACCAACTGCGGCGGCTGCGGCACCATCTGCACCGCCGAGTTCGCCGAGACCACCTGCACCGCTGGCCAATGCGTCATCGAGCAGTGCCAGGCCGGGCGCACCGACTGCAACAACTTTGCCCTCGACGGCTGCGAAGCCGACCTGACCCTCGACCCGCTCAACTGCGGCGGCTGCGGCACCACCTGCGACACGCCCAACGCCCAAAGCCAGTGCGTCGACTCCGGCTGCCAGTTTGTCGAATGCCTCAACGGCTTTGGCGACATCGACGCCAACCCCCTCAACGGCTGTGAGGTCGGACTGAGCCTGCTCGACTCGCCCCCAGACCCCAACCTCGGCCTCCTGTCCCCCTCGGGCAACGTGCTGCTGGGCGCCGCCAGCGACCGCCTCATCGGCTACGCGCTGGGCGACGGCGGCAGCATCGGCGAGCAACTCTTTGAGCGCACGCTGGGCAGCTCTGTGATTCAGGTCGACGCCGACGGCAACACCGTCTACGCCTCGCTGGCCCAGGGCGACGTGCAAATCCTCGACATCGCCGACCCCAACAACATCACCACCGTCGGGCTCGTCACCACCTCGGGCCCGTCGCCGGGCTTCGTGCGCAGCGGCAACCTGATGTACCTGGCCGACGGCCTGGACGGCTTGCGGGTGGTCGACATCACCAACCCCTCCGAGCCCCTCCAGCGCACCCGCGTCCCCACGCCCAGCAGCGTCAAGCGCGTGCACCTGGCCGGTGACCGCCTCATCCTCAACGACCCGGCCCGCGCCGAGTTGACCTTGATGGACGTCTCGCAGCCGGACAACCCCACAAACCTGGGCACCTTTGGCACCCAGGAGGTCTTTGACCAGGCCATCCTCAGCGGCGACCTGCTGGCCACCGGCCGACGCAACACCGACCGCCTGCGCCTCTACCGCGTCGAGCCCGAGCGGCTGACCTTCCTGGGCACCCTGACGCTGCCCGGCGGCCTGGTGGGCATGGAGCTGCGCTTCCCCTTTGTGGTCGCCGTCGTGCGCGGCCCCGACAGCCGCGTCAACATCGTTCTGGGTGACATCCGTCGCCCCCAGGCCCCCAACGTCGCCAACACCTACGCTGCCCCGGTTCAGAACGTGGCCACCTCGGCCGCCATCGACGGCGAGCAGATTTACATCTCGGGCAGCGGCGGCCTGCAGCGCTTCAACATCTCCGACCTGCGCCAGCCCCAAAGCCTCCAGGACATCGTCCGGCCCCAGGACCTGCGCGACACGTCCTTTAAAGATGGCCGCCTCTTTGTGTCCTTTGCTGGCAGCGTCGAGATCAACGACTACACCGACCCCAACAACCCCGTGCGCCTTGCGCGCGTGGGACAGGACCTGCGCGTCGTCCACGCCAACGGCACCAACCTCTACGCCACCAGCGACGCCCAGGGCACCGTCGCCTACCGTCTGGTCGACATCAACGACGACACCGAGCCCTTCGCCGTCGTCCCAGGCCCCCGGCCCACCGCCCTGGAGTCCGACGCCTCCGGCAACGTCCTCTACACCCTGCGCAACACCTCCCTGGAGGTCATCAACATCCTGGGCAACATCGAAGCGCGCGGGCAGTTGACCCTGCCGACCTCGTGCCAGCACATGGTCCGCCACGCCAACCTCCTCTACCTGGCGTGCACCAACGGCGTCATCGTCGTCGAGCCCAACGTCAACGGCCCCACGATCGTGGCCCAGCCCGGCGGCGAGAGCCAACTGCGCCTGGAACTCTTTGGTCAGACCCTCTACGGCGTGGCCAACAACGGCGTCTACGTCTACACCGCCCTGGCCCCCGGCGAACTGACCCCCATCGGCCTGATCGACGTGGGCGCCACTGGCCTGCGCACTCTGGCGGGCGCTGGCGGCCACATGATTGTCGGCAACACCAACACCCTCATCCTGCTCAACCGCGCCGCGCTCAACCTCACCAACCCCCAGGTCATCGCGCCGCGCGTGCTGGAGGGCAACATCGTCAACCTGACCTCCAGCGCAGGCACCTTCTTCGCTGGCACCAACCAGGGGGTCTTCCGTCTGGCCGTGGAGGGCGCCCAATGAGCACCGCCATCATCCGACGCCCAGGGCTGCGCGCGATGGGCGTGCTGCTGGCCGCGCTTATGGCCACCAGCACCATCGTCACGACCGCCGCCCCGGCCCAGGCTCAGGGCCGCAAGACCCGTCAGGCCATCGAGTTGGCCGGGCAGGCCCGCGAAGCCTTTGCCGAAGAGCGCTACGAGGACGCCGCCTCGCTCCTGGAGCAGGCCTACGACCTCTATCCTGAGCCCAACTTCATCTGGAACATCGCCCGCGCCTACGAATTGGCCGGACAAGACGTGCTGGCAGAGTCCTACTACGCCCGCTTTAGCCAACTGGGCGAGGTCGGCGAGACCGAGCGCACCGCCGCGTTGGACCGCATCGCGCGGTACGCCGCCGCGCGCGACATCGCCGCCCAGCTGCGCAGCGCCCAGAACCAGGCCGAAGGACAAAGCCTGCGGCGCGTCAACGCCAACCTCACCACAGCCCTGGCCGACGCGCAGGCCGCCGCCGCGACCCCCAAAGACGGCGGCGGAGACATGTCACTGATGGCACTGGGGGGCTGGACCAGCGCTGCGCTGGGCGTGGTCTCGCTGGGCGCCGTGTTGACCCTTCACATGGCCTCCATCGGCACCGTAGAAGAGTACAACGACGCCGCTGCGGCCGGAGACGTGCCGCGCTACAACGCCCTGCAAGACACCCTGAACACCCGCGTGGTCACCTCACGGGTGCTGCTGGGCAGCGGGCTGGCGCTGACAGCGCTCGGCGGCACCCTGCTCTATCTGGAATACTTCTCTGAAGACGAGGCGACCCCTGCAGAGGGCGGCGCCCGCATTGCGCCCGCGCTGGGACCCGATGGCGTCGGCGTTCACATCACCGGCTCGTTCTGATTGTTGACCCCATCGACACATTGAGCACACCCAGGCGGCTCCAAACGAATCCTCTCCTTTAAAGCCTCTGGGCATCCTCAAGCCCGGTTCAAAACAGGAGTCCACCATGTCCACCCCCCTTTACCAGGCCACCCTGGACGCGCTCAAAGAGCAAAACCTCGATGTCCAGCCCCTTCCCAACGGCACACTGCAAGCCACCAGCGGCCGAGGGCCAAGCAAGCGCACCACCCCCCTTGACCTGAGCGCGCTGGAGCGCTTCGTCGTAGACCACCCAGACGCGGGTCACAAGCGCGCTGCGGCGGGCTTCGCTGCGGGTGTGGCGGCGGTGCACGACGAGCCTGTGCGGAGCAAGGCGGACCAATGGGGCTTTGTGGAGTGCGCCGGGCGGCTGAGCCCTTCGTTGCAATACCAGACCTTTGAACACGGCCACGTGGCCGCCTGCGGACATCGCCCCTGGCTGCTGGACTTCTCGGACGATCTGCGCGTGGCCTACAGCATCGAACTCGATCGAGGCCGCCGGACGCTGACTCGCCCCCAATATGAGGGCTGGAACGTCACCGAAGACCGCATCACGGCCGCCAGCCGCTCGCTGCTCTTCTACAAGACGGCCCAGGACGCCATGCACGGCAAATTTGAGCCCCACCCGCCATCCGGGGGGCAATTTTACAGCCTCGCCGATGGCTACGACGCCGCCCGCGCCCTCATCATTCAAGATCTCGACTACCAACGCGCTCGCCGTGGCATCATCTTCGCAGTCCCCCACCAGGACATTTTGCTGCTGCGCAACACCACCGACGACAATCAAGCGCTGGCCCAGTTCACCCAGGCAGTCCAGGAGGCCTTTGACGCCTCTCAGTACCCGCTGACCACACAGCTCTACACCTACGACCCCCAGCTGCGCAGCCACCGTCCGCTGAATCCCCAGGAGCCCACCCCATGAACACCGACGCACAGGGCAACCCCATTGACACTACGCTGCCGCCCATCGTGCAGCGCTTTCTGGCCAGCGGCGCCAAACTCGAATCCATCCGCCTGGACGAACATGGCCACTGGTGGCACGAGGGCGGCCTCTTCAACAACAAGAAGATCGAGGCCCTCTTCTACCGCAGCATCGACCGCACCCCAGGTGGCACCTGGGTGCTCAACATCGCCCCCTTTACCTACCCCATCACCGTCGATGACGTGCCGCTCTTTGTCGAAGACATCACCATGCACGACGGCGGCCAGCGCATCAGCATGCACCTGTCGGACAACACCACCGAAGACCTCGACCCAGCCTCGCTGCGCTACACCGAGGATCGGGGCTTCTACTGCACCGCCAAAGAGGGCCGCTTTGAGGCTCGCCTGCGCCGCGCCCCCTACTACGCCCTGACCGAACACCTTGAAGAGCGCGGCGATGACTTCGGCCTCAAGCTCGGCGAGTCGTTCTGGCCGCTCCAGCCCCGCAACTGAAGCCGCGCCCCCAAGCACAGCACTGTCTTCGTTCAATCCTCGACCCCATCTCCTTTTGCTGTCTTTGCCGCCGCGTCTGCGCATGACGCAGGCCCTTCTGCGCCCTCCGACACCCATTTGAAGGCAGCCATCCAAACAGGAACGGCTGTTGCAGAACCCCCAACCTGACCCTGCTTGAAAAGCACGCACGGCGACCCCGGATTTTTCTTTGTCAAAGATGAATCTGGTTTGTCGTCAGAGGCTTCTCAAAGCCACGCAGGCTCACAAGGGGTTGTGCTCGGTCTGTCCATGTCGTGTGAGGAATAAGGGCCATGTCCACGTTCAAATCCATTGTTCCTTCGGAGCGTCCCAAGCGGTCACTTTGGCGTCGGTTGCGGCAATCTCTGGTGGCGTTGGCGGGGGTTTTGGGGCTTGTGGTTTTGGGCGTAACGGCGTGGATCGCGGCGGTGCCTTTTCCCCAGGGTTGGTTTGCGGACTCGGGCCGGGGCGGGGTGAAAATCCTTGACCGGCACGGAACGCCTTTGCGCGAAATGGTGGCCGCAGACGGCTTGCGCTCGACCTGGGTGTCCATGGACCAGATTTCGCCGTGGTTGGTCGACGCCACCCTGGCCAGCGAAGACCACCGCTTTGAATCCCACGTGGGCGTGGACCCCTGGGCGGTGACCCGCGCCGTCTGGCTGCGGGGCAAGCACGCCGAGGCGTACAGCGGCGCGTCGACGCTGACCATGCAGTTGGTCCGCATGGTCTGGCCCGACCCCCCCCCGCGCACAGTGGGCGACAACCCGGAGCAGGCGGTCCTCGCGCTGCCTTTGGAGCTGCAGGTGGGCAGGGAGCGCATCT
>CAKZKQ010000530.1 GCA_937123825.1 uncultured Pseudomonadota bacterium
GGGGGGGGGGGGGGGAGGGCGCGGGGGGGTTGGGCGGGGCGGGGTGGGAGCCTTGTTGGACGGTGCGGCCCTGGTCGAGGGCCACGATCTCATCGACCGACTCCAACGCATTGTAGCGGTGGGTGACGAGGATGCTGGTGCGGCCTTCCATGATGCGGTCCAGCTCGGTGATGATCTGGCGCTCGGTGGCGGCATCGACGCTGGCCAGCGCATCGTCAAGAATGAGGAGCCTGGGGTCGAGCAAGACGGCCCGCGCGATGGTCAAACGCTGTTTCTGTCCCCCCGAGAGCGTGATCCCGCGCTCGCCGACCATGGTCTGGAGCCCCTGGGGCATCGCTTCGAGGTCGTGTCCGATGTGGGCGATCTGGAGAGCCTTTTTAAGGCCAGGGCCAGTGTCCGAGCCCTCGTGTTGGCCCAGGCGGACGTTGTCCTCGATGCTCATGGAGAAGAGGAAGGGGTCTTGGGGGACGTAGCCGATTTGGCTGCGCAGTCCGACCAGTTCGAGCTTTTGCAGCGGTTTGCCGCCCAGCGTGATGCGTCCTTTGGTGGGATCGCGCAGTCTGGGGATGAGATGCACCAGGGTGCTCTTGCCCGAGCCCGTGCGGCCGACAATGGCCACGCGGGCACCCTGGGGAATGGTCAGGTTGATGTCTTCAAGCGCCACCGTGCCGTCTTCGTAGGCCAAGGTGACGTCTTCAAAGACCAGATCGCCAAGCGGCTTGTCGGGGTCGATGGGGGCGGCGTCGGGGTCCTGGGTGACGTTGGGTTGGGCGTGGAGGATGTGGAGCAGCCGGTCCATGGCGGCGACCCCTCGATTCCAGACCGACACGACCCAGCCCATGGCGATGGTGGGGAAGGCCAGGGCGACGATGTAGCCCGAGAACTCCACGTACTGACCCAGCGTCAGGGTGCCGTCGATGACCTCCTGACCGCCGAGCCACAAGACCAGCAGCGTGCCCACACCGCCGATGGAGGCCATGTAGGGGTTGAGGGCACCGCGCACGCGCGCCAGCGCCAGGTTGCGCTCCAGATACTGGTCGCTGACCTTGCGGAAGGCGGCTTTTTCGCGCTCCTGGCTGTTGAAGGCCTTGATGACCGAGACACCGGCGAGGTTCTCCTGGGCGCGCGCGCTGACGTCGCTGAGGGTCTCCTGGGCGGCTTGTGTGCGTTTGTAGATGGCCTGGGTGAACCAGCCGATGGTCAATAGAAAGAGCGGGTAGGGTGCCAGGGCGTAGAGCGTCAGTTTGCTGCTGACCGAGGTCATCAGGCCCAACACGATGATGTAGGCGACCGTGGTGTTGACGGCGTGCAGGACGCTGATGCCGTAGAGCAACCGGATGTAGGTGACGTCGTTGGTGATGCGGCTGACCAGGTCTCCGGTGGCCGAGCGCTGGAAGAAGGGCAGGTCGAGGCGAGTGAGGTGGGCAAAGAGTTCGTTGCGCAGGTCGTACTCGATGCGCCGGGCGGCGTTGAAGACAAAGATGCGGCTGAAGATGCGGGCGCAGGCGGCCCCCAGCGCCAACCCGGCGATGGTCCAGGCAAACCCTTCGACCAGGGCCACGTCGATGTCGGCCAGGGTTTTGGCGTCGCGCAGGTGACCGATGGAGCGGCCCACCTGGCGAGGGATGCGCAGCGCCATCAGGTTGGTCGCGATCAGGAAGACCGCGCCGATGGAGAACTGCACCCAGGCCGAGCGGAAATAACGCCAGAGTGACTGGCGCCGAGCTGTGAGCATCACGGCGGCGTCGATGGGGATCACCTTTGATGGGTTGTTTGGGGGGCGTCAGATCACGTCTGAACAATGAAACCGAGCGCCAAGAACAGACACTGCCTAATCCACACGCAGGCCAACGCGTGACCAGCGAGGTTGGGCCGCGTCACCTTGCTCCGGAATTGACTCGGAGTAAAGGATGTAGCGCGGGCGGCCCAGGATGCGGTGTGTGGCCGCGGCCATAAACGGCCTCTCCTGGACAGCGGAGCGGTGGTCGCTCATCAAGAGCACCTCGCCTTCAGCCACGACGATGACTTCGGCGTTGGCCTCGGCGGCCGGTGAGAGCTCGCCGGCGACCACGTAGCGGGCGCCGTGGTTGTCTTCAATGTAGGCGCGCCCCAGAAACGGCGCTGGTTCCCCGGCCAGCGCGCCTTCGGGCAGTTGTCCGTCTTCGCCGTAATAAAAGCGCTCCAGCGGGGCGTCGTTGACCAGCACGCCGCCCGCCGAGACCTGGACCTTGTCGCCGCCGACCGCCACCACCCGGCTGAGGATCACCGAAGCGCCCCCTGGCAGATCGGTGTCGCCAGCCCGAACCACGACCTTTTGGCCGCGCTGCGGGCTCTGGGCGCTGTAGGCCATGCGATCGATCAGGAGCGTGTCGCCCGGCACCACCGAGGGGTACATGGAGTTGTCGTTGACCTTGACCATGCCCCAAAGGACCTGGGTGCTGAGGTAGTAGGTGGCGTAGATGGGCACCAACCCCAACATCACATAGACCAGCGCGTAGACGACCGCGTGGTTGAAGCCTCGAAGGAGGTAATCTTCAGGTTGGTGACGCACTTCGCGCAGGACCCCCACAAGGCACATGAGGGTCAAGAGCACCCAGCCACCAAGGAGCACGCTCATGGGCAGCAACGGAAAGTATTGCAAGAGCGCCCATGAGATCAGAAATGTGGCCAGATAGGCGACAAAAAAGAGCGCGGTGAGCATCGAGGCTCTGGCCTTGCCCACGTAGAGGTAGCCCAGCGCCGGGTGCAGGGCGGTCAACGCCGTGGCCACCAGGGCGTTGCGTGGGGCGGTCTCTCCTTCATAGTGGACCGTCGTGGCCGGCGAAAGTTCGTTCATCGGCGTCCAAAAGCCTGTGGCATTCCCAAAGCATATGAGCCTTTCCCCTGGCTTTGTGAAGGTGCGCACATCACCCCTTCAGTCTAGCGCCGACCCCCACGGTGTCAAGCCCGATACTGCTGGCGTTTGACATGGCGCCCGGATTGGAACAGGGGTGTGTAAGGATCGGCACGGTCAGGTGGGCACGGCTCTGGCATGGGCTTGTGCCGGCGCGATCGGCTCGCCTTCCCAAATGCACGGGACATGGCGCTGATGCGAACAAGATATTGGGGTGATGGCTGAGTGCTGTGTTTCGATGGGGGCTGCAACAGCATCCATATGGATGGAATAATGGGACGCAAAAGGCCACTGCTTTTGTGTCTTGTGCAACGCCTTGACAACCTACGGTACTGGGAACTGTAGTGACCCAACGTCCTGTTGTGGATGACTTGATGTGGCAGGGATAGACAAAGATGAGTGACCAGAACACGCCCGCAGAACAAACCCCTCAAAAAACCGGGGGGGTCGAACCCGAACACGCGCTGGTATTGGCAGCGTTGGCTGTCTTGCCAGCCATTTTCGCCAGCGGCTTCACCGCCTATGAGCATCTTAAGTCTGGCTTGATGCTGATTTTTGGCGCTGCCGTGCTGGTGAGCCTGGCAGTGAGGGTCTTTAGAGGCCAGAAGCTGGAGCTGCGCGGCTGGCTGTCGGCGCTGCCATTGGCGGTGTTGTCAATCTGGGCGCTGGTCAGCGCGCTGTGGGCGCCCAACGCATTGGGCGCCGTGGCCGATGCCAGCGGATGGATGGTCTTGTTGGGCTTCTTTGTGGCGGCGTTGGCGCCCTGGGGACGCGGCTTGAAGCTCTCCCACGTGTCTTTGGCCGTCGGCGTGGGCACGTTGGTCGTGTCTGTGATCGGGCTGCTGCAGAGCTTTGGTGTGGTCATTGATTCCATGGCGCCCGGCTCGATTGCCGATGGGCTGCGGGCCACCTTTGATCATGAGCGCTACGGGGCCATCGCGCTTGCGTGCGCTGCGCCGCTGCTGGCGGCAGGGATGTGGCTCAATCGCGGTCCTGCGCGCGTGCTCGTCGGGATTTCGTTGGCCGCCAGCGGGCTCTACGTCGGCGCCACCGGGACGGCGGTGGCCTGGGGGCTGCTTGGCGCAGGGCTGGTGGTGCCGGCGTTGGTGCTGGCCGTCACCCGGGGCGGCAGTGCGCTGCAAACGGCCGCTCGGCCTCTGGGTGCGTTGGCCGCGATGGGTGTCCTTGTAGGCGTTGGCGCGGCGGCGCTCGATCCGCCTCCCCCGACAGAAAAGATGATCATCAACGGCAAGGTGGTTGAGCGGGCGCCGAGCGGCTATGGCACCCTGGATGCCAAATACAAGAGCATCTACGCCATTCAGGAGGCCGACTGGGGTCGCCCCGATCCGCCCGCCGACTCCGAGGCCATGTCCTACGCCCTCAACAACGGCTGGAGCACCTTCCAACGAGAGTTGGCCGTCGGTGTCGGTGCGGGCAACTGGAACAATGTCCAAATGCGCGACATCAACCGCGGCTCGTCGGTTTACCAAAGCAGCCGCAGCAGCTACCCGGCCTACAAACACGTCCACAGCAGCCTCTTGCAGAGCGCCGTTGAGTTGGGCGTCTTTGGTGGGCTGTTGATCTTGCTCTTTATGATTCTGGTGGCGGCGCCAGCCTTGCGGTCGCTGCGCGGCGGCGAGCAGGGCGACGAGCGCTGGGTGTTGAGCATGACCGGGCTTTTGGGCGCCTTTGGGGCGCTGAGCGTGGCTGTGGTCCTGACCGCTGCCCTGGAGATGGCCGCGACCAGCGTCCTCTTTGTGGTGGTGTGCGGGCTCCTGACCCGAGAGGCGCTGGCCCGGCTGAGCCAGGGGGGACAGAACGCCTTTATGACCTGGACGGTGGGCTCGGGCGCCGAGCGTTACGGTCTTTGGGCCGTTCCGGCGATCTTGATGGGCCTGACCGCGGTCGGTCTGGGTGTGGCCACCACGGCCAGCGACTACTACAAGGCCAGGGGTGATGTGTGGCTGCGCGCTGGCAACATTGATCCTGCGGTTGAGGCCTACAAGCAGTCCGTGGCCATCTGGCCGGGCAATGATCTGGCCTTCTTCAACCTGGCCAACATCTTTGACACGGGCCGCTCCCGCAAAGACACCGAGGCGCTCTTGTTGGAGACCATCAAGATGCGCCCCCACGACCCCCGACTCTTTGCCGCCCTCGGTCACCTGCAAATGCGTGAGGCGGCTCGCCGTGGTCGCGACAAAGACATCCGGGAGCTTTTTGACGAGAAAGAAGGCGAAGCCCCCAAGATCAAGGAAAACGTGGCCCGCGACCCCTCCCAACTCTTGCAGTTGGTGGACCGCGAGGTGATGAAGCAGGCGATGATCAACCTCAACGCCGCCAAAGAGCTTCACCCCCGTTACATCGTCGTCTACGACTACATCCACAACGCCTACATGCTCGACAAAGACACCGGCAAAGCCCAAGCCGAGCTGCTGCGCGCCCTTGAGCAGGTCAGCGAAGAGGAGTTTGTCGTGGCCGCCAAGCTCCACAACTCGTTGGCCAACGCCTACCTTGCCGATCAGAGCTTTTTGAAGGCCAAGAAGCACTTTGAGAAGGTGCTTGAGCTTCAGCCCAGCCATCCCCAGATGCGCTCCATCTCACAGAAGCTGGTCGAGCTTGATATGCGCATCAAAGGCATCAAACCCCCCAACAAGCACAACCATGCCCATGGTCCCGGTGGTCACAAGCACGGCCCTGGCGCAGGAGCGCCCCCCGGCGCCCCCAAAATCCCCGGCAAAGGGCCGCACAAGGATGAGCACAAAGGGGAGCATGGTCACGAGGATCACAAGGGCGAACACAAAGAAGATCATAAAGGCGAACACAAGGGCGAGCCGCACGAAGAGGGGCATAAGGGCGAGCACAAGGATGAGCACAAAGGTGGGCAGGATCATAAAGACCATGCCAAATAGACCCCGCTTTATCTCCCCGGTTTGAGCCTGTCCTCCTTCCCTCCCAAGAGCCTTTCCAAAGATCTCCAGCGCGGTTCAATGTGAGGCGTTGGAGTGTTTGACGCACCGACGTCACACTCGCCCAGGCTCATCTTCCGCCCTTCAAAGATCCATCAGCTCTGGCATTCCAGAAGCCACTCCAAGGCGTCTTCGAACTCCGCTGTCCATGGGGCAAACTCGTGGCCGCCAGCGTAGAGGTTGTATTGGACCGCAGCGGCGTGTGGTTGGAGTGCTGCGCATGCCTTTTGGACGCCTTCGATCTGTGAAATGGTTTGGTGGAGCCCGGTTGGGGGGTGAGAGACATCGGTGTCTGTCTCCTGGTCGCCGACGCTGAGCCAGAAGCGGGTGTTTTGGGGTGGGCGTTCGGCAGCCAGAGTGGCCAGACGCTGCGGTTTCCACCAAAAAGAGCCCGATTGGCACAGCGCCGCACAGAAGGTCTCTGGGTAGAGCAGGGCGATGTGCGCTGCTGCCAGACCGCTTAAACTTAGGGCGTGTTTGCAAATTCTCCCATCGACATGCGGCTCGATGACACCGATCCCGTCGTCGTCGATGCTCAACGGGTCAAAGACCCGCCTGCGCTCACCTCCTCGGCCTCGATGTCATCGAGCTCGCCTGTCTCGGTCCCATTTTGCAAACACGCCCTAGCCCGCAGATGAGATTTTGAGTGGTTTGAACGCCCCCGAGGCGCTCGTGGGCCCAGCCCACGGCGGATTGGCCGATGAAGCGGGCAAAGTCGGGGTTGAAGGTGAAGTCGGTGTGTCGCGCGGCAGCGCCGCCGCTGGCCACAAAAAGCCAACTCATCGCCGGGATCTTTCCGGCCTTGGTGAGCGCCTGGATGATGGGCAGCACTTGTGCCCGCTCCAGGTAGAACTCTCCGTCGAGCAGGATGGCCAGGCGGTGGGGAGTTTGGGGGCCGGGGTGAAACCAGGCGTCGCGTGTGTAGGCGTTGTCCGGGCTTTGCAGTGTCAGCGTCTCGGATGGAAAAAGTGCGTTCACGATCGGTTCTGCTCCCAGGGAAGGCGGTTGATGTGTCCCTGCGCACTCCAGATGATGCAGTTTGGCAGTGCATCGCAGAGCGCATCGAGCGCTTTTTGGGTCACTCCGGCGCAGTCGAGCAAGCGCAGCGAGGCCAATGAGTCCAGGTGGGGGCTTTGCGCCAGGATGTGAACGCCCGCGTCGGTGATGGGGGTGCCGCTGAGGTCCAGAACGCGCAGCGAGCGCGACGTGCGGCGCTGGCTAAGGACATAGAGCGCGTCATCGCTGCACCCGGTGTCGTTCAATTCAAGGGTGTGCAGGGGGCCCGGCGGTGCGTCGCGCAGCATCTGGGTGATTCCTGCGCCCAAGGCCCGGTTTTCGGCCAATGAGAGGTGGCTGATGCGTCCGTTGTGGAGCAAGCGGGCCAGAGACGGTGCGGCGGCGTCGGTCAACTGGTTCTGGGTCAGGTTGAGCGTGCTCAGTTGATCCCAGCGGCGAACGGCCAGACCCTCGATGCCCTCGTCTTTCAATGCGTTGGAGCTTAGATCCAGAGTTTGGATGTCGCCCAGCGCTGGAGAAGACGCCAGTGCTTGTCCCGCCTGGGGTTGGAGCGAGGCCCAAGCCATGGAGAGCGCTTTGAGTTGGGCACCGTTGTGTTTGGCCTCTTCGGAGGGCTCCAGACCCTTGCCCAGGTTGTGTCCGCTGAGGTCCAGTGCGGTCAGGTTGGGCAGCGCAGTAATGAAATGCTGTGCCTGGGCTGAAGTCAGAAGCTGGTCCGTGAGGGTGTTGCCCAGCACGTTGCGCAGTGAGAGCGTGGTCAGGCCCTTCAAATGGGGGCTTTGCGCCAAGGCGCGCGCTCCTTTGATGCCAATCGATGCCTCATCCAGACGCAATACACGCACTGAACTCAGATGGGAGGCCGCCGCCAGAGCGATGGCCCCTTCGTCCATGGTCTGAACGCCGCGCAGCTCGATCCGACGCAGATTGGAGAGCCGTGTGTTGCGCGCCAGACTCAGCGTAAGGTTGTGGCTGTAAGGATATGGACCGGTGATCCATTGCGTGATCCGATCGAGCAAAGGCGTGGTCCCTAGCAACTCCACGGCCTGGGCCGAAGGCGCCTCATCCTCCGCTCGCCTGATCAAAGCGATCAGCGGCGACGGCGGCGTTTCGGCCAGCGACGCGCCCATGTCTGACCACCAACCCGGCCACCGGCGCAAGCGATCTGGCCACCTTGTCAGGTGGTCCTCGCAGTACGGCAGCGCCACCTGCGTCAGCAGATCCATGTCCCCGCACTGCTCCAAACGCAAGATCAACGCGTCCCAGCGCTGGGGGCTGGGTTCGCCTGCCCCCAGGAGCCCGCGCAGGTCACTCATCAGTGCGTGTGGGTTTTGAGCCATTGTGATTTTTGAACTTTTGAACTTTTAAACTTTTGAACTCATATCTTAATGAGAGATTCTCACTTTAGATTGAGATACCCCCATCTGGCAACTCCCAGGCTCTGATGCGCTTCACGCTGATGGGGTTGTGCCGTCGATGCAGGTTCTTATTTGCTTTGGGCTTGTCCATACACACTTTGTAAAACGGACGTTCAAGTCACCCAATCGCTTCAGGAGGCGCTCCATCATGGAAGCCTGGCAAGGCCTTGAAAGCCTGACCCAACCCACCCTGGATTCGGTCTTGGGGGTGATTTTTCCCCACGACAACGCGGCTTTTGAGTGTTTCGTATACCTGGGGGAGCGGCGCATGAAGATGGTGGTGTGTTACAACGCGCCAGCGCTCGAAGAAGGCATCCTGTTTGCGCGGTGTGTTGTCCAACACTTTCTGGGGCTATTGGCTGATGTGTTGACTGCCAAGGCGCGACAAAATCAAAGGCTGTGGCTTCAGCAGGGGGTGGGAGATGAGGGCAACTGCTTAAGCCACGACATCGCGCGCCAGCGCATTGCGTTTGACGGGCTGATTGTTTCCCCCGAGTTCATCCACTTTGCGTTTGATGACGGCGCTTTTTGGATTGAACATCATCTCTACAGCGAAATGATAGACAAGTCGCTTGAAATCAGCGGCTGATGGGAGAGGCGCAGGCGGTGCGGGCTGGCCGTCAATTGAGGTGGACGGTGGTGGGGGTGCCCATGGCGGCCTGGGAGCTTTCGACAAAGAGCTTCAAGTGACAAATCCGCTCGTGAGACAGGGGGGAGAACCACAAGCCCAGCCCTTCGGACCGGTTGGGGCCAGCGCCTCGGCGCACCACGGTGGCTTCGACGACAAACTCGGATTCATCCAATGGGTGGATGAGGATCAGGCGGACCTGATCGCCGGGCATCAGGGGGTGGCGCGTGTTGATGAAGGCGCCGCCGACGCTGACGTCTTCGGTGAAGGCCTCGAAGATGGTGTCGCAGGTCTCCAGGTGGGCGCTGAGCTGGATCAGGTGCCGCTGTTGGCGCCGCCGGATGGGTTCTTGTCCGTTGTGGTCCTGGGGCACAAAGCGCAGCGGTGAACGCAGCCCCTGAGTCTGGCAGAACGACTCGGCCAGCGAGACAAAGTCCTGCCAGTGCTCTGCCTGGAGGTCGGTCATCTCCTCAAAAGACAGCCCCGCGCCTGGCACCGCCGCGCCCCACTGGCCTTTGCGGGCGATGCGGGTGACGACCGCCTTCAAGGTCAACTCGATGGTGCTGCCCGGCAGCGCGATCTTCAACTCGACGCGCTCATGCTGGCGCAGTTGGAGGTCGGTGCGCAGGAACATCCCGCCCAGGCTGATGTCCCCAGTGAGGATTTCTTGTTGGGCGCGTTGCCCTGTGCACAGGCTCACAGGCATCTGGACCGGGTAACGTGTGTGGCGACGACGCTCGCGGCGTGCGTTGTTGTATCGGGAGGCTTGTGCGTTGCTGTTCATGGCTTCCTTTCCCTGGATGCAGGCGCTACTGCGGTTTGCCCGTCCATGTGCCGCGCCGGTGGTCTGCGTGCTCATCGTGGACCCACTTGCAGACATCGACCCAACACCGCCCGATCTTTAAGACGACTCTCATAAACTCTCTCCGATGGTAGGTTTGATTTGATGGCTGGGTCTGGCACCATGCCGCCGTGCGACCGATGTTGACCCACGGAGAACCCCCCAATGACCCAAGCCATCGACAAACTCTGGCATCACCTGCGTGCTCGCCCCTCAGCCCTGGCCTTTGAAGAAGACCAGGGCCAGGCGTGGACCTTTGGACAGCTCCATGAGCGCGCCCGGCGCTATGCGGCCTCATTGGTGAGCCTGGGCGTGAAGCGCGGTGACCGTGTGGCCAGCGTGTTGGAGTCGTCGGCAGCTTTGGTGGCGGTGATGCTGGGGCACTACCTCCTGGGGGTGGTGCACGTGCCGATCAACACCCGCTACGGCGCCGTGGAGGTGGAACACATCCTCCAGGACAGCGGCGCGGTGGCGGTGGTGGTGGATGAGTCACTTGGAGCCCGCGAGTTGGTGTCCTCGATGGCGCTTCCCCCGTCGCTGCGCTTTCGCGTGGTGCGCGGTCAGGCTCGGACGGATGAGGGAGAGCTGGCGCTGGAAGCGTTGATGGAGGCGGCGCCTTTTGAGGGTGAGCCTGAGTCTGGGGATGAGGATCCGGCGCTTTTTATCTACACCTCGGGGACAACGGGGCGGAGCAAGGGGGTGGTGCTGCCGTTTCGGGCGGTGGTGGCCAACATCGACGCGCTGACGACGTTGTGGCAGTGGACCGAGCAGGACCGGTTGGTGTTGGCGTTGCCGCTCTTTCATGTCCACGGGCTGTGCATTGGAGTGCATGGGACGCTCTTGAAGGGCTGCACTACGGAATTGCACAGGCGCTTTGAACCCAAAAAGGTGGGGGAGGCCGTGGGACGTGGTGGGACCATCTTTATGGGGGTGCCGACCATGTACGTGCGCCTGACCCGGGCTTTGGATGAGACGCCGAGCTTGGGGCCGGTTTTGGCCGGTGCGCGTTTGTTTACCTCGGGCTCGGCGGCGTTGGCGGCGGATGTTTTTGAGCGCTTTGAGGCCCACACCGGGCATCGGATTTTGGAGCGGTATGGGATGAGCGAGACGCTCTTGACGCTCTCCAACCCGTACGAGCCCCAAAAGCGCAAGCCCGGCACGATCGGCTTTGCGGTGCCCAGCGGCCAGGTGCAGGTGGTCGATGAGAACGGCGAGCGCTGCGGGCCGGGTCAGATTGGCCAGATTGTGGTGCGCGGCGACAGTTTGATGACCGGGTACTGGAATGCGCCCCAGAAGACGGCCCAGAGCATGCGCGAGGGGTGGTTTTTGACCGGGGACGTGGCCCGCTATGACGACGAGGGTTACGTGGTGCACGTGGGCCGCAGCAGCGTCGACATCATCAAGAGCGGTGGATACAAGATCTCGGCCCGCGAGATTGAGGAGTGCATCGCGCTGCACCCCGAAGTGGACGAGGTGGCGGTGGTTGGGATGCCGGACGCGGAGTGGGGCGAGCGGATTGTGGCGGCGGTGGTGCCGTGCGGGGAGCATCGGGAGCGGGCGTGGTGGGCGGCGGCGCTGAAGGATTTTCTGGCCCAGCGTCTAGCCGACTACAAGCGGCCCAGGGCGGTCTTTGTGCTTGATGGACTGCCGCGAAATGCGCTTGAAAAGCTGCAAAAGCATCGGATCAAGGCGCTCATTGATGAAGCTGAGGCGACCGGAGAGGGAGCATGAGCAAGACGCTGGGTGAGTTGAAGACGCGCGCGGGCCTGGATTTTGTGGCGCTGGCGGCGCTGGAAGGCGGTCAGGCGTATATGGAGCGCGTGTTGACGTTCAGCACGGGCTCTTATGCGGGGCGGATGCTTTCGTTGGCGCTTGGTTATGGGCTGCCGTGGCTGGAAGATGCGGTGTGTTGGTCGCTGGAGCATGCCGGGGCCAAAGGGCGTCAGGCGATGGCCGAGGTGCTTTTGCTCAGGGGTCAGCACCTGGGGTTGGCGGTGGCGGTGATGCGTGGGGATCGTCTGGCCAGCGTCCGAAGGGCGTTGGCGGCCAGCGCCGCCGTGCAGGTCGAAGCCGGGGTGGTTGAGGTGGCGCAGGCGCTGGAGGCGATGGCTTGCGGCGACGCCGATCCTCAGGTTCGAGCCGAGGCGCTGTGGTCGCTGCGGCGAGCCCAGGCGGGGGTGGCCCCCGAGGTGTTGGTGAGGGTGTTGGGGGATGGGCGCGGCGGCGCGGCGGTGTGTCGGGCGGCGGCGTTGGCCAGAAAAATGCCACAAAATGGACCACTTATGGAAGTGTTGCGGTTTGTGGCGCAAAAATCAGGGGTTTTTGAGCGTTTGGCGGCCATGCGCGCCCTGAGCGTCGGGTTTGAGGCCGATGTGGAGGATTTGGGGCGCGGTGGGGATCCGGCGTGGATGGTGTCAGTGCCGGTGAAGGCGCAGGTGGGCCCGCTCTTGCGCTCTGAGGCGGGTCGCGAGACACTGCTGGGCATGGCGATGCAGGCCGACGTGGACGAGGTCTATGGTTTGGTGGATGCTTTGGGCGGCCACCGCAAGGCCAGGGGGCTCCTGGTGGGTTTGTTGGAGCATCCCGATCAGGCGGTGCGTCAACGCGTGTGTCTGCACATCCATAAGGAGCAAGATGTGTCGTTGGTTGAGGCGTTGCGTGCGCGCGCCGCCAAGGGAGACGTTGACGCGGCGCGCGCGCTGGTGGATCCCTGGAAGGGTGCGCAACTGCAAGATGAGTTGATTGCCCTGGCCAGCAGACCAGAGCTTCGCAGGGCGCTCTTGCCAGGGGTGGCCCGCGCGGCGGTGTCCGACAAGGGGCTGCGGCGCGCCAAAGGGCTCTTTGAGGTCCTGGCCAGCGCGGCCGAGGACTCCGATCCTGAGGCGCAGTACGAGGCCATCAAGGCGCTGACGGTGGTCCGAGGTCGGGAGGCGGCGCAGGTGTTTATGGGGGTGTTGGACCAGCACATTGAGCGCGCGCGGCGTTTTCCGCCCGCGGCGGTCATGGGCAGCGGCCCGGAGGTCATTGGGTTGGTGGTCAAGGCACTTAAAAAGGTCAAACACGATCGTGAGCTTATCCAGGCGCGCCTGAGCGAGGCCGCTTCGGTAGGGTTGATCAAGGAGGTGTAGGAGTGGCACAGCCGCGCAGAGACAGAGTGCTTGGGCAGGTGGTTCGGATTGGTGGCAAGCGCCGGGTGCGCAGCCTCCTGGTTCGAGACACCGATTGGGCCGACAAGACCAACCTCCCCGAGGGGACCATCGTGGAGCTGGCCCGAGACGGCCAGCAGGCCGACGTGGTGCGCACGCTGGCGGCCCCCGGAACTGCGATCCACGCGCTCTACAAGGTCATGGGCCGGGCCCAGGTCGATCCCTTCTTCCCCAAGGACGTGCGCCAGGAGGTGGAGGCCTGGGTGGCGGATCCAAAGATCGACGATCCGACGTTGCGGGACCTGACCGACCTGGACTTTGTGACCATCGACAACGCCGACTCCAAGGACCTCGACCAGGCGCTCTACATCGACCGGCTGGGCAAGGGCTTTGTGCTCTACTACGCGCTGGCCGACGGGGGCTTTTATGTCCGCCCCGGCACGGCGGTTTTTGATGAGGCGCTGCGGCGCGGCTCCAGTTTCTACCTCCCAGGGGTCGTTGCTCCGATGCTGCCCCGGGGCCTGAGCGAAGACATCGTTTCGCTCAACCCCAACGTCGATCGCCGCGCCATGGTCTTTCGGATCGCGCTGGACGAAGACGGCCACATCAGCGAACCCACCGAGGTCATGCAGGCCCGCATTCGTTCGCGGGCCAAGCTGACCTACAAAGGCGTCCAACGCCTGCACGATGCCCCGGGCTGTGGCCCGTTGACCGAGCGCTCCTACACCAAGAGCCTGATGCTCATGCGGGAGGTGGGCGAGCGGCGGATTGTGTTGGCGCAGAAGCGCGACGTGATCCCTTTCAACCGGGTCAATCCGGTGCTCTCGCTCTCGGACGACGGCGCGTCGTTTGTGATCGGGATGGAGCGGCGCAACGACGTCGAGCGCTGGAACGAGCAGATCTCGCTGTTGACCAACATGGAAGGGGCCTGTTTGCTGGCCGGAGACGACCCGCAGGTCCAGGCCGTCTTCCGCGTGCACCCCGAACCCGAACAAAACGCGCTGGTGGCGCTCTCACAACGCCTGGAGACCATCGCCAAGACGCTGGGTCTGGACACAGACGTCTGGCGCTGGGACTACAACCCGGAGAGCGAGCACAAGACCCTTGGCCGCTTCATCGACGCCCTGCCAGACGACGCCCAGAATGCTCGCCTGCGCCAAGCCTTTGAGCGTCAGGTCATGATGAGCATCTCGCCGTCGCTCTTCACCCAGGAGCGCGGCCCCCACTTTGGCATCGGCGCCGACCTCTACGCCCGGTTTTCGGCCCCCATGCGCGAGATTGTGGGCATTTTCACCCACAAAGAAGCCTGGGAGAAGCTCGAAGGCCCCGCCGCGCACCACGATCACGCTGCCGACGAGGCGCTGCGTGAGGCCGTCATCGAGGCGGGCAACCGCTCCAAGAAGATCCAGCGCCGCATCACCCGAGAGGCCCACAAGCTGGCCATGGACCAGTCCTTTGAGCGCGAACTGGAGATGGACTACAAGGACCGCCCCGTTCACGTGGGCACGGTCCTGGGCGTGCGCCCCTCGCGGCTCTACGTGCAGTTGGACAACCCGCCGATGGAGGTCAAGGTCTACCACGACGACATCGGCGATCAGGACGGCACCGAGCCCGAAGTCGACAAGGCGCGCGTGGTCGTCAGCCGCAAAAATGGGCAGAACATCTCGCTTGGCGATGAGGTGCGCTTGAAGGTGGGCCGCTACGACGGCAAACGCCGCCGCTGGTGCCTCATCCCTCAAGGGGAGTGACTGGCTCAGGGGGCCTCAACGGGCCACCAGAGCATGCCCGTGGGGTGGGCGTCCAGGCGCAGCGCGGCGGCTTCCTGGCCGAGCTTGGCCTTGGGCCCTGCCCAGAGCACCATGGTGGCGGTGGCGTCAGGGTCGAGCGTACTTTTGGCGGGTGTCTCCAGTGCGGTGGCGTCCAGTCGCCGTCCCTGGGGCGTGACAAAGTCCAGAGCACGCAGCGGGCCGATCTGGCCGGGGGCCACTGAAAGCGGCCGCATGCCCGTGTTGGTGACGTCCACCACCACAGCGCAGCCCCCCTGGAGTTTCTGGGAGACGGCTTTGAGCGGCTCGGCGTTGGTGTCGCAGGTGCTGCGCGCCGCGATCTTGAGGCCGCTGTGGACCAGCGCAGCGTCAGACTTCTTGAGCTTTTCGGCCAGCGCCTTGCTCACCGTCTGGTTCCACTGGGACTGGGTGCTGTCGAACTCCTGCACAAAGCGCTGGGTGCGCTCATCGGCCCAGCCCACCAGCGCGGCGGTGGCGACCACCGAGCGTCGAAGCTGCGCCATCCCGTTGTCGCCCTCTCCCCAGTCTTGCGCGTCCAAATCGACTTTCAGAGGCTCGACGAGCGCCTGGCGGTCTTTGACCATCTGGAGGTGGGCCCGGTTGAGTTGGGTTTCGACCAGCTCGCGGGGCATGGCGCGGCAGTGAACCTCCAGATCCTTGTCTTTGAGGGTCCACAAGTCCGCCTGGAAGATCTCTTTGATGGCCCCAACGGGTTGAAGCTGGCCGCCCGGGTCACGGTCAAAGCCCTCAAAAGACATCTCGTCGCCCTGGGTCAGTGAGACGACGGGGACGGAGAAGTGAACGACGGCGTTGTCCTCAGGGCCCTGGATGTGGACCGGTGGGTTGTTGCCCAGCGTCAGCTTGAGGTCGATGTCCGGGGCGTGCGCGTTGTCGTACTGGCCCGAGACGGTGGCGCGGCAAAGGAGCAGGTCCCTGTCGATGGTGGCCAGCGGCGTCAGCTTGTGGAGCGAGGTCATCAGGCGGCTGATGTCGAGCCCCTGGGGGGCGCTGCGCTGGGCTTCGGTGGCCCACAGCGGGGCCTTTTGGACGCTCTGGTCGGCGGTGGTGGCCGTCGCGATGGGGAGCATCTGACCGCCAGCGGCCTCGATGTCGTTGACGGGGTCCGTGCTGCTGTAGCCCGCGCAGCAACAGCCCGCCAGAGTGCAGGCCGAGGTCAGCAGCGCCGCGGCGCGGATGGGGAATTGGAGGAACGTCACGTCAAGCCTCCTGGCGACGCCGCAAGAGCCACGCGTTGTGGATTTTGGGGCGCCTGGCAAAGTCTTTGGGCACCGTCTTGGCGGTGATTTCTTCGATGTCCACCAGGTCGCCCAGCGCGTCGCGATCCATCGTAAAGGTCTGCAACGCGTTGGAGAAAAGAATGATGCCGTCGGGCGTCAATTGTTTTGCCGCCATGCGCAAGAGGGCCACATGGTCGCGCTGGACGTCAAAGTCCTGATCGCTGTGGCGACTGCTGGAGTAGGTCGGCGGCGCCACAAAGATGAGCCCAAAGGGCAGCCGGGCCCGGTCGAGCCAGCCCATGACGTCGTCCTTGATGGTCCGGTGCGCGGAGGCGTCAAAGCCGTTGAGTTCAAAGTTGCGCCGCCCCCAGGCCAGATAGGGCCCCGAGAGGTCGACGCTGGTGGTGGAGGCGGCACCGCCGGCGGCGGCCGCCACGCTGGCGGTGCAGGTGTAGGCAAAGAGGTTGAGGAAGTCTTTGCCGTCGGCCAACTCGCGCAGCATCTTGCGGTGAACACGGCCATCAAGGAAGAGGCCGGTGTCGAGGTAGTCGGTGAGGTTGACCTCAAAGCGCAGATCGCCCTCGCGCACGGTGTGGCGGTGGTTTTTTTCGCTCATGCGGCCGTACTGCTGACCCCCGGGGCGGCGCCGGCGCATCTTGTAGGCGACCTGACCTTCATCCAGCCCCAGCAGCTCGGGCAGGAGGATGGAGACGTCGCGGCGGCGCTGCTCGGCTTTGTGGGCCTTGACCTTGCGCGGCGGCTCGTACTCCTGGACCTGGACGGCGCCGTCGTAGAGGTCGATGGAGAGGTTGTACTCGGGGATGTCCGCGTCGTAGAGGCGGTAGCAGTGGATGTTGTTTTTGCGCGCCCAGCGCCCCATGTTTTTGAGGTTTTTTTTGAGGCGATTGACCAACATGGGCGCATCGGGGCCGGGCTTGCGCCAGCCGGGACCCTGGTCGGATTCCGGGGCCTGCTCGTTGATCTTGTACTGCAACCATTGGCACTCGATGGGGCCGTTGAAGACCCGATCTTTGGCGTCGGGGCGCAGGCCGACGCGCCGGGCCAGCGCTTTGTTGCCGGTCAGGACGCAGGCGGTCCAGCCGGGGAATTGGCGCTTGAAGGTGTCGCCCAGGCGCTCGTAGAGCGGTCCCAGGTCGTCGCTGTGGCCCAGGCGCTGGCCGTAAGGCGGGTTGACGACCATCAGGCCAGTGGTGGCGCCGCCGGGGGGCGTCATCTCTTCGAGGGGGCGGCGAATGACCTTGATGACGCCCGCCATGTGGGCCTTGGTGATGTTGTGGCGCGCCTTGGCGATGGCCTCGGTGGAGCGGTCGTAGCCGACGATCTCGACGGCGCGCTGGAGGCCGTCGTGGCGGCGCTGGCGCGCTTCTTCGCGCAGTTGCTTCCAGAGGGCTTCGTCGTGGCCTTTCCAGCGCTCAAAGCCGTGGCGGCGGCGTCCCAGCCCGGCGGCGCAGTCCTGGGCGATCCAGGCGGCCTCCAGCAGGAAGGTGCCCGAGCCGCACATGGGGTCGATGAGCGGGGCGCCCTGGGCGGCCATGGCGGGCCAGCCGGCCATCCAGAGCAGCGCCGCTGCCAGGTTTTCTTTGAGCGGGGCGAGGTTGCCCCGACGGTCGATGTGCCGTTGGTGCATGGAGATGCCCGACAGGTCCATGCTGATGGTGGCCTGGTCTTTGCGCAGGTGGACGTTGATGCGGATGTCGGGGCGCTTGGGATCGACGCTGGGACGGCGCCCTGTGGCGCGGCGGATCGGGTCGACGATGGCGTCTTTGGTGCGCTGGGCCACAAAGTGGCTGTGGTTCAGGTCCCGGGCGTCGCTCTTGCCCGCCACCGAGACGGCCAGCGTGCGGTCGGCGTCGGTGTGGTCCATCCAGGGGATCTTGGAGACGCCCTCGTAGAGATCGTCGGCGCTGGTGACCTTGATGGTGCGCAGCGGCATCAGGACGCGGCTGGCCACGCGCGACCACAGGCAGGTCCGGTAGGCGGTCTCCAGGTTGGTCTGCTCGATCTTGACGCCGCCGACCTCCTGGGTCAGGCCGCCGATCTGCAGCGCGGTCAGTTCATCAAAGAGCGCGCGCTCGGTGCCGCGGGCCGTGGTCACAAAAAGGTTCAGGTGGTTCATCGAGGGGGCTCGTGTTATCCCGGTCGGGCGTTTGGGGGCAGGACGTGGGATCGTTGGATGGTTTTGGGTCCACCAGGGGCCCTGTGGGCCAGGAAAGCTGGCCGACGCCGCTGGCGTTGGGCGTCTGGGCGCGCTCGTCCGGCCTCAAAACGCTCTTTGGGTACCCTCTTTGAGGGGGTTGGACAAGTAGGACCGCACGACGGTGAGATACTTTGTCGACACCCTCTTAACGATCATCTCCCTTTCTGGCAAGTTGACGGCGACCAACACCGGGGTTTGCATGACGTATCTTGAGCTGGTGCGGACCAACACACACTTCAGGCGCTTGTGGATGGGGGACGTGGTCTCTTTGTTGGGGGACTGGTTCAACACCATCGCCATCTACACGCTTTTGGAGCGTCTGAGCGGCTCGCCCTTTGCCCTGGGCCTGGTCTTCATCATCAAAATGAGCGCCTATGCGTTGGCTTCGCCGCTGGCGGGGGTGATCGCGGACCGCTTTGACCGGCGACGGCTGATGATCGGCGCCGATTTGCTGCGCGCCGTGGTGGTGCTGGGCTTTTTGTGGATCGATTCGGCCCAGAAGTTGCCGCTGCTCTATGTATTGATTGCGCTCCAGATCGCCATCGGCTCGGTCTTTCGACCCGCGCGCAGCGCCTCGCTGCCCAATTTGACGCGCTCTCCCGAAGAATTGCTGACTGCCAACGCGCTGATGGCCTCGACGTGGTCGTCGCTGCTGGCTTTGGGGGCCGCGCTTGGCGGTTTTGCCACCGAGTGGTTGGGGGAGACGGCCGTCTTCTTGCTCGACAGCGGCACCTACCTCTTGTCGGCGTTTTTTCTATGGCGCGCCCGGATCCCGCAGCCCTCGCGTGAACGCGACGGGCGCGGGCTGATGGAGGTGGCCAGGACACAGGTCATCGAAGGGTGGCGGTATTTGCTGGCCCACCCCAGGGTGGGGCGCATGGCGCTGGCCAAGACCTGCTGGGCCAGCGGAGGCAGCGCGCTGGTCTATTCGCTGGCGATGCTGGGGCCGCACCTGTCCTCCGAGGCCGAGGCGGTGGCCATCGGCGCCCTCTTTGCGGCCCGCGGTCTGGGCACGGGGATTGGTCCGATTGCGGCGCGGGCGGTGTTCAAGGACTGGTCAAGCTGGCCGCTGGTCATGGGGGTCTGCATTTTGATCAGCGGGGCGATTTACATGCTGCCAGCGTGGTTGCCGTGGCAAACGGGGATCTTGCTGGTGCCCATTGTCCTGGCCCACGCGCTCAGCGGCGCCAACTGGGTCTTGTCCTCGGTGTTGCTCCAGGAGCGCACCGAGGACAAGTTCCGAGGCCGGGTCTTTGCCACCGAGTGGCTGCTCTTGACCCTGGTCAATGTGGTGGCGATCGGCGCTGCCAGCTTGATGATGGAGCACGGTGTGCTCGATCTGCGCGGCACCTACATGGTCTTTGGAGGCGTGATTGTTCTGGGGGGCGTGCTTTGGTTGGCGTTGGTGGTCCCAGCCGAGGCCCGCGACCGCCTTCAAAGCGGCTCGAACCCGTCCTGAGCGGTCTTGAGCGCCATTGGGCGTGTCCAAAGGCGCTCTGGGACATTCCCGCAGCAGTAGGGAGGCGCGGTGATGCTCAGCGCTTGAAGTTCAGGTTGATCTTCAGCAGGACCTCGTCCTTGATGAGGTCGTCTTTTTTGCCCGCGTAGGCCATGCCGAAGCTCTTGCGGTTGATGGTGAACTCGGTCTTGCCGGTGGCCTTGTCTTTGCTGACGTTGATGGTCGCCGGAAAGCGGATGGTGACGGTCTTGCCCCGGAGGGTCATGTCGCCCTGAACCATGTGCGTGCCAAACTTGGTCTTTTCGGCCTTGATGGAAGTGCTCTTGAAGGTCCCCTTGGGGTATTTTTCGGTGTCGAAGAAGTCCGCGCTCTTGAGGTGGCCGACCAGCTTGCCGTTGAAGGTCTCGTTCTCGATCTCGCTGCGGAAGTCGCCCATGTCGATGGTGAACTCCAGCCCCGTCATGGTGTTGCCCGAGAAGGTGGCCGTGCCCTCAAAGCTGTTGAAGGTCAGGGTGTGATCCCCGGTCACCTTGGAGCCGACGGCCACGATCGAGCTTTGGCCCGGTTTGGTCACCGATTTCTGGCTCTGCGCCAGCGCCACCACCGGCAAGGTCAACAACAACGCCAGCGCCACCAGCGCCGCCCGAATGGTCTTATTGTTCGTCTGCTTCATCGCTCATCTCCTTTGTGTTTGTGCGCAGGCAAGGCCTGCCAGTGGGGTCAGCGCGCACTGGCGTCATCCCCATTGAATGCTTCTCATCGACAGGGACCCGATCCAGCCCTCCACAGGGGAGGCGATCGACTCGTCGGCCTGGCTTGCCCCGTAAGCGTAAAGCAGGGGCAGATAGTGGTCGGGAGAGGGGTGGCTCATGCGGCCATGGTCCTGCTCCAGAATGTGTCCAAGGTGTTTGCTGTCGCGCTGGGCAATGGCGTCCACGACTTCGCGGTCAAAGCGCGACGCCCACTGCGGGGTCTCCACAGAATTGCCTCGAAACGCCGCCATGGCGTGGCGCAGGTTGTGGGTCATGTTGCCGCTGCCCATGATCAAGACGCCCTCGTGGCGCAGCGGTGCCAGCGCCTTGCCCAGCTCAATGTGCTCGGCCGCAGAGAGCGTGCGGTTGATGCTCAACTGCACCACCGGGATGTCCGCCTGGGGATACATGCGGTGCAAGACCGTCCATGTGCCATGATCCAACCCCCACGCCTGTGAGAGCGCCGCTTTCTGCTCGCCGATCAACGTGCGGATCTTGCCCGCAAGCCCCACGTGACCCGGCGCCGGATAGATCATCTCGTGGAGTTTTTGCGGAAAACCCCTGAAGTCGTGGATCGTTTTGGGCGCCTCGTTGGACGTCAAGAGCGTCTGCCTGATGTACCAGTGGGCCGAAATCGAGACGATGGCCGTCGGGCGCGGCAACCCTGCAGGGATGCCCGCAAAAGCCCGGCTCCAGGTGTTGTCTTCGATGGCGTTGGTCGGCGCGCCGTGGCCAATGAAGAGCACCGGCATGGGCCGCGCCTGGCTCTCCTCAGGTTTGGAATCGTCCTGGTTGTGCACTTTGCCTCCTGTCTGCTCGCCGCCCCAACACCCCGCGGCCACACCGGCGGCCGAAACGGCACAGGCCGCCAAAAAGCGTCGCCTTGAAGGGTGAGGTTGTGGTCTGTGTTGGCTCATCGGATGGCTCCTTGCGAAAGTCCTCTTGCATGCAGGGACGAACTTAGACAACATGCGTTGCTGCAACAAGAGCTTGCATGTGGAACCAATGATTGCGTCAGTGCAACCATGAATCTGATTGAACTGCAGACCTTTGTCCTCGTGGCCAGTTGCGGCACCATGAAAGATGCCGCCGCGCGCCTGGGCGTGCCCACCTCGACCGTCAGCCGCCGCGTGGCCAGGCTTGAAGACGCGCTGGGGGTCGAGCTGCTGCGCCGAGCCCACCGTTCCTTTGCGTTGACCGACCAAGGCCATCAACTCTTTGTCCGCAGCGCCCCTCTGCTCGACGAACTGGACTCGGTGGCCACGGCCCTCTCCGAGCGAGACACCGAGCCCCGAGGCCTCTTGCGCATCACCGCCCCCCAGGATCTTGGCACCACGCCCTTTGTCTCAGACCTCTTCACCCGCTTCATGGCCCGTTGGCCCCAGGTCCAGCTCCACGTCGAGTTGACCACCCGGATGATCTCCCTGGCCGAAGAAGGCTACGACGCCGCCCTGCGCCCCCACATGTCCCAGGTCATCCCCGGCGAAGCCTCCTTAAGAGGCCGCCGCCTGGGCAAACACGTCATGTCCTTCTACGCCAGCTGCACCTACCTCAACACCCACGGCACCCCCACTACCCCCCAGGCGCTGGTCCAACACCGAGGCCTTGGTCTGGCCAACTATTTCTCCAGCGGCCAGCGCAGCCTCCCCCTCCAACACATCGACCCGAACACCGCCGACACCTCCGTCCTTTGGTCCCCAACCTTCCGAAGCAACGACTTCGCCCTGCTGGCCGCCATGACCCGCGCAGGCGCCGGCATCTGCTCCCTGCCCAGCTTCCTCGCGCGCCCCATGGTCCGAGACGGCGTCCTCCAACCCGTCCTCCCACAATGGCACCTCGACATCGGCTACATCTCCCTCCTCTGGCCCCACAGCCGCCACCTCCCCGCTCGCCTGCGCGTCTTCCTCGACTTCGTCACCGACGCCTTCGCCTCCTGCGACGACTTCCTCAACGTCTGACCGCATGTGACGTTGTTGTTGGGGGAGAGGTCGATTCGAGCAGGCGGCTTTGATGGGGGAACGTAATTTAACCCGCAGGTGCCTTTGTTGAGTCACCGAGACTGAATCACAACCACCCACCCGCATAAACCCAACCAATTCAAAAAGAAAAAGAGAAGATGCCTGAGTTTGGGGCGAGCAACGGTGGATGTCAGGGGCCTCGGGACGAACGAAGCCATAGCAGCGCTATTGCGAGTGAGTCACGTGGTTCCTGGCGCCGCCGGGGCCGCCCCAAACGTCACAAACTAGGGGGCTTTGAGTGGATCGGCTGCATTCGCATAGATGGTGACGCGGTCGGATTGGGTCATGACCTGACGGACGTGGTAGGAGACGGTGGGGTTGAAGTCGGTGTTGTGCAGGAGCAGGCCGCCGTTGTCGGTTTTGAGCATGGTCATTTCGCCGTGTTCGAGCAGGACCCAGTCTGAGCAGGTGGCCGAGGCGGGTCCGTCGCAGTGGACGTAGAGCCGGGTGCCGGTGTCATTTTTAACCTGGACGGAGCCGTTGGGCACGGGGGAGCGGTCGTCGATCTCGGGGCTGACGTTGGGTGACTCCAAGGGGTTGGAGGCGTTGGCGTAGATGGTGATCTCGGGTGTGCGGAAGTTGATGCGCGTGAGGTTGAACACGACCCTGGGGGTGAAGCGCGCGTTGTAGAGGAAGAGGCGCTGGGTGGGGGGCTTGATGAAGGCCGCCTGGCCATCGTCGATCAACTGCCAGTCGGAGCACTCCGGCCCAGGGGCGGCGCCGCAGTGGACATAGAGGGCGCTGCCGGTGGCGTTGGTGACCTTGACGCCATTGGACGCCTGCGGGTCCGGCTCATCAATGCCATCGTTGCTCAGCGGGTTGGCCGCATTGGCATGGATCGTCACCTCATCGCTCTGCGCAAAGACTCGCCGCATCTCAAAGCTCGCCGGCGCGGCAAAGCCGCTGTTGTAGAGGTAGAAGCCTTTGTCGGGCGTTTCGATGAAGGCCGACTCTTGTTTTTGCAGCAGCGTCCATCCCGAGCAGCCCGGCCCCGATTCGCCGTTGCAGTGGAGCCACAGGGGCGCGCCGGTGGCGTTGGTGACCGTGACGCCCGCGCCCGGCAGCGGCTCAGGTTCGTTGTCTTCGGGTTGGTTGTCTTCGGGTTCGTCGGTGCCGTTCCACTCGCGAATCTGGCGCAGCAGGTCTTGCCGGTGGGTAAAGACCTCGCCAAAGACGTCTTCGCCCGAATGGGTGATGTAGCCGCTGTTGATGTGGAAAATGGCGCCGTCGTTGCCGATCACCACCGGCCCGCCCGAGTCGCCCGGGCAGAGGTTGTACGTGCTGCTGTAGCTGAAGCTGAATTTGCGCTTGATGGGTTGTCCGCCGCCGCCTCCGTTGCGGTTTGTGCAGCCGTATCCATAAATCGTGGACTGCTCTCCGGGCCGCGCCTCGCGTTCGGACAACGTGGTGGGTCGAGCCACTTCGGTGGGAACGTCCTGAGAGAGGTGGACGAGGGCGATGTCACGTTCGCTGGCGACCTCTTGGTAGGAGTAGATCATGTCTACCGGGTAGGTGTGTTTTTGGCCGTTTTCGGTGGTGATTTCAAAGCGCCCGTAGTTGCCCGGGGTCAGGCGCGAGCGGAAATCGACGCAGTGTGCGGCGGTGATGACGATGTTGCGGCGGATGAGGGTGCCGGTGCAGAAGCCGCCGCCGGTGTAGAAGCCGCCGATCTCGGGGCGCTCCAGGGTGGGTTGGCCGTTGAGGACCTTGGGGACGGTGTAGCCGTCGTCTGATGGGGGCGGCGCGATTTGGCTGGGGTCGCTCTGGCGAGCGGTGGCGTCCTCGGCCTCGGTTTGGGGCGGTGCGCACCCGACGGCAAGCCATACCAGCGCCGCTGCGGTTGTGATCGCCTTGATGTTCATGGTGCCCCCTCTTGTGTCCATCCTGGGTTCTGGTTCTGCGTGCATGTGCACGCCACACCTACAGCAAGCCCCATACCATGTCTGGTGACGGTGGGGCGGATCGCGCAGGGGAACGGTCAATGCTGTGTGGGGTGGATAGGGGGCGGAGGTCGTTTGTGAGCGGGCCAGCGGGCAAGCATGGGGTTCAGTGGCGTTGGTGTGTGGAGGGTGTGGATAGGGATTGTTTGTGGCGGTGTGGTGGGGATGACACGGGCGTGTTTTGGGGGATGTGTAGCATGGATGCCTCGGTCTGGGGTGGGGCTTGAAAGACGCGGTGAGGTGTGGACGCCTCGGTTTTTGGCGGCTGGATTTTACGCCTGGGGTTATCTTTCCAGTCCTGGTGCCTGGTGGCCGATGTCATGCGGTGAGCGCACCGTAGATGGATCTTGGTGCGAGTGATGCCACCAGGCGACCAGGGAAGGGCGGTTGCGGATCTCCTATGCACAGCAGATGCGCCGGAAGATGGCTCGAACCATGTCCGGCGCCCAAAAGTCCCGGTCGGCGGCCTCCAGGCGCTTGAGCACAGGGAAGCGGGTCAATCAGGCGGCCGATGGGCCGTCCTCGGTGGCGCTCTCGCAACGTCTGCGTGCGATGAGCCGTTCGCTGGCCCAGGCTCAGCGCAACGCCATGGACGGCCAAAGCATGGCCCAGACCGCCGAAGGGGGCGTGCAGCGTTTGCAGGCGATTGTCTCTGAGCTGCGCCAGCATGCGCTGAGGGCCTCGACGGACATTCACGACGGCGCGATGCGCCAGACCATGGATTTGCAATACAAATCGCTGCTGACGGCCTACGATCAGGTCGTCAACAGCGTGGATTTCAATGGTCAGTTGTTGCTTGGTCCTGGCAGTGGGAGTCAGCGTCCGGTCATTCAGGTGGGTGTGGATGGGAGCGTGGCGTCGCGCTTTGAGGTGGCTTTGAGCGATGTGTCGCTGCGTCAGGTGGGCCGGATTGACCCGCTGGCTGGGGCGTCGGTGGTGTCCTCGGCGCCGTTGGGGGCGTTGAGCGTGGCCGAGCCCGATGTGGCCGCGTCGCTGACGCTCTCTGGGGACTTTACCTTTGAGGATACGGCGGCGTTGGAGGTGCCTGGGGCGGGGCCGTTTGTGATCGACGCCCGCGCCAGTGTGGATCTTGGGGCTGGGCCGTACACCTTTTCGGGGACGGCCACGCGGACCTCTTCGCGCGCGGGGAGCTTTACGATTCCCCCTGCGGCTTCGATTCAAGGGACCGACACCGAGAGCTTTGATGTGGTGGCCGGGGAAAATTCCAGCCGGGAGCGTCTGCGACACACCGGCGATGACCATCGACATCCTGCCGACCA
>CAKZKQ010000531.1 GCA_937123825.1 uncultured Pseudomonadota bacterium
CGAAGCGCTCGACGCCGGGGCCACCAACGGCGCCTACCGCTTCAGTGCTGAAGTGGGCGTCAACCTCGACGGCCGCACCGAGAGCTTCTTCCTCGATCCCTTTGGCAACCAGACAGGTCTGGCCCAGATCGAAACCGACGACACCCGCTCGGTGGTCTTCAAGCGCGAAGGCCTCGACCCTGAGACCCCCGGCAACGGTGGCAACGGTGGTGGTGACGGCGGCGATGGCGGCGGTGACAGCGGAGAGTGAGCCATCGGGCTCGGCGCCGTGACCCCGTGGCTGGCTGGCTTTATGGGGGCGATGACGGCGCCAATGTGAATGAAGAACCAAGAGAACCTTCGAAAGCGTTTTAATGATACTGAGTAAGTTTGAGGCAGCCACCCGGCGAGGTGCTGATGGTGGATGCGTCACTGCTTGTGTGGAGGCGAAAGGAGTCGACATGCCGGTGAACAAAGCGACGATGCTGGCCCTGATGATGTTGTTGATGGGGCTGGCGACACCTGCGATGGCGCAGGACGACAGTGGTGAGCCGGTTGAGGCCGGAGAGGAAGGTGAGGGCGCTGGTACGCCGTTGCCGAGCAATGGTGAAGAGTTTGGCACCGGTTCGATCGAGGGCGACCTGGATCTCTACTGGGGTGGCAAGCGCAAGGTCGAGGTGGTCCAGAAGCGTCTCTTCAACAAAGATGGCCGTATGGAATTCAGCCTCTTTGGTGGGATCATCCCCAACGACCCGTTTGTGACCTACATTCCGGTCGGTGGCCGCTTCAACTACTACTTCCTGGAGTCGATCTCCCTGGAAGTCGCCGGCTCCTACGTGGGTCCGGGCCTGCAGATTGACAGCGACCTGTCCACGTTCCTCAAGAACGAAGACAAGATTCAGGCGAACGTTGAGTTGCTCGACGTTCAGCAGTGGCGCGCGGGCGCTGGCGTGTCGTGGAGTCCTTTCTACGGCAAGATGGCCTTCCTGCAGCGCAAGCTCTCCCACTTTGACATCAGCTTGACGACCGGTTTTGGCGTTGTGCAGCTTGAGTCGCCCCCCGAGGACGGCGTCGGTGATCCTGAGACGCCTCTGCGCGTCGAGGGTCACTTTGGGGCTGGCTTCCGCTTTTTCCTGACCGAGAGCGTGACCCTGCGCGTAGACTACAGGCAGTTCATCTTCCAGAAGACGAACAACGGTGTGGCCACGCCCAGTGAGATCACTTTTGGTGTGTCTTTCTTCACCGGTGGGTGAGGATGACGCCGCGGCGGTGGTGTTTGGCGCCTGTGTGAGCAGGGGCGGGCATGAACGTCGGGTGCGTTGAAGTTAAGAAGAGGACTGGGGCGTCCAACCTGCGGCTGGGATCCGTAACGCCGCACCGCCACAGCTGGCTTTCGAAAGGGCTGGTTTGGCGTACAAGGAATAGGTTGGGCACCTGGATGAATTGACCCTACCGCGGTCACCGCCAGGGGTGGGGGCTGTTCGGGCCGGGATAGAGGCCCGATGAGCAAAGCAGGCAACATCATGTTGATGTCAAACGAGACAACGCGAGGGCTGCGGCGGCTGCTGGCGACGCTGACACTGTTGGTCGTCATGCTGGTCAGTGTCGTGGCCATGGGTCAGGACAAAGACGTCCTCTTTAAGATGAAGGAGCAGAAAATCCCTGATGAGGTTGTGGTCAACGTCATCAAGGAGAGCGGCCCGATGAACCTCACCACGGAGGACGTCGATAAGCTCAAAGAGCTCGGTGCCGGCGATGTGCTGCTGAAGTTCCTTGAGGACAACGGCCACATCCTGGTGGCCGTCAACGGCGGCGGCGGTGGGGACGGCGATCCCGACCCGGCTGACGGCGAGGTGGATCCCGCGGAGCAGGATCCCGACGAGATGGCCGCCGAGGCTGCGCGCCGCAAGGCCGAAGAAGACGCCCGCATCCGCGCCGAGGCCGAGAAGCTTCGCAAGGAAGAAGAGGCGCGCAAGGCCAAAGAGGCCGAGTTGAACCGGATGGTGGCCAAGCTCACCGACGCCGACAGGCTCATCCGCCAGAAGAAGTACATGCGGGCGGCGGCGATCTGCCTGGAGTTCCTCTCCAAAGGGCCCGACCCCGAAAGCGACGAGTTTTACCGCGCCAAGTTCTGCCTGGCCAAGTCGCTCTTCAACCAGAAGATCTACTCCGGTGCGGCCGGTCCTGTCCTGGAAGTTCTGATGAAGGGCCCCGAAAAGCCCCACTTCTCAGAGACCTTCTACATGCTGCGCACGCTGACGCGTGAAAACGGCTACGAGCCGCCCCAGCTTGAGGACCTGACCAAGTTCTACATCGAGAGCCTGCCGGTTGAGTTCCAAAACGACTTCAACTTCTACATGGGTCGCTTCTTCTACGACTACCGCAAGTTTGAGTTGGCCTTTAAGTACCTCGATAAGGTCACCGAGGACTCGCCCGACAAGGCCGCCGCGCTCTACCTGACCGGCGTTGCCCAGATCGACCCCGAAGTGAAGAAGTACCGCTCGGCGGTCCAGAGCTTCCAGAACGCGATTCTGGCGGCTGAGAAGATCAAGGACACCGACCCGGAGATCCTGGAGTTGGCCTACCTGGCGCTGGCGCGTGTGGCTTACGAGGCGACCAACTACGACGGTGCCCTCTACTACTACGCCAAGATCCCCAAGCTGAGCCCTCGCCGTTCCACGGCGCTCTTTGAGTCCAGCTGGACCTACTTCCTCAAGAACGATTACAACCGCGCCATGGGTGCCTTCCACTCGCTCCACTCCCCCTACTATGAGCAGTGGTACTACCCCGACATGCACATCCTGGAGGCGACCGTCTACTTGAACCTGTGCAAGTTCCAGTTGGCCAAAGAGGCGCTGGTGGTCTTCAAGGCCCGCTACCTCGACCAGCAGCCCAAACTGCAGGCCTTCCTGGAGAACACCGGTGACCCCGAGGCGATCTACAACGCGATTGTGACGATCTACGAAAAGCGCGGCACCGGTGAAGACGTCGGCCTGCCGATGCTCTTCGTCCAGGGCGTGCTCAACAACATCGATTTCCGCAACAGCCACCGGATCATCAAAAACCTCTCCCGTGAGGAGACCGAGTTGAAGGCGGCCGTGGCGGAGCTTGGCGACTTTGGCGCCGAGGTCCTCCAGCGTGTCGAGACGGCCAAGAAGACGCAGTTGATCGACGCCGGCATCAAAGTCCAGCAGGTCCTGACCACCATGGATCAGGAACTGACCGACTGGAGCATCAAGGCCGACGAGATCGACTTTGAGATCGACGGGGCGCGCGCTGATGAAGCCAAGCGCGCGCTGCTCAACCCTGATTACGTGCCCCCCACCGCGCTGGAGGGGACGACACTGTTTGTTGTGGCCGACGACTGGCAGTTCTGGCCTTTTGAAGGCGAGTTCTGGGTGGATGAGATCGGCACTTACCGCCGCTTCCTGGCCACGGCGTGCACTGCGCCATGACGTCTAAAAAAAGCTCCCTCTGCACGTCTATTCACAACGAAACCTGGCGCCGCACCTGGTGGTGGCGTCGCGCGCTGACCTCCGGGTTGGCCGCCGCGGGGCTGTTGATGAGCGCAGGTCTGTCGAACACGGCCTTTGCGCAGGACGACGACAAAAAGAACACCGTCAAGGTCATCAAGGCCGAAGAAGAAGACACCTCCAGAGAGGACGCCGCCAAGAAGAAGGAGGCCGAAGACCTCCGCTCTGGCCCCTCGGTCTCGCGCGACGACCTCGATGTCGGCGGCCGCGACCCGGCTGAGGTCAAGCGTCTTCAGGAGAAGATCCGCCAGCTCAACACCTCCCGCATCGAGAAGGTGGACCGGATCCTGGCCAAGGACCCCAACCACCCCCGCAAGGCGGACATGCTCTTCCAGAAGGCGGAGTTGATGTACGAGGTCCTCAAGTACGACAGCCTCTTGGCCAAGGCCGAGTGGCTCAAGTGCCTGGAGGCCGTCGATCAGGGCACCCTCAAAGAGGGCTCCTGCACCGAGCCTGTGGCGGACTACACCGCGGCGCTGGACATCTACAAAGAAGTGCTTCAGCAGTTCCCCGACTACGCCCGTTTGGATGAGGTCATCTTCCGTCTTGGCGATGGTCTGATGAAGGCCAACAAGAAGAAGGAGGCGGTGTCCTTCTTGACCCGTCTGGTCAAGAACTACCCCAAATCCAAGTACCTGCCCGACGCCCACCTGGCGATCGCCGAGTTCTGGTTTGACCAGAACCTGTTGACGCCCGCCAAGCTCTCGTACGAAGAGGTCCTGAAGTTCAAGGACTCCAACCTCTACAACTACGCGCTCTACAAGCTGGCGTGGGTCCTCTACAACCAGAAGGAGTACCGCGAGGCGGTCAACACCTTCCAGACCGTCATCGCGTCGGTCGAGAAGGATCCTTCGCAGGCCAAGCTCAGCTTCGCCAACCAGGCCCTCAACGACCTGATTGTGTCGTGGGTTGAGATCGAGGGCGGGTGGCTGGAGGCGCGCGACTACTTCATCAAGAAGCGCGACAAGAAGTTTGCCCACAAGAAGCTGCGTCAGATGGCGTCGCTCTACGACAACGACGGCAAAAACGAGCCTCGCCTGGCCATCTACGAGTACCTGCTCAACGACAACCCTCTGGACGTCAAAGCTCCCGACTACTGGGAAGAGATCATTGACTCCAAGAAGAAGATTGGCAACAAGCAGGACACCAAGGACACGATCTACAAGATGATCGGGTTCTTTGATCCCAAGGGCAAGTGGTGGGGCAGCAACGCCAGCGACAAGCGCGCCACCAACAACGCCCGGATGATGGCTGAGTCCTACCTGGCTCAGTTGGCCACCGAGGCCCACGTCTACGCCCAGAAGAACAACGATCCGGAGTCCTACAAGGAGGCGGCCAAGAACTACGCCCTCTTCCTTGAGAAGTACCCCGACAGCGACTCGGCCTACGACATCCGCTTCTACTACGCTGAAATCCTCTTTGATGAGATCAAGGATTACGCGTTGGCCGCGGACCAGTACAAAGGCGTCATCAAGGCCAAGGCCGACGGTGAGCACGCCAAGAACAGCCAGTTTGCGATCATCAAGGCCTACGAGGCGTTGGTCCTCAAAGAGCACCCCAAGAGTGTTCTGACCATCCTGGCCGGCAAGTCCGACATCAAAGAAGCTCGGATGGAGGCCGTTGAGACCGACGATCAGCCCGAAGACCTGAAGAAAGCCGAGAAGAAAGAGCGCTCCGACCTCTTCAAGTGGGAGATCTCCTTCATCGACGCCTCCGACAGTTGGGCCAAGGTCTACCCCAAAGAGGAGAACACCCCGACGGTGATGTTCGTCGCCGCCGAGATTTTCCGCTCCCACGGGCAGTACGACAAGGCCGTGCCTCGCTACGAGCACATCATTGAGTTTGCGCCCAAGCACCGCTACGCCTCCTACGCCGGCAACAGCCTGCTGGAGTGCAACAACGAGCTTGGCCGTTGGGACGAGATCGAGAAGTGGGCCCGCTACCTGCTGGACAAAGAGATCTTTGACGTCACGCCCAAAGACAAGCTCCAGTCGGCCATCGCCTACGCGATCAACCAGAACGCCAAGGATCTGAGCGGTCAGAAGAAGTACGACGAGGCGGCCGAGCAGCTGCTGCGTCTGGCCAACGAGTGGCCCGACTCTGACCTGGCTCCTGGCGCGCTCTTCAACGCCGCGGCGATCTACGAGCGCGGCGAGAAGCTCAAGCTGGCCGTCAAGTACTACGAGAAGCTCATCAAGGAGCACCCCAAGCACGAGTTGGCCCCCGAGGCCATCTTCGTCATGGGCGCCATCTTTGAGGCGCGCACCGACTTTGAGACCGCCGCGACCTACTTTGAGCGTCTTGGCGACAACAAAGAGTGGCGCGAGAACTTCGACAAGTCCAAAGACGCCATCTACAACGCCGGGGTCATCCGTGAGGCGCTCGAACAGTGGGAGCCCGCGATCAAGACCTACGAGCGCTTCATGAAGCTCTACCCGAAAGACGATCTGGTGCCGGTGCTCTCGTTCCACATCGGGGAGCTTTACGAGAAAGCGGGCAAGCCCAAGGACGCTGCTCGGGCCTACAACAACTTCACGCGCAAGTTCCGCGACAAGAAGGACAAGCACGTTCAGGCCTACTTCAACCTTGGCATGATCGCCATGAACTCCAAGTCCAAGCGGGCCGAGAAAGAGGCCACCGGCCACTTTGAGAAGTCCTACAAGACCTGGAACAAGCTCGAAGACGAAGCCAAGAAGAAGGCCATGCGGACTTACGCCGCCGAGGCCCGCTTCCAGCTGGCCGAGATGGTCTTCCGCAAGTACGACGCCGCCCCGCTTGAGAACCTGGACCAGCTCTCCAAGGAGTTGACCACCAAGGCGGAGCTGCTCAACGAAGCAGAAGCCATCTACTTTGAGATCATCGACCTGCGCGACCCGCTGTGGACCTCCGCATCGGCCTACCGCATTGGCCAGATGTACAAAGAGTTCTCCGACGCCCTCTACAACTACCCGATCCCCGAGGAGTTGCCCGAAGAGTACGTCGATGAGTACCGCGCTCAGATCGATGAGTTCTCCTTCCCGCTGCAGGAAAAGGCGCTCAAAGGTTTCCAGAAAGCCCTGTCGCTGGCCCTGGAGCTCAACGCCTACAACGAGTGGAGTGCCAAGTCGGCCCTTGAAATGAGCCGCCTTGAGGAAGCCTCCTACCCGTTGACCGAGCAGCCCGGTGTCACCTCCGAGTACATCTCGGAGATCTACCTGCGCACGGCCAATCTCACCATGGATGACGTCAAGAAGCGCGCAGACCAGATCAAGGCCATCAAGAAGTAGAGCACAGGCGCCAACTGTCGCCCTGGCCCATCACGGTGGTCAGGGCAGACGTTTTGCGAGGACATATTAAGATGTTGAACCGATACAAATCCCTGCAAGCGCCCGGCTGGTTGATGGCGCTGCTGATGGTGGGCCTGCTGATGCCGGCCTGCACCGGCGGCGGCGGTGACAAGACGGATAACACCGCCAACGCCGTCAAAAATGAGCAGATGAAGGACGAGCTGGTCGAAGCGCTTGGCACCAAGCGCGAGGCCCTCGACGCCTTTGATCAGGCTGTGGCCGCGCTGAGCCAGGATGTGCCCGACATGGGCAAAGCCCAGGAGTTGTTGGAGAAGGCGCTGTCCATCTCCCCCGACTTCCTCGAAGCCCAGTTCAACCTGGGCGTCGTCTACGAGAACAACTCTCGTTACGACAAAGCGCTCGAAGCCTACGGCAAGGCTCAGAAGCTCGACAAAACCAACACCCACGCCGTGAGCATCATCGTCGCCATCGGCCGTACCCAGTCCCTCAAAGGGGACACCGAGGCGGCGGTCAAGAGCTTTGATGAGGCCCTGCGCCTCGAACCCGAGAACATCGACGTGCTCAACGGCATCGGCGCCGTCTACTTCAAGGCGGGCAAGTACGACGAAGCCGTCGATTTCGTCAAAAAGGTCCTGCGTGAGGACAACGAGAACCTCACCGCCCTCAACACCCTGGCGCAGGTCTACACCGCGCGCGACAACCGCTCCATGGCGGTCTACGTCTTCAAGAAGGCCGCCCGCGTGGCCATCGGCGCCATCACCAACGATGAAGAGCTCAACATCGAGCCCGCCATCCTGGTGATTGAAGACAAGCTCAAGAAGAAGGACATCGACACCGAGCTGGCCGCTGACCTCTTCAACAACCTGGGCATGATCTACCAGAAGATGGACGAGCTGCCCCTGGCCGTCTACAACTTCAGCGCCGCTGCCAAGCTCTCGCCGACCCACGTCGAGAGCCGCCTGAACCTGGGCTCGATCTTCCTTCGCTACCTCAACTACGAGGGCGCCAAGGCCAAGTTCGGCGAGGCCCTCCAGGCAGCCCCTGGCAACTGCACCGCCAAGCTCGGCCTTGCAGCCAGCGACTTTGCGCTCTCCAAGCACGACGACGCCATCAAAGGCTACGGCGGCTACCTGGAGAACTGCAACGCCAACGACGCTTCGGCCAACCTCCAGATGCAGCGCATCTACGAGCAGCGCCAGGACTTCGACAGCGCCATCAAGTACTGCAAGAAGTACGTCGAGGTCGCCAAGCCCGCCGAAGGCTCGCCCGTGACCGCCGAGTACTGCAAAGCCCTTGAGAACATGAAGAACATGGTCCGCGACGCCCCCATGGATCCCGCTGAAGGCGGCGAAGGCATGGAAGGCGGCGAAGAGGGCATGGAAGGCGGTGAAGGCATGGAAGGCGACGTCATCCCTGCCGAAGGCGAAGAGGGCGACGTGATCCCCGCCGAAGGTGAGGAAGGCGACGTCATCCCCGCCGAAGGTGAAGAGGGCGCAGCGCCTGCCGAAGGTGGCGAAGCTCCCGCTGAAGGCGACGCTGCCCCGGCCGAAGGCGGTGAGGCGCCTGCCCCCGCTGAAGGCGGTGACGCCCCTGCGCCTGCTGAAGGCGCCCCCTGAATCCATCCTGACGGCTTGACCGTCACCCCCAGGCCAGACCTGTTCGCGGTCTGGCTCCTGACGGCGTGTCTGCACAGACACGCCGTTGTTGTTTCTTGCGCGCGTTGTGCTCGATGAGAGCCCGGAACAGCCTCCTGCCCATTTTTGTGAACCTTTTTAGATCGTTTGCTTTGCGGACCGCGTTGGCATGCATGGGCACCTTTGGTGGGTGCTTGTGGATGTTCATGCGGAACATGGAGCGGTCTGGCCCCACAGGTGGGGTCAAGGCGTTCGTGCCTCCGCTTTGCGTGGATGTGGCTCTGTGGAGAGTGCGTCCAGGGAGATTGGAGATGATCAAGCGGTTTTGGGTGTGTGGGATCGTGGCTTGTGGGCTTTGTTTTGGAGCCACCGGGGCTGTCGCACAGGAAGGCGATGATCCCGTTCCAACCAAAAACTACGACATGGAGATCGAGGTCATTGAGGGGAAGATCAAGACGGTCGATGTGACGTTTTACAGGGGGATGGAGCCAGCCAAGTTTGAGCGTCTGCTCAGGCTTAAAAAGAGCTTTCTGCCTCAGATCGCCGACAGCGCTCAGAGTGGTTCGTTGGGTCGCTGAGCTTTGAACCCGGGAGGGGAGATGATGTGGCGAATGAGGTGCAGACGCTGGCCTGTGCTCGGATGCGCGTTGTTGGTCCTGGGGTTGGTTTTTGTGACGATCCCTGTGTCGGCCAGCGACGGTGATGGCGACAAGAGTTCGTGGCGTGTGGGTGAGTGTCCGCCGTGGGAGCAGCCGCCGATGGTGTTGCCGCCGGTGGTTTATGAACGATTGGTTGCATCGGCGCAGTTTGGCAGTGTGCTGGTGCTCAAGAAGAGCTTTTTGCCTGGCGTTGTTCAAAGTGCACGCTCGGTGGCGTTGATGGGTCACAAGGCGCAAAGGTGATTCATGGCTCGGTTGCGGCGCGGCTTCAGGGCGTGTTATATTCATGCGGCCAGTTGGCGGGCTTTGACCGTTGTGTTTCAAAAGGGCTGTTGGAGTCCTTGTCTTGTTGCATCTCCAGGGGGAGATTGCGGCGGACCGCGCCGGGTTTTGTGCAATGGCGCGTGGTTTGGAAGAAGTGCCGACTGTGAAGGTGTTGCCCCTTGAGCCTGTATGGGCAGGGGCCAGCAACAAGGAGAGACAAGAAGATGATGAAACGTATTGTGGTGATGGGTGCGGTTTTGGTGGGCATGTCCCTGGTGGCGACGACCGGCTTTGCGCAGGATGACGAAGAGGTCAAGACGAAGTTCTATGACTTTGACGACATGCTCATCGACGGTGAGTTCAAGAAGCCCGAGGGCATGGTCTACGGTGCGATTGAGAAGGCCAAGTTTGAGCGCCTGTTGAGCCTCAAGAAGAGCTTCCTGCCCCGCATTGAAGAGAGTGCCAAGGCCGACGCCCTGAAGAAATGATCCGTCCAGGGGCCGACGGCGCAGTGCCAGCGGACAGTGTGACTGTTCACCGATGGCCGTTGTTGTGTCAGAAAGCTGCAGGACCGCAAGCCAGGCAACGCCTTCAGAGAAGAGCGTAGGTGTGCCTGTGCCGCACCACCAAGCCCAACTCGGGGCCAGCGCGCCACCGAGGCAAAGCAAGAGCGAGTGCCATGAGAATTGTCTGCGACAGCTGTGGGACCAAATACTCCATCAGCGACGACAAGGTCAGGGGTAAGGTCTTTAAGATCCGCTGCAAGAACTGCAGCCACGTGATCATCGTCCGAGGTGACAACAACGCCGGTGCACAGGAAAGCGCTGGTGCGCCTGCTGCCGCTGCTGCCGCAGGCGGCGGTGAGGCGGTCTGGTACATCGTGCGCGGCGGCCAACAGGATGGCCCCTACACCGAGGCGGATGTGGGGCGTTTTGTGTCCTCTGGAGAGATCAACGCCGAGACCTACGCCTGGCGTGAAGGTTTCGCCGATTGGTTGCCGTTGGCATCGGCCGAGGGCCTCAGCCACCTCGTGCAGGCCCCCATGGCGTCTGTGCCGGTCGCCGCCGCAGCGCCTGCCCCTGCGCCCGAGCCCAGCTATCACAACGAGCCGATGGCGGCCCCCGGTGGGCCCCAGAGCTTTGATGATGATCACGAGGCCACGCGCGTCGTCTCGGGCTTCTCTTTTAACGAATCTGCCGATGCGGCGGCGCCTGCTGCAGCAGCGGCAGCCGTCAGCGCAGCCTCGCTTGGTGGCATCGACTCTGGTTCGATGGGCGCCGTGGCCGCCGCTCAGGCCCCAGCTCCTGTGGCTGAAGCCGGTCCGATTGCTGGATTTGGTGGCGGTCTGGACCTGGGGGGCAACGCGCCTGCCAGTGAAATGGGCGAGCTGCCTTCGCTTTCGGGTTTGGCCAGCCTCAGTGGCAGCAGCCTTGACTCTGCGCTCAGTCAGGACCCCGTGCCTCAAGCGGCCAAGCCTTCTGGGAGCTTGAGCGTCCGCAACAGCAACGCCGATCCTGACATGGTCGGTGCCCGCAATGAAGACTCGGTCCTCTTCAGTCTCAACAGCCTCAGCAGCGGCCCTGCTGTGTCTGAAGACGAAGGCCCGTCCAACACCGAAGCCAGTGGCTTGATCGACATCAAGGCGCTCAGCAGCAGCGCTGCGGCGGTCTCTTCGGGCCGCGACGCCGGTGGCCCTGCGCCGGTGGGCGACCCCTTTGGTGGCAACAGCGCTGGTCCTGCCATCGCCATGCCCGCCATGATGCCCATGGGCACGCGCAAGTCCAACGCGCCGCTCTTCATCGGCATCGCCGCAGGCCTCTTCTTCCTGCTCCTCCTTGGAGGGCTGGTGGTCTATCTGGCCTTCTTCCGCGCCCCGGCCGAACCTCAGGTCGTGGTGAAGAATGAAGCAGCTGCCACCGCCAACGCCAACCCTGAAGGCGACAAAGCCGCGGCGGCCGACGACAAAAAAGACGAAGAGGTCGCCAAAGACGACAAGGCCGACGAGGAAGAAAAAGACGACAAAGCCACCGAAGAAGAAGGCGACGGCGAAGAGGATGCCGTGGCTGAAAACGACGGCGAAGGAGAAGGCGACAAGGCCGACGAAGAAGAGGGCGACAGCAAAGACACCAAGCTGGCCAAGAACGACAAGGGCTCCAAAGACAAAGGCTCTCGCGAAGACCGCGCGGCCCGCGAAAAGCGCCTTGAAGAGCTCGCCCGCAAAAAAGACAAAGACAACGCCAAGAAGAACGACACCCCTGCTGCACCCAAGAAGGATACCAAGCCTCGCAAAGGCGGCAACGACGCCATTGACGACATCCTTTCGGGCATCGGCGGCAACAAAAAGCCCCCGGCCAAGAAGGACAACCCGGCGCCCACCAAGCCTGCCGATCCTCCGCCCGTGGCTGCCAAGAAGAAGCTCGACAAGTCCCAGGTCCAGCGCACCATCCGTGGGGCCTACGGCCGCGTCGCTGCCTGCAACAACGCGGGCGACAAGAAGAGCGGCACCGTCACCGTGCGCTTCACCATTCAGCCCAGCGGCTCCGTGGGCGGCGCCCAGGTCACCGGTCCTTTTGCCGGCACCCCGGTTGGCGGCTGCATCGCGCGCGTTGTGCGCGGCCTGCGTTTCCCCTCTTTTGATGGCAGCCCGCTGACCATCACCTTCCCCTTTGTACTTCGTTGAACCACCCCCGCAATATGTCACACATCCAACGCTCAGCGCCGATGGCGCTGGGCTCGCTTATTCTTGTCCTCCTCCTGGGGGCTGGCGCAATGCTCCACGCCCAGGACAAGGCCCAGGCGCTGCGCTACACTTTCGCCGGCACCAAGGACGCCCCTGCGCGTCGGGCCATCTCCATCAAGCAAACCCTCGACGTCCAGCTCGGCGCCGGCGCCAAAGCCCAAAAGGTGGAGGCCATCGTCGATGCGGTTGTTGAGCAGAGCCTCACAGGGACCAAAGGCGAAGATCTGGATCTCCAGATTACGTTCATGGACCTGACCTCCTCCCTCAAAGCCCAGGGACAGCCCGTGCCCGGTGGAGGTCAGTTGGGGGCCATGCGCATGAGCACCGTGCTCTCTCCCCAGGGCAAGGTCCAAAGCATCTTCACCGAATCGGTCAGCCCCCAGTTCAACCGCACGTTGGGCCTGCTCAAGGATGCCTTCCTGCACACACTGCCGGTTGTGCCCAAGGACGCCATCGCGGTCGGGCACACCTGGAGCGACACCTCCACCTCCTCACACAAAGAGGACAACGTCGAGCTCGCCATCGACATCAAGCGGGACTACACCCTCTCTTCGATGGAAAACGATGGCAAACTGGCCAGAATCGGGGTCGTCCTCGATTTGAAGATGTCCAGTGCGGTCTCGGACGCCGAAGACAGCGGCGCTTCGTACAAGCGCTCCGGCAATGGCTCGGGCAAAGGCACCATCGTCTTTGATCTGGAGCGCGGGGTGGTCACCGATGCCTCCATCGAGTTGTCATTCAAGAGCACCGACGGCAACGGGGCGTCTCAGCAGTCCAAGTTGAGCATCACGGTCACCCCCGAAAAGGCCAACAACAAGCCCTGACCATTGGTATTGTCCATCGACAAAAAGGCGGCCCATGTCCAAGAGTGACGGGCCGCCTTTTGCGTTTTTAGATGATACTCGGTCTAGCCTTCGGTCCTCATCGCCTCGGGGGTCTTGCCCGTCCAGGATTTGAAAGCTCTGTAAAACGAGTTTGGATCCGAGTATCCCAGCAAAAATGCCACCTCAGACGACGGCAGATCGCTCTCTTTGAGGTAGTGGCAGGCCAGCGACCGCCGGGTGTCCTGCAAAACGTCTTGGAATGACGTCTGCTCTTTGCTCAGGCGGCGTTGAAGTGTTCGCTTGCTCATCGACAAGCGCTGTGCGACCGCGTCGATGTTGTCCTCTCCCGCAGGGAGCATCTCCCGCAGTGACGCTGATACACGCTCGGCGGTGGAGGCCGTGTGGTCCAGATCGTAGAGCCTGGCCCGCAGCGATGGCTCAAAGAACTCCCAGATGCTCTCATTGGCTGTCAAAAATGGCCGGTCTGCGTCCTTCTTTGAGAAGGATATGGACCACCGCGCCCCCTTGGAGACGCTGACACCAATGTATTGCCGATAAAGCTCCGGCTCTGCTGGCAGCTCCGGTGCGGTCACCTGTGTTGGGATGATGTGGCGCCTTGTGGTCAGCCGGGGCAGCGCCACCCAGAAGAGAAGCTCCATGAAACCAAGGTGAATGTTGGGCTCCAGCCCCGCAGGCCATCTGGGAATCAACATGACGCCCCCGTCGGCCGTGGTCTCCACACCAAGGTTTATGGGACCAATAAGCGGCTTATAGCGGGCGATTCGACCGGCGGCGTGCCGGATGTTGGGGCAGCAGACCATGGCAAAGAGCGGGGGGGAAAACGCCTCAATCGACAGTTTCCTGGCGCACTCCAAAACAACGGACTCAGGGGCGGCTTCATCGGCCAGCGCTTGCCACAATCGATTGAACTCGTGGTGGCTGATGCGCGTCGGCAGTCGAGCCATGAGATCTCCCGCCAAACCAGCCCGCTTCAGCACCCGGCTTGTTGAGAGCCCCATGTCCATGCACAACAGTTTCCAACCTGACGAGATGTTGTAAGACGGCGTCTTGGGCATGGCGCATTCCCCGTTGAGTCTCGCCAAGGGGTCGGCGCTCTCCCCTAAGACGTTGGCGTTCAAGGAGGTAGGAGTCCTGTGCAGAGACCGACAAACACTGTCTGCATGCACCCTTTGGCACAAACCAAGGTAGCATTTGGTCTCATGCACACACTCGCCGATGGCGCTAAAGCACATACAAAGCGCGCCATGGGGTGTGGATGTGGGGGCAATGCGGGGATGAAGGCAAGCTCAGGCACTGTCTGGCAACTGTCCCTGGTTCCAAACCTCAGACAGCCTGGCTTTTATGGTGAAGGATGGGATTGATGACGACAGGGGCATTCAAGCGCGGCGACGGCGCCAAAACAATGCGCTGGCAGCCATAAGCATCAACAGGCCGCTCTTGCCGCTGCCTGATTGTCCAGGGGAGGTGCTGCACCCACCGTCGTCGTTGGTGTTGCCCGTGCCTTCATCGTCGCTTGGATCGGTGTCATCCTCCATGTCGTCGTTTGGAGCATCGTTGTTGGGAGCGTCGTTGTTTGGAGCGTTGTTGGGGGCGTCATTGTTGCCGTCGTCCGGGGTACAGCCCTCCTGTGTTGAGTCAGGATCACCGGGGTCAGTGACGGCGGCTTCAGGGTCGGCGTCTCCAATCCGCCACGTGCCATCGGGATCGCCAAGCTCCTGGCCGTTGGTGCAGCCGTCGCCGTCAGAGTCGAGGTTGAAGATCAACTCCCATTGGACCTGTCCCTGAGCGTTTTGCTCGGTCAAGTTGGCGTAGACGTCCCCGCCAAAGGCTGTGGGGGGACCGTTTCCGCCCTGGTGGCACACACCACAACTGAATGTGCTGCCATTGGGGATTTGGGCCACACGTTCGGGGCGAGCGTTGGCGGTGGAGGCGAGGGTGAGGGTCAAGGCGAGCGTGGTCAAGGCGGTCAACGCCGGGGTTCTGACGGTCATGGATGCAGTGCTCCGTGCAAGGCGGTTGTGTGGGGTGTGGCGAAGCATCGCCGATGGCTGATGCTCCCCTGTGGATGGCGTTCGAAAGGTGTGGGTTGGTGTCAAAGTCGGTTGAAAGGCGGTCGGGCATCCGCGCTTTGGCGTCAGTCGTGGTGGAAGAGCTTGGACACGATCGTCCACCGACCATCATCGTCAAGGAGGTGAAACTCATTGACGAACGACATGCCATAGAGGTTTTCCTCCAGGAGGGTGGCGCTGGCGGTGCGCCCGGTCACCTGAATGTGGGTGATTTTTGAGCGATAGCCCGGGCCGTGCTCGTTGGCCTGAAGGTGGGCAAAGAAGGGGGCCGGCGTGCCGATGAGTTTGTTGGGTCCCAGGTAACCCGACATGACGGCGTTGGGGTGGAAGATGGCTTGCAGGCGCTCAACGTCGCGCTCAACGGTCCCTGCGATGTACTCTTTGATGACGGCTTCGACGGCGGTGGCTTGGTGGGTGCGGTCCATGATGGTCTCCTTGTTTGGGGCTTGTGGTGTGAAGGGCAGATATTTTAAATTGTGGACAATTTGTTTGTCTGCAATTTATTTAGCGCTGCGATCGCAAAAAGGCAAGGCTTTTTTGTGACAATTTTATTCGGGTTGGAATTTGAATGCTTAGAAGTGACTGGGGCGGCCGTCGCAGGCGCGGTTCAGAGGCTGTGCGTGATGTGCCTCAAGCCGAAGTTGAGGGGAGGTTTGAGCTTGGAATGGTTGGCCCTGTATGGCCATGGGAACCAAGGAATCATGGCCACGCAAGGCTTCAAAGGCTTTGTGGGAATCGGTCAGCGACGTTGGTGGGCAGGGGCTGCCGTTGTTTCCTGGACGCGCTCCTGGGCGAGCGCGGCACGCTCCTCTGCGGTGGGTGGGGCGAGGATGAGGTCGTCACCAGGCATGGGGATGAACGCGGGTGTGTGTCCAGCGCGTTGTTCTCGCCGCCAGGCCCTCCAAGCCAGCAAGTGCTTCCAGGCGTCGTTGTCGATGAGCATGAGGAAGGGCAGAAATAAGAGGAAGAATGGCGCAATAAGCAGTGCGAATGGGATGATCAAGCATAAGAGGAGTATTTCTGCGGCGCTGACCAACCAGTCTTTGTGGGGCTCCTGCTGGAGCATGTCACTTGGTGTGTGTGGGATGATCTCTGGTTCGGATTCGGAGACAAAAAATGGCTCTTCGATTTGAAACCAGTTGGGCCTGTAGAGCGCCATGACCTGATCCTGGTTGAGGCCTTTGATGAGGCTTCGTCCCTGGCCGCTGTCATGGAGATGCTCGCGCAAGTGCCGTTGGTCTTTGAGAAGCAGCCCAGAGCCTTTCAGTTCCCAGTCCTGGCCGTCCAGCGCATCCGAGAAGTTTTCGTTGATTGCCGTCCGGGTGCCGTCTTCAAAGAAGGCCAAGACGGTTTTACTGGCCGTTTCGCCATCGTTTACGGGTTCCTCATCAATGAGGAGATAGAGCAGGCCATCGGTGCTGCGCCACATGGAGGTTGTTTGGTGGCTGGTGCCTTTGAAGCGGGTCTGCTTGCTGACAAACTCAAAGTGGGCTTGTTGGGTTTGTTGGTTCCATCCTTGTTCTTGCTCACTCTTGTATCGCGGTCGGTCGACGACCAGCGGCCGTTTGCTCCTCAGGCCCTTCCAATAAGAACCAGGAGGGCGCCGCGCGGTGGTGATGGCGTCGCGCACCGGGGCAAAGCGGCCCACCAGAAGTTCTGCTTCGATGGGCTCGCCCAGGCCCGATTGCGGGGTCCCTTCAGGGCGGAAGAAGTTGACGGCGGCGGTGATGGCTTTGCGCACTGTGCCCATGGGGCCAGCGTCGGGCGTGCTGGCGTTGGTGGGGGGGGTTTTGGGCGAGGTTTGGAGTCCGTCCCCGGGGCGCAGCAAGCGCAGGGCCGCCTGGGCAGATGGGGGGCGGTGGTTTCGGTCGGGCGCGGTGAGGTATTCGATGAGGCTCAGCATGCGGCTGCGGGGTTGGCCGCCCAGCGCGCTGGCAAAGTCCACGCGGTTGTCCTTCAAGGGCAGCGCCGTTGGATCCACGCCCGTCAGCAAGTGTCCCAGCGTCATGCCCAGCGAGTAGAGGTCGCTGCGGGGTTCGGCCTGGCCGAGCATCTGCTCCAGAGGCATGTAGCCCGGCGTGCCGATGACCGTGCTGCCGCCGCCCTGGCGCTTGGCCAACCCAGCGGCGCCAAAGTCCACCAGGCAGAGTCTGCCATCGGGCCTGCGGATGATGTTGGAGGGCTTGATGTCGCGGTGGATCAGCGGCGGGACCCGGTTGTGGAGGTAAACGAGCACTTCGAGCAGGCCAACGGCGTCGAGCGTGAGCTTGTCCAGCGCCCAGCGTCCCTTCCTGGCCATCTCCTGGGTGAGGTTGTGGCCGTCGACGAACTCCTGGGCCAGGTAGAGCGAGAGCGTGCCGTCTTTTTCCTGGGAAAAGGAGCCGATGTAGTCTGGGATGTCGCGGTGTTGGATGCTTTTGAGGATCTCGGCCTCGCGCTCAAAGAGCTCCACGCTCTTCCAGTCATCGACATCCCCAAGGCGCAGCTCCTTGAGGGCGACGATCTGGCCGCTTGGCTTGTGCAAAGCGCGCCATGTGATGGCCTGACCGCCGTGCCCGATCCGCTCTTGAACCTCAAAGTCTGACAATTCCATCTCTGCGCTCCAGCCATGGATCCTGACGGCACCAAACCACAACCTTTTGGTGCCGCGCAACCTTCCATAAAACGCAGCGCGATGGGTTTGCGGCCTGCGTCGTCAGCAGCTCGGCTCAAGCACCAACGTGGTGCTGGTTTGGGGCAGGTCTTCGGGCATGAGGGTGATGCTCGTGCGGCCTGGGACGCGTTCAAATGCATCGACGCAGCGCAGGTAGGACTCTACAGGCTCCAGATGGGCCAGGGCACAAGCGTCATGGGCAAAGTGGATGGGCACGATCACCCTGGCCGCCAGCCGCAGCGCCAACTCGTGGGCTTCAAGCGGGCCGAGGGTGTAGTAGCCGCCGCAGGTCAGCAGCAGAACATCAATGGGTTCTCCTGCGGTCAAAGACTCCAGCGCCTCGGGGGCGGGCAGCTCTCCAATGTCTCCGGTGTGCACCACCGTGAGTCCATCGACCTTCAGGCAGAGCATCTGGCTGTGACCGCCTCTGAGGCGCCCGTCAAAGCCATCGTGGGCAACCTGCAGTGTGCGCAGCTCCCAGCGCTCGGCGGCCGTGGTGCGGCGTTGTGCGGGGTCTGAGGCGTCGATCACCTGCGCGCTGCCTTCCCATGGAGCGGTGTGGCAGTGGTCAAGGTGTCTGTGGGTCAGAAAGAGGGTGTCAGGCTTGAAGTCAATGGGGCCATAACCCATCGCGCCCCCAAAGCCGCCAGGTTCAAAGGGGTCAATGAGCGCGCAGGCTCCCGGGACAGGGGTTTTGTGGGCAATCAGGCCCACAGCAGCGTGTCCAAAAAAGCGCAGTTGCATGGTGATTGGGCCGCTCAGGGCGAGGATTTGGCAGGCTTTGTGGGTGTCTTGGCGGGTTTGGTCGGGGTGGTGGGTTGGACGGTCCCTTTGGCGTCTTTGCAAGGGGTCTCGATGAGGGCAAATTTGACGTTGCCCGTCTCGATCATGCAGCTCTTGCCCTTGAAGGTGGCCGGCAGGCGCGTCTTGAAGGAGTTGTAGCGCGACTTTTCCATGATGGCGTAGAAGCGCCGCTCTTTGTTGAGCTTCAAAAAGTGCTTGAAGTCGGCGTCTTCACGAATGGGGATGACCTCGTTTTGGGTGTAAAAGGTCTCGCCGCGCCAGTTGAGCTTGTAGCTGAGCGATTGTTCGGCGCAGTAGCGTTTCTTCTTGTCGTGCCCGGGCGGACCCTCGGTGCGCTCACAGCGTTCGTAGTACAGGTCCCAGACCCCTTTCTGGCTCCAGGTGCTTGAGAGCGTCGGCATGTAATCCCACAAGCCAAAGGCCGTCATCATCACCGCAGCCGCCATCGTCACCGCAGCGCCAGCGCGGCGCAATCGGGTCCGCTGCCAAGCCATCAGCAAGACCCCAATGGTCCCAATGCCCACGATGATGCCGGTCTTGATTTGCAGCATCTCATCCCAACTGTGATCCCACTTGCGGTCGTATTTGTAGGTGAAGAGGTTCTTGAAGTGCTGCGGCTCCTGAACCAGATCCCAGCCAATAAAGAGCGTCAGCCCCATCACCAGCGCGTAGAGGATCCACGAGAGCCGACGGCGTCGCGCGTCGGCGCTGATGAGGTCGTCAATGGTCAGCGCCGCCAGGAAGGCGCAGGCGGGCACCGCCGGGAAGATGTAGTGGTGGAACTTGGTGCTTGAGAGCGTAAAGAGCGTGAAGGTAAAGACCGCCCAGATGACCAGAAAAAGGGTCGCCTTCTGCTTGTCATCGCGCCCACCCAGGCGTCGGCCCCCAAAGAGGCGCACCAGCGCAGCAGGGACAAAGCCGATCCAGGGCCACATGCCGTAGCCCAGCCACTTGACGTAGTGCTCAAAGGAGCCGCTGTCGATCTGGTGGACCCCTGTGGCCAGGCGCTTGAAGTGGTCGTGGATGAAGAAGCGCTGGAAGTAGGGGTAGCCGTGGCGGACCATCATGGCCACATACCAGGGAAAACCCACGGCGATGAAGATGGCCGCCCCGCGCGGGATCTCCATCTCCAGCAGCCGCTTCCACTCGCCGGTCAACGCCAGATAAAAGAAGATGAAGGCCCCGGGCAGCGCCAGCCCCAGCAAGCCCTTGGAGATGGATGCCAGGGCGATGAAGATGTAAAAACCAAAGAGGTGGATCTGGCGGTAGGTCGGCGGCTCCAGGCGCCGCAGCACGGTGACAAAGACCACGGCCACCAGCGAGGCGTAGATGGTCACCAGGGTTGGCCCCCACAGGAAAAAGGCGGCCACTGGTCCGTACTGCGCCCCTCGCCATGTCGCCAGCCCCGTGCCCACCACCACAAGCTGTGGCAAGACGGCCAGCGCGATCCCTCCGAGCATCGCCCAGACCTCTTTGGGGTGCGCGTGGGCCTCTCGGTCGCGCCCAAAGATGGCCATGACAAAGAAGCACAACCCGATGGTCATGTTGCCCACAAAGGGCATGTCGGTCTGGGCCTGACGGGATAGGAAGAAGAAGAAGGGGCTGGTGCCCATCACGGCGGCCATCAGGAAGCCCACGCGGCGGTTCCAGACGCGCTCTCCCATGCTGAAGGCCATCACCACGGCGCCAATGGAGATCAGCGTCACGCCCAAACGCACGCCCCACTCCGAAAACCCAAAGATTTCCATGCCCGCGGCCATCATCCACATCAGGAAGATGGGCTTGGAGAAAAACGGGCGGCCCTCCATGGCGCCGCTGCCGTTCTTCCACAGGCTGCCCCACCACGTCGAAATCCAGTCGTTGCGCTCGGTGATCTGACGCCCAACTTCGCCGTAGTGGGTTTCCCACGGATCCCACAGGCCAAACGAGCCCAGCAGCGGCAAAAAGAGGGCGGCGGCGGCAGAGGCCACCAGCGCGCGGTCTCTCCACAGCGCCTTGCGCGCCGCGTCCATTGAGGTCTGGGGCTCTTGCGTGGCCGGTTCGGGTGGGGTCTGGAGGGTCTGTTCGGTGGACACGAGGGCCTCCCTGGGTCCGGTTTCTCTTTCGGCCAGGGAAGATACACGCTTTTGCGGTCAGGATGAAGGCCAAGCGGGCAGGGACGGCGCTTGTGAGGCCAAACTTGTCTGTTTTGGGGTGGTGAAGGGGGTCAGATGTCCCGGCGCGCGTCGATCCCCAGGTGGCGATCGATGGTGGTCATGACCTCGTGGCAGTCGACCAGGTCAGAGATGTAGTCCAGCTTGCCGGTGGGAAAGACCACCAGCGGGGAGAGGTCGTAGCTGTCGATCCAGCGGTCGTAGAGCTTTTGGAGGCTCTTGAGGTAGGACAGCGGGATGTTCTGCTCCATGGGGCGGCCGCGTTTTTTGATGCGGCGTCGCACAGTGCGCATGTTGCAGTTGAGGTAGATCATCAGGTCGGGCGGCCGCAGGGTGCCCTGGATGGACTCGTAGATGGCGCGGTAGGTGCGGTAGTCGCGCTCTTCCATGACGCCGCTGCGGTAGAGGTGCTCGGCAAAGATCTCGGCGTCTTCCCAGATGGTGCGGTCCTGGATGACGTCGTTGGAGCTTTGGTCCAGTTTGCGGTGAAGCGCGTGCTTGGCCCCCAGAAAATACATCTGGCTGTGGAAGGCATAACGCTTCATGTCGGCATAGAAATCCTGGAGGTAGGGGTTGTCATCATTGGGCTCGAAATAGGGCTCCAGATTGTAGCGGCGGCAGAGGAACTCGACCAGGCTGGATTTGCCCACGCCGATGTTTCCGGCCACCGCGAGGTAGCGCGAGTCAGCCCCATTTTTGAGGTTTAAATGTGTGACGGTTGTCGCTGTGGAAGAAGACATGTGGTCCACAACCCTTGTCTTATCTGGGATTCCGGTGTCTAAGAGACACCCCGAGTCATTTGTTGAGGGGTGGTGCATCGCCCCGAGGCAAAGCGCAGGGTACGATCGGGTCCGCGCAACGATCAAGAAAGTTGGGGTGTGTTTGTGTGATGTCTGAGGGTTTTGAGCAGGACCACAGGCATCCAGACGAGCGCTCTTATGAATGAAGACCCCGTGTTTGGGGGGTTGTGGCCAGGGCAAGGAGACGCGATGAGTCAAGAGCAGGATAAGGAGCAAGGCGAGCAGGCCCCAAAGGGTTCAAAGCCCTGGTGGGGGTTTGTCGTGACCCTTTTGGCCGGCATCGGACTGTCGGCTTACCTGAGTTGGGTGCACATGGTGGTCAAGTTTGCGGGGGATGAGGTGGGGGGGTTGTGCAACCTCTCTGCGAAGATCAACTGCAACGTGGCCGCCGGCAGCATTTTCTCTCAGGTCGGCGGCATCCCGATTTCGATCCTCGGCCTGGCGTTCTACGTCGGGGCGTTGGTGCTCTTGATGTTCCATGGCCGCAAGACCGAGCGCTACGTGCCGCACGTCTTGCAGGGGCTCTTCTCGTTGGCGTGCCTCTACTCGCTCTTTCTGGCGGGGGTGTCGGCCTTCTTCCTGGGGTCGCTGTGTTGGGCCTGCACGGGGCTCTACGTGGTCAACATCGTGGGTTTGGTCCTGTCCAGGGTTCTGGCAGGTCAGGGCTACGGTAAGACTTACAAAGAACTCTTCAAAAACCTGTGGGGGATTGCCCCTTCGACCGGCGTGTTCAGCTTCATGGTGGTGACGATCCTCAGCGTGGGGGTGGGGTGGTGGGCTTCGGACACCATCGGCGCTCAGCTTGAGATGTCACCCGGCGAGCGCACCGCCGAAGGTCAGGCGTGGCTCAAGACCGATTATTTGACCGTCGATCCGCTCTCTGGTGAGGACCGCAAGTCTTTGGAAGAGGGATCCTCGAAGGGGCCGGACGATGCGCCGGTGGTGTTGGTGGAGTTTTCGGACTTTGAGTGTCCGTTCTGCTCCAAGGTGGTGCCGTCGGTGGATAAATTGCTCAAAGAGTATGAAGGCAAGATCAAGGTGGTGTTTCGTCAAAACCCGTTGGACATGGCCTGCAACCCCCGGCTGAACAAGAAGTTCCACCAGCACGCCTGCGCGGCGGCCGAAGCCGCGCTTTGTGCCCAGGAGCAGGGCAAGTTCTGGCCGATGCACGACCAGCTCTTTGCCAACCAACGGGCGCTGAAGGCCGATGACCTCGTGGCGCACGCCAAGGCCATCGGGCTCGACGTCAACGAGTTCAAAGCGTGCGTGGCCTCGGACAGGGCCGACAAGGCGATCAAATGGGACATCACCAACGCCAAGCGCTTTGGCGTGCGTGGCACCCCGACCCTCTTCCTCAACGGCCGCAAGCTGCGCGGGGCGGTGCCCTACCACAAGCTCAAGGCGGCGGTTGAGTACGAGCTTGAGCAGGCCGCAGGCGGCGCCACCAATTGACACGAGGGGTCGATGGTTCTTAGGCTATATTTGACAATGGTCACTGCCAGCCCCAAGTTCCTCGCCCTGGCCACCGCCGGGTTCATATTCACATGGTGATGGGTCGTTGACCCCACCAAGGCAGGCAGACCAAAGGAGCGATGAGCGACAACCAGACACAGAGCGACCTTCAGAAGCGCATCATCAAGCAGGCCCGCGCGGCTCGCTTGGCGGCCCCCGCCATTGCGTCTTCACCGCTGGAACAACGCAACCGCGCGCTTGAGGCCATGGCTCAGGCGCTGCTGGATCATCGCGGCCCCATCACCGAAGCCAACGCTCTGGACGTCGCCGACGCCCAGAAGGATGTGGCCAATGGCTCGCTGGGAGCGGCTTTTGTCGACCGGCTGACGCTGAGCGAAAAACGGTTGGGGTCGATGGTCTCCGCGCTGCGCGAGCTTGTCGCCGCGCCCGATCCCATCGGCGCCGAAGATCAGGCCTGGATGCGCCCCAACGGGCTGCGCGTGGCCAAGCGCCGCATCCCGCTGGGTGTCATCGGGATCATCTATGAGGCGCGTCCCAATGTGACCTCGGATGCCGCTGCGCTGTGCATCAAGGCGGGCAACGCCGTGGTGCTCAAAGGCGGCAGGAGGGCGTTGCGCTCCAACCGCGCGGTGGTTCACGCGCTGCGTCAGGGGTTGGAGGCGGCCGGGTTGCCCGCCGACGTGCTCCAGTTCATCGATTCACCCCAGCGTCAGAGCGTGCAGACGCTCTTGGAGCAGGAAGACTATGTGGACTTGATCATCCCGCGCGGCGGTGAAGGGTTGGTGCGCTATGTCTCCCAGCACTCTCGCATCCCGGTCATCAAGCACTACAAAGGGGTGTGTCACGTCTATTTGGACGCCAGCGCCAAGGCCCAGCGCAGCGTGGACATTATGCTCAACGCCAAGGTCCAGCGCCCCAGCGTCTGCAACGCCGCTGAGACGCTCCTGGTCCACACTTCACGCGCGGACGACCTCTTGCCGCAGGTCGCCCAGGCGCTTGTAGAGGCCGGGGTGACGCTCCACGCCGATGAACGCGCGATGGCGGCCCTCAAAGGCCGCTTTGGCGACAAGTGTGTGCCCGCGACCGAAGACGACCTCTACGCCGAATACTTGAGTCTGGACATCGCCGTGGCGGTGGTGGACGGGCTTGATGAGGCCGTGGCGCACATTCAGCGTTATGGCTCCGAGCACACCGAAGCGATCGTGACCGAGGACTACAGCAACGCCGAGGCGTTTTTGAACCGGGTCAACAGCTCGGTGGTTCTGGTCAACGCCTCGACGCGCTTCTCCGACGGCGGCCAGCTTGGTCTGGGCGCCGAAATTGGCATTTCGACCACCAAACTTCACGCCTTTGGCCCCATGGGCCTGAAGGAATTGACCACCACCAAGTTCGTCATCCGTGGCGACGGCCAGGTCAGGCCTTGATTGTGCGACTGGAGAACCCAACACCATGAGCAGAAGGTAAGCATGGAAGTGAAAGAAGACATCGCAACGAACGCGGCCTCGCAGCCCGAGGCCACGACCACCGATGACAACATCGAGATGCTCGCCCGTGAGATCGCCGAAGCGGCCTGGGACCGCAAAGCGTTGGATCTGGAGATCATCGATGTGCGCTCCATCGTCAGCTACGCGGACTTCTTTGTGATCTGTTCGGGACGCTCTGACCGTCAGGTGCAAGCCATCGCCGATGGCATTCAGTCCGACCTGCGCGATCTGGGCTACCGCCCGCGCGGCGTGGAGGGGACCCGTCAGGGGTTGTGGGCGCTGATGGATTTTGGAGACGTGGTCGTGCACATTTTCCACCACGACGAGCGCGACAAATACAGCCTTGAGCGGCTGTGGAGCGACGCGCCGCGCCTTGAGGTTGAAACGCCTCCTGGGTTGACCAGCACACTTGAACAATGAAACTCCACGTCATCGCCGTCGGCCGCCTGAAGGAAAAACACTTCCGCAAGGCCGCCGACGTCTACTTCGAGCGCTTGTCCCACTACATCAAGAGCGCCGAAACCGAGGTGCGCGAAGCGCGCAAAAACGAGCGCCGCGACACTGCCCCCGCCATCGCCGCCGAGGCCGACAATCTTCTGTCGGCTGTGCCCAAGAACGCTGTCATTGTCGCCCTTGATGAGCGTGGCAAGCAGATGAGCAGTCAAGAACTGGCCGAGTTCATTGATCACCAGATGGTTTATGGGCGCCAGGATGTCTGCTTTTTGATCGGCGGGGCGCTGGGCCTCGATCCCAAGATCCGCAAGCGGGCCGACAAAGTCATCGCGCTCTCACGCATGACCCTGCCCCATGAAATGGCCCGCATGGTGCTCGCCGAACAGCTCTACCGCGCCATGACCATCCTGCGCGGCGAGCCCTACCACAAATAAAACCTCCACAACGCCTGTGCCTTGAAGCACATAAACCCTGTGTTGGGCGGCCTCGGCCTTAAAAAAGGCATGGTGCTGGGGATTTTTGCGCAACCCAACCGGCGTGCGCCCGATAACGCTTCCATGTGCACGGCAGCGCTCGACCGTCATGCGTCCTGGGTTGGTTTGTTCTGACTCAGGGTTTCCTCGCAACTGCGTGGCCACGGCGTTGTCCATATGGGCAATGGTTGGGGTCGGCGCTTTGGTCCGCTGCCGTGCATTTGTTTTTGGATGGGGTGTTTGTGCTGTGTTTGGCAACGCCGTCATTTCAGGGGTGGGTGTGTGCAGTGGTGGAGGGCCGGT
>CAKZKQ010000532.1 GCA_937123825.1 uncultured Pseudomonadota bacterium
CAGGGGCCTCGGAGGGAGCGCAGCCATAGCAGCGCTATTGCAAGCGACCTACGTGGTTCCTGGGGCCATCAGGGCCGTCACAAAGAGAGTCGGACGTCTGCGTTTTGGTATCAGGCGTTGCCGTCGGGGCGGACCTGCTGGGCCAGGTAGTTCTTCTCGCCAATTTGGCTGATGAGGTCAATCTGCTCTTCGAGCCAGTCCAGGTGCTCTTCTTCGTCGGCCAGGATGGTCTCCACGATCTGGCGCGTGCCGTGGTCGCGGATTTCCCACAGTTCATCGATGTTGGCCTTGAGCTTGACGATGGCGTCGCGCTCCAGGGCAGCGTCGAGCTTGAACTGCTCGGCGACGGTCTCGCCGATGTTGATTTTGCCAAGGCGCTGCACGTTGGGCACGCCGTCAAGGTAGAGGATCCGCTCCATGACCAGCTCGGCGTGCTTCATTTCACCGATGGAGTGCATGCGGATGATTTTGTAGAGCCGGGCGTAGCCCCAGTTCTGGCACATCTCGGCGTGCACAAAGTACTGGTTGATGGCGGTCAACTCGCCGGTCAGAACCTCGTTGAGGATTTTGACGGATTTGCTCTTCTGCTCTTTGGGATCGACAGACATGGTCTTGCTCCTCGTTGGATGAAGGCTGGTGTCGATGGCGTCGGAATGCGCCATGTCCATGCGAGTCTCAGGCAGGACACAGTCGACGGCGTGCGTGGATCGACCAGCGTGGTTTGAAAGTGTCAAAGATTCAACGTTTCAAAACGTGAGGGGATCAGGACGACGGTGCATCTGCCGTGCTGATAAAAGGCGCGGTGAGCGTGTGGAATAGAAGCTCCACCAGCTCGACCTGCCCGTGGTGTGTCGGTAACACGTTCATGCCGCAGAGGGCAAGAGGGCAGGGAGCTTGTCGGCAGCCGATGGGGTGAGGCTCAGCGCGCGCTCTTGTCGGCGCGCTGTGTGCTTGTGGGGCGGTGGTGGCCGTTGTTGGCGGCTTCTTTGAGCATGCGGCGCAGTTGGGGGCGGCACATGCCGCAGCCAGTACCCGCACCGCACTCATCGCCAATGCATTTGATGTCTTTGGCGCCGGTATTGATGGTTTCACGCACGCGACGATCCGAGACGCCTTCACACAAGCAGACAATCATAACAACCTCACCCACTCTTGGACGGACATTGGTGCCAGCTCGACAAGGTCAGGACAATGAAAGTCATTTTCAATGAACTGACAAGGACAATGAAAGTCATTTTCAATGCATTGTCAAGGACAAAAGGACAACTTGGTCGGAATCTGTGTGGGAGGGGGTTGATGCAGAGTTGGGTGATGCAGGCGTGTGCCTGGGAGTGGAGGGGGGCTGGTCTCAGCTGTAGACTTCGTCGATGGCGGCGTAGAGGGCGTCAGAAGTCTCTGAGTCGACGATGCCGGTGGGGTCGAGGCCGTGGTCGTTCTGGAAGGCCATGACGGCTTCGGTGGTGTAGGCGCCAAAGATGCCGTCGATCTCGTCCATGGGGTAGTCCAGGTCCGAGAGCATGTTTTGGAGTTGTTCGACGTCTTCGCCTTCGTCGCCGTCGACCAGTTCACGATCGCCGACCATGAAGAGTTCGTCTTCTTCGTAGTCGTCCTCGTCGGCGTAGGCGGCGTTGATGGCCGAGGCGGTGTTGCGCCCGACCATGCCGTCGCAGGTCAGCCCATGAGCGTCCTGGAAGGCTTCCACGGCCTCTTTGGTGCCGCCACCGAAGCTGCCGTCGACGCCATTGGTGTCAAAGCCAAGCTCATTGAGCATTTCCTGCAGGATGCGAACACTGGGGCCGCGGCTGCCGCGCCGCAGCAATCCACCTTTGAGTTTCATGGCTGCTCTTTCTCCGTGGTTGTTGGTGCTGCCGGTGTGGTGTTTTCAGGCCGCTTCTGGTCTGAAATACCGCTCTATGTATGACGATGATGGCGGCGATGCTTTGCGCATCTTGTGCATGGGGAAGCACGTGTGCGTCCCTGCGCGTTCAATGGTGACAAAGGCATGCGTCCGCCAAGTGCCTTTTTCGGTGGCATAGATTTTTGGAGCGCGTCAAGGCTTCGCGCGGCTTGCCGAGACGATTTTTGTGTTCTTGTGGTTCTGGGCCGCTGCGGTGCATAAACTGGTTTGTGCGCCTCCCTAATGGTTAAAGGAGAGGGGGTGTGGCTCAAAAGCATCTGCAATGGATGGTTTGGAGGAGGGGTTTGGGCAGTTTTCTGGCAATTGAGGGGGTTGTTTGCGGCGGCCGTCCCAGGTGTGGAACGTGTTTGGTCGCGTTTTGCGTGTGGCTTGTGGTCTTGTGCGCGTCGTCGGCTGCGGTGGCCGATGCGCGCGTGGTGACGTTGGGGCCAGAGGCCGCCGATGCGCTCTATCCGCCGACCAGCCTCCTAGCGCAGGGGCACATCCCGCCCGAGCCTGCCCT
>CAKZKQ010000533.1 GCA_937123825.1 uncultured Pseudomonadota bacterium
CTGACTTTTGCGGTGGATCATATGGGAGCCGATGGCAACCGATTTATCTGGACCTCAAATATATCGGTCAACTAACCTAAGCTGCCAATATTGAAACCGGAGTGAAAGCTCCGGTTTTTTAATGGATAAAAACTGCTAGCTCCAAATAACCTCCTCTACAGGCATAAAATCGAGCATGAGAAAAAAGTAGGGTTTTGACTAATTTTAAAAAAATAAGTTTAACCAGTACAACCAATAGGGATATCCTGCGAATGCAACATATCCACTAGTTAGCAGCAATTAGAAAGGTGAAACTAATACACATCATTGCAGTCTTGACTCTTTTGACATCTTGTGGACAAGTGACTAAAAAAGCTGACCAAGAATCAGGGGTGGCAAATTCAACGGAAGTTGAACCAATCAAATTGAATTTACCCGATACAACAATTAGTTTCATGTGGAGAGATTTGAAGTACGACTCGACACTGAATGACTCCTTTAGCTCAATATTTCTGAATATGGACTACATAAACACTATGACCAGTCAAGAAAAAGCTGCGATTGGGTATGTTTCGACATTTATTGGAAACGAGTGTTGGTGGGACGGAGAAGCGAATGATGACAGAAGCAATTTAGACTGTAAAATAATTACTGCCCTTGGACTTGGTTATCAATGCTCTGAAAGCCACTTAGGGTTTTTAAGAAAATGGTTCTCAACTGACAATGAAGTTTTAGCCGAATTAGGAGATTCAAATTGCCCAACAACTCCTTACACCGCGACAATTCAAGACACATTTAGCAAGATTGTAATTAGCACAAAAGAAGATTCAATTTCTGTCTATTATGAAGCAAGTGCAGTCAATATGCGAGAGCAAGAAAGTTGGGAATGGTCAGAGACAGTTCATTTCTTTGCGACAACTGACAATTTAAAACTGATTAAAAAAGATAAATCTGAAGTCAAACTTGAAAAATTTGAAATGACTGAAGAATGAAAATAAAAACAGCCGCTAACAAATGCTGTACGCAATCCCTTCAGGACACTGCGCATAGCCAAGCCGTTGAGCCCCAATTTAGTTAACTCCAGCCTCTTGCTTCGATTTCTCAGAATTTCAAAACCTAAAAGTCACCAACTGGGTGATTTTTTTTCTAACACCACCTTCTCTAGTTCCCCCTGAACTTCATATATTTTAGTTTTTAAACCCTTTCTCCCACACTTTGCCGTTCACGTAGTGACAGGCAATTATGAATAGATAATACATGAAATCTTTCAGTCTATTATTCTGTCTAATCATTGGAATCACAAATGTCCCTGCCCAATCTGGGCTTTTTAATGTTCGGGAGATTAAAATCGAAAAGACCTATGACGAACTGCGCGGCGTGCTCTCCAACCACGTCAGCGTCCTGGACGTCATGATCTCGCAGTTGAACCTCCAAGGCGTGGAGTTGAGCCGCGTGCCGTTGATGAACAAAGACAGCCTCGACATGTCTGACGGCGACCACATGCTCATTGCCCGCACCGCCGAAGCCATGGCGGCAGCCTACGACGGGGTCATCATCGTCCATGGAACCGACCGGCTCCAGCGCAGCGGCGATCAGACCGTCGCCCTGATGCCAGATCCCCCCGTTCCAGTGGTCTTCACCGGCGCCATGAAGCCCTACGAGCTGCGCACCACCGACGCCGTCCAGAACCTCACCGAGAGCCTCCTGGCGGTGCAGCTGCTCACCCCTGGGGTCTACGTCGCCATGCACAACCGCGTCTTGCAGTTTCCCGGCGTCATCAAAGACACGCGCCGTGGGCGCTTTGTCTACGCCCATGAGCTGGCGCTTCAAACCGACGGCCCCCAACCCACCAACGAGGCCCCATCATGAGAACCCCCATCGGTGTTTGGCCGTTGGCCTTGTGCGTTGTCTGGATGACGCTGGGCGCGGTCGCTTGTGTGGACCCGAGCATCACCGCCATCCCCCCAGATGGCGCCGATGAGCGTGACGCAGGCAACGCAGCGGATGAACCCGACGCGCCGCTCGACGCCGGCGAGCCTGACGCTGGCGGTGAAGACGTCACAGCCGACGCCATCGATGTGCCAGACGCCGACGAGCCTGACGGCGACGACATGGCAGACGCCGATGGACCCGACATCGATGAACCCGATGTGGACGAACCGCCCGACGAAGAGGCAGGACCGGCCCGCTACCCTTCAGACACGCTGCGCTCTCCCGTGACCGAACACGTGGCCCAGAGCATGCGCCAGATCCGCGCGCGCTCCAATGCCCCCAATGACCTGGTCTTCATGAAGGTCGGCGCGTCGGGTACAGTCAGCCGCCACCTGCTGCACTGTTTTGCCGGACCCGAGCGCGAGAGCAGCTTTGAACTCGACCTCGACGGCCGCCAGGACCTGCTCGACACCATTGAGTTCTTTCGCATGGCCGAGTTGCCCGGCCCCTCCAACGCCTTCAACCGAGAGACCATCGCCGCGCGCGTCGGGCGCAGCGCCACCTGGGCCATCAGCGGCGACCCCTCCCCGCTTGAGAGCGAAATCGATGCCATCAACCCCCGCTTTGCGCTGGTCAACTACGGCACCAACGACATGAGCCTGGGCATCACCCACCAGAGCGCCCTGTGGCCCTTCTACGCCAACTTCACCGCTCTGCTGGACCAACTCATCGAACGCGGCATCGTCCCCATCATCACCGGACTCAACCCCCGCACCGATGACCCCACCGCCGCCAGTTGGGTGCCGACCTACGACGCCGTCACCCGAGGCGTCGCCGAAGCCCTCCAGGTCCCCTACTTCAGCATGCGCAACGGCGCTGGCCCGCTGGCCGACCAGGGACTGGTCTCCGACGGCATCCACGGCAACACCTACCGCGATGAGCGCGGGCGCCCTCAGCCGTGCATATTCAACGCAGACGGGCTCGAATTTGGCTACAACGTCCGCAACCTGCTGACCATTGAGTCCTTCCACGATGCTCGCCTTGTCACCCTTGAAGAAGCCCCTGCGCCCGATATATCGAGCGACCGCTGGCAGGGCCAGGGTTCGAGCGACGATCCTTTTGTCATCGATCGCCTGCCCTTTACCCACCACGCCAACACAGCCGATGCACCCCAGAGCGAGTTGGACGCCTATCCGGCGTGCGACAACGGCCAGGACGAGTCTGGCCCCGAATACCACTACCGGCTGGAGCTGACCCAGGCCACGCCGGTGCGGATCATGGCCTTTGACGGCGCAGGCGTCGACGTAGACATCCACCTGCTGGGACCAGACGGCACCCCAGAGAGCTGCCTTGCGCGCGACGACAAGATCATCGAGCGGACCCTGGAGCCCGGCACCTGGACCGTGGTGGTCGATACCTTTGTCAGCCGGAACAACGGGCCCCAGCCGGGACCCTACCTCCTGGTTGTCGGCGACTGGTGAGGATGCCGCCCTGCCCCAAACGCGCAGCAAACCGGTGCGACGATCATCTTGTTGTCTGTGGACGCAGCCGATGGAGACCACCATGAGCGCACATCAATCTCAACCCCAGACCATGCACGCCCGCGTGCACGACCCCCAAAGCGTGCTGGCCCGGCACGGCCAACGCGCCGCCAAGCTGGCCCAGTATCTCCACCGCAGCGATCCCCAGGCCGACGCGCTCATTGATGCCATCAGCGCTCGTGGCGGCCACCGCACGCGGATGCTCTTTGAGCGCGCCCTCAAAGAAGGGCTCGGCGCCGTTCGCGCCGGGGCGCCGCAGGCTCTGGTGGACTTCTTTGAACACGTCGAAGACGTGCCTCCGTGGGTCGACTGGGAGCGGATCGACGCCGGAGGACGAGTCTTTTTGCGCGCGGGGCTGCTGAGCGGGTTTGTTTTGGGGGTCAAGTCGCTGATTTATGGCTACGCTGCGCCCGCGGGCAACAAACCGCTGATCTTCTCTGGGCGGCTTGAAAAACGCACCGCGCGCCGCCTCAACGAGACCTCGCGCTTTGTCCAGGCCGTCGTGGATCCGGGCGGGATGCACCGCTTCGGGCACGGTTTTGAGATCACCGTGCGCGTGCGCCTGATGCACGCGCAAGTGCGGCGCATGCTTGAGCGCAGCGGCCGTTGGGACACCGAGGCCTGGGCCACGCCCATCAACCAACACGACATGGTGGCCACGATCCTGCTCTTCTCCTCGATCCTGCTTCAGGGCCTGCGCACGTTGGGTTTGCGGATCAGCGTCGCCGAGGCCGAAGACTACATGCACTTGTGGCGTTACGTGGGTCACGTCATCGGCGTGGATGACGCGCTGTTGCCCACCACCGAGGCCGAGGCGCGGTGGCTCCAGGAGTTGATCTTTGAGATGCAGGGGCCGCCCGACGATGACTCACGGGCGCTGACACAGGCGCTGCTTCAGTCGCCGCTGCTGATGGCCACCGACGAACCATCGCGGCGCCGCGCGCAGCGTCAGGTGGACTTCTCGGCGGGTCTGTGTCGAGGGCTCATTGGGGATGAGTTGGCGGACGCGCTGGGCGTGGACAGGAGCGCCTGGGTGCGCAGCGTCGATGTCATGCGCGCGGTGGTGGGCACGCTGGAGTCCGTGCGCCAAAAGGTGCCGTGGCTCGAAGAGGCCGCCGTGCGCGCGGGCCAACGCCACTGGGCTCATGTGGTGGCGCTGGGCCTGGCGGACTCGCCGGCCACCTTTGAGTTCCAACACACCGCCCTTGAAGGCCGCCGCAGCCCAAGAAGCAGCCGCTGATACACATCAAAAGCTGCTCCAGAACGAAATCACCCCAAAGACCATCAGGATCACCCCCGCAAGGCGGTTGACCCAGACCAGGTGCTGCGGCCCCATCTTGGAGCGCAGCGTCCCGGCGATCATCGGCACGCCCAACCACCACACGCAGCCCCCAACAACGACCCCCGAGCCCAACAAACTCAGCACCACCCCCCCGGCGGGGTCAATGAAGACCCCCAACATCGCAAACACGCTGGCGAAGGCCAGCAAAGAAGCGGGGTTGGTCACGGTGAGCGTCAGAGCAGAGACCCCATCGGCCCACAAGAGCGCCGCGCGGCGCGACTTTGCCTCGAGGTCCTGGACATCACCCGTGGTCTGTGTGGCGGGTGGCGCATCTTGTTTGGGTTTGGAGAAGAGCGAGTAGATGCCCATGAAGAAGATCAGCACGCCGCCGTAGCGGTAGATGTCGTTCTGGTAGGTCGTCAGCAGGTCCGAGACCCAAGCGATGCCCAGCGCGGCGATGAACGCAAAGAAGGTGTCGCCAATCGCAGCCCCAAGCCCCGAGGCCAGGCCATGGTCTCTTCCTCGGGTCAAGGTCCGCTGCACGCACATGATCCCCACCGGGCCAGCCGGGGCGGCCAAAGCAAGGCCAGCGAGGATCGATTTGGCAAAGAGCATCCCAGACATCCGTCTCCCACACGTTTGGCGTCACGCTCAGGGCGTCGCCCTTACCATGCACACCATTCAAAGCGGTTTAAACCGCTTCTTCGTCGAAAGCCAGCAATTCCATGCATCTGACACACGCCCACTTTGGTGCGCTGCCGTGATGGCCAGCGCTTTCTTGTACGCGCGGCCAGGGTAAAAAGATTGATGCAAAAGCCAAGGGAGAGCGTCCAAAAGACGCCTGGAAAAAATCGCCTTGGACCGCCAATGTGCTACAACCACTGTCCTGAACCGCCAACCACTTAGAGAGACACACATGAACCGCACGACTTTCCGCCCGCTGATGACGCTCCTGATGGCCTTGGGAATGCTGCTCGCCGCCACCACCGCCACCGCACAAAATGGCCCTGCCCAGGACGAGCAGGCTCAGGGCGAAGGCGACAAAAGCAAAGGTGAAGACACCAAGGGCGAAAAAAAGAGCGATAAAAAACAGGCCACCAAGGCCAAAGGTGACAAAGGCGAAAAGGCCAAAGGTGAGGCCAAAGCCAAGACCGATGGCGACGAGGAGGAGCCTTCGGAGGAGGAGTTGGAACAGCTGCGCTCGCTCGGCTATGTTGAGTGAACGAACCATTTTCACTGATCATCCCTTCCCCCTGGTGCAACCCACACAAACAACTTGACTGTATTTTTTTATCCGCTACGACTTAAAGAGTGCGGTTAAACAGGATAAGTGTATTCAAAACCACACTATCCTATGCTGTATGACACCCACACCCAATGTAGGTCAGGGGCACCTGCAACACATCGAGAGACCAAGAGAGCTGTGGCGCATGTCGTGATGGCATGGCGCATGAGAGCGCAGGAGAGCAAGAGACGATGGTGAGGAGAGAGACTTCGTTCTGGGCAAGAGTCCTGGTGATGACGCTGGCGTTGGTGGCGCTGGTGTCCCAGGCCCAGGCGGCAAACATTCTGGTTTTTGGCGATCGCGACGGTGATCGCAACAACCTGACCAATGACCTTAGATCGCTCAATCACACGGTGACCAACGTCACCACACTGCCAGGCGACATCAGCGGATTTGACACCGTCTGGCACGTGGGCGCCTTCACACCATTGACCGCCGCCGAGCGCACCCGTCTGGCCGCCTTCATCAACAACGGCGGCGGCGTGCATCTGACCGGTGAGCGTCCTTGCTGCGACGCGATGAACGACACCCACACCTCGTTGATCAACTCATTGATCATCGGCGGGGGTGTGACCGTGGGTCGCCAGGGCGACAGCAGCGGCACCCACATCATCAACACCAACGGTGTGGCGGGCATCGCCCAAAACCCCAACAACATCAACTCATGGTCTCCTTCGGCGCCGGGCATCATCCTGGGCGTGTCGGGCGACAACATCCTGGCTCGGACCAGCAACAACCAGGTCACTGGCGCTGCCTGGGACTCCCCCGACATGATCAGCGGCGCGGGCCGCTTGACGATCATGATGGACGTCAACTGGTTCAGCGGCGGCGGCAACCGTTTGCAGGTCATCGCCAACATCCAGTTCTTCCTGGAGAACGCCGGCAACGGCATCGACACTGACGACGATGGTCTGCCTGACACAGTCGACCCCGACGACGACAACGACGGCGTGGCCGACGGTGACGACCCCACCCCGCTCGATCCCGACGTCTGCGGCGACAGCGACGCCGACTCCTGCGATGACTGCGTGGTGGGCACCGACGACTTTGGCCCTCAGTCTGACGTCGTTCCCGACAACGACGGCGCCGACAACGACGCCGATGGTCTGTGCGATCTGGGCGACCCCGACGACGACAACGACGGTGTGCCCGACGGCGATGACAACTGCCCGACGGTGGCCAACGCCGATCAGGCCAACAACGACGGCGACCGCGAAGGCGACGCCTGTGACGATGACGATGACAATGACGGCATTCCTGACGGCGACGACAACTGCCAGTTTGTGAGCAACCGCGACCAGGAAAACCTCGACGGCGACGCCTTTGGCGACATCTGCGATGACGATGACGACAACGACGGCGTCGAAGACGGTGATGA
>CAKZKQ010000534.1 GCA_937123825.1 uncultured Pseudomonadota bacterium
GGCCAAAAGCGGGGGGGGGAGGGTGCCGAAGGGTTTGCACCGCCGCGTCGGCTGGGAGTTTGTGTTTGCGGGCCTGGAAAAAGCGGCGGTAGACGCTTTCAATGGCCTGACGGGGTTGGGGGTGGACCCAACCAGCCTCCCAGAATGCCAACTTGAGGTCGTCGTCAAGGCGCGACACATCCTGGGCTTCAACTTCGATGTTCAGACGCTCAAGGCGCTCAGGCAGTCTAGAATCGATGATGGCCTGGGCGGTGTCGGCGCCCAAACACGTCCCTTCAATGTCCAAAGCGGTGAGTTGGGAACACTGGGCGATGGCAAGGATGTCATCCAAACCCAGCGCAGCGCGCCCATCATCGCCCCAGGCGCTCAGCCTCAAAGACTTCAACCGCGTGCATCGAAACAGTGAGCCCAGGTGGCCCACCAACGAGTCGCCCGCAAGCGCCATGGTTTCAAGGCGCGCAGCCCACGGGGCTTGGAGCAAGCGCGCCCAGTCCCGAGGCGCAAGGTCGGCCTCAAACTCCAAATGCTCCAGCGCAGGCAGCGAGGCCGCTTGGAGCCATGGCAGGCTCTCGGGGGCATAAGCCATGTTCAAGCGCCGCAGCTTTTCAAAGCGGGCCTGCCCAAGGGCAGCCACACAATCGGCGGCCTGCCCATCCTCAAAGCGCGTCACGGTCAACGTGCGCAGGTGGGGCGCCACCAAAGGCAGCGCCTGATAAGCCTCAAGCGGCGCAGCCGTCATGAACGGGCCGCCAAGGCAAACGACCCGCACCAGAAGATGAACGGGCGCATGGGCCACATACCTCCACCACCCCTCGGGGGCCAGACAGGCGTCGTCTGGCCAGGCCTCAAGGCGACTGTCGATCTCTCTTTGCACATCCACGCTGGGTGTGTGGGTGGCCGACGCGAGCAGGCTCCAGGCGGCGCCGAAGGCGTCGGCAGAGGGCGCAGCAGCAAGCAGGTTGAGCAGGTCCTGGGACATGGTTGGGCGGTGGTGGCTTGACAGTGGGTGTTGGCATGCGGACCTTCGGCCCGCTCTGAATCCAGGGTTCGAGGCATGAACTTAAGGACACCATAACATGGACATCATTGAAATCGGCGTCGATGACCTGCCGCGCTACGCCGCCATCGCCATGCGCGCAGAGATCACCTCAGTGCTTGAACCCGTGCCTGTGGGCGGCGGCATGGGCGGCATCACCCTCAAGGAGGTGCCACTCCAAACCCCCTACACCAAGGATTATGACAAGGACGGCGGCGGACCGCAGTGCTGGGTGCGGGACTTTGATGTCTCCAACTGGGCGTTCTTCTTGGCGCTGCAGGACGGCGTCCCGGTGGGAGGCGCGACGGTGGCCTGGAACACCCAGGGCGTGAACATGTTGGAGGGCAGCCGCGACATGGGAGTCTTGTGGGATCTGCGCGTGTGCGCCCGGGCTCGTCGTCAGGGCGTCGGCACGGCCTTGTGGGATCGCGCGGTGGCGTGGCTGCGTCAGCGTCAGGTCACGCTGCTCAAAGTCGAGACCCAGAACGTCAACGTGAACGCGTGCGCCTTTTATCGGGCCCGAGGGTGCGAGCTTGGCGCGATCCACCGCTTTGCGTACCGCAATGACCCGAAGGTGGCGCACGAAACCATGCTTTTGTGGTATTTGCCCATTTTACCCCTGGATGGGCCTACGGACTGAAAAGCTCCCGCGATGCATTTACGGCGCCGAATCGGCCGCCTCCTGGCGCCGCTTGGCTTCGAGCTGCTTCTCCAACTGCGCCAGCCCAGGCAGCTTGGCCGCTTGCAAAGACCGGGCGATCATCGGGGCCAACGCGTCGTCCATGGGCTGCCCTTCGGTCGGCGTCCTGAGTACTTCGCGCGCGGTGGTCGCGCAACACTGGGCGTCGCGCTTGCACACCATCGTCAACCCAGTCTCCATCAACTTCAGGGTTTTGGAGCGGCTGGACACATCGATGCCCATCATGATTTTGAGCTTGCCAAAAGGCCCAAAGAGGATGTCGGCCGCATTCTTCGCCTCAGGCTCCTCACCGCGACAACGGACCAGCGCCGCCTCGGCCAACTCTTCGGCACGCGACTCAACCGAGCACTTCTGCTGCGTTTTAAGGCGCTCAAAGAGGCTCCAGACGGCCTTGTCTTCACGGGGCCACTTCTCAATCGTTTTGGAGTTGCAAACCGCCTCATGACAACACCGCCGCCCCTGCGCCTGGCAGTATATCTTCAGGCTCGCCTCAGCAAACAACGCCCGATTGGCATCAGAGACCTTATTGCCATCAAAAATCTCCCTGGGACCACGCGCCCAGGTAAAGCTGCTCTTGGTGGGCTGATTCATCGGACCCAAACGGCACTCGCTCTCAAACGCGTCGATCAGTTCGTTGTCTTTTCCGGCAACATCCTCCGCCGTACACTCGCCGCTGCGATACCTCTTGAACGCTTCAACCACGCCGGGCGAGCCGGACCAATCCACCAAAAGGCCCTGGCAGGCCATCTGATGGCATCCTTTGGAGTTTGACACCTGACAGGCAGCGTCGATGGCGTCAGTGACAAGGGCGACGCGCGTCGCTGGTGCCAAACGCTCAGCGTGCATCACGTCCGCCAGCGCCGTAAACTCGCGGAAGAATGAGTATTGATACGTTCGGGCGTGGTTGAGGTTCAGCTTCAGGGCCTCGACACCATCATCCTGCCGGTGTGGGAAGTGCTCAACATGCCGCACAATGTCATTGCTGTAATCAAGTCTGTAACCACTGCACGACTCGCGCCCCCAAACCACCAGCGAGGCCAACACCATCCACACCAGCACCGCGCGCGAAATCATGCGATGAAAACGCACGTTGGTGCCTTGAGCGATGAGCACCACAGAGAGCACCAGGACCGCGACTGTCCCCAGCACAACGGCAGGCAGAAGCAGCGACCAGTCAAAGCGGTTCTCGAGCCCCAACCACACAACCCAACCGCCGAGTCCAAATACCACCGACCAGACCGCCAAAACCGTCGCGCAGCCAGAATCATCTAGATTGGTGGGGTGCACCCTTGTCTCTTTGATGAAGACCTCTCTGGCCTCCTCAAATGGGGAGTCATGTTGCTCTTCTGATTCGTTCACCGCCACCTCACCGCAGCTTTGGACAGGGCCTGCCGATGTATTGGATGGATTTCAATCACACCAAATAAAACCCTACAACATGCACAGCCATCAGAACCATCCACAAATCGACGGTTTAGCGTGTGACACGAACACCCTGAAGGGGAGGGTTTGGGGGGTTATGCTCCATCTTCTGCGCCAAACGCCGCCGCAGCGGCCTGCCGCACGCGCTCGCCGAACCACCTCAGGCCAGGGTCGCGCTCTTGAAGGGCGCTGCGGTAGAGCGCGAGCGCGATCGGCTCCAACTCCAGCGGGCACGGGCGCATCACCAGACCAAAACACGGCGCCATCGAAGCAAGGACACCAGAGGGGACGGTCAGGAGCAAGTCTGTTTGAGCCAGCACAGGGGGCACCAACATGAAGTGTGGCAGGACGGGGCCAGGGCGGCGTTCGAGTCCTGCTGCGGCCAGCGCCTCATCAACCGGCCCCTGCCCTTCGCGCATGGTCCTGACCCGAACGTGTCGATGCGCCATCCACGCATCCAGCCCCCAATCATCCAGCGCAGGGTGACCCTGGCGCGCAAAGACCGCCCAATCCATCTGCACCAGCGGCTCTTCCAACACACCCTCCACGTCAGCCGATGCGGCCGGGGCGATGACCAGATCGTGACGCCCGTGGACCAACTCTCCAAAGACGCCGCGCCGGGCCGAGACCAACTCCACGCCGACCGAAGGCGCCGCCTCTTCCATGTCCGCCAACAAACCCGGCAACATCGACGCCACAAAATCGGGACCGGCCAGCGCAAAGACGCGCTCGGACTCCCCCGGGTTCCACACCCCATCGTCGGCCAACACCCGGTCAATCGCACACAGCAGGCGACGCACCTCGGGCGCCAACCGCTCGGCGTGGGGTGTGGGCGTCATCTTCCCACCCACGCGCACCAGAACCGGATCCCCAAGCAGCGAGCGCAACCGCGCCAGCGCGTGGCTCACCGCTGACTGCGTCCGCCCCAGGCGCTTGGCCGCCCGCGTCACGTGGCGCTCCTCAAGGAGCACATCAAAGACCACCAGGAGGTTGAGATCGATTTGGGCCAGCGCTTGGACATTCATCATGAATCACCTGCATAAGTCATGCAAACAATCAATTGGACGCATGAAACATGGGTGAATATCTCTACAAAGAGGCCCGGCGTCAAAGAGACCGACGCCGCAACGCCTCAAATCCAAACACAACAAGCCGCCTGGGCACGCCCCAGCAGCTTTTGAATCAGGAGCTTGATCCCATATGAACGCCCTTCAACATGCCCCACTGCAGACGACCCTCGACCGCCTCCACACCGCCTCCGACGCGGACATGCCCAGGATCCTGGCCGGTTTGGCCAGGAGCAAGGGCTTTAAACTTCAGCCCCACCACATGCGCAAGGCCTACATCGCCGTCAGCCGCCAGCAAGGGCAACTGCTCTACAGCCTGGCGCTCAGCGCGGGGGCCAGAAACATTGTGGAGTTTGGGACGTCTTTTGGCATCTCGACGCTCTACCTGGGCGCCGCCGCGCGGCACCACAGCGGCTAGGTGACCACCCCCGCGATCGAGGCCCACAAGTGCCGGGCCGCTCGGCACAGCACGATCTCGACCGGCGGTCTCGTGCCGGGCATCCGAGCCCGCGCCGACCGCCCGCTTCCCGTCAACCTGGCCGTGTCGCTCCACGCGGCGAACGACGAGTTGC
>CAKZKQ010000535.1 GCA_937123825.1 uncultured Pseudomonadota bacterium
CCCACAGGGTGCTTCTGCGAGATGTAAACCCGGGGCTCGCCGTCGTTGGTCAACTGGCCGACGTGTTCGGGCGGCGAGCCCAGGCGCAGGGACTCGGTGCGGAAGCTGTCGAGGTTGATGATCTCGACCTGGCGCACGTCCTGGGCCTCGTCGTCGAGCAGGACGTAGAGGCGGCGCGTGGCCTGGCTGAAGACAAACTCTCCGGCTTCGGTAGGGATGGTTTCGATTTTGGCGTAGCCGGTGTTGATGTCAAAGAGCGAGTACGCAAAGCTCTTGGCAATGAAGTCGTCCTCGGGCTCGCCGGGGATGGGGGCGCCGGGCTGCTTGGTGTGGAAGATGACGGCGGTGTTGCCCTCGGGGCCGACGGCCACCGCGCGGACGCCTTTGCGCAGCGGGTGGGTCTCAAAGGTGGCCTCCTGGAGGTCCACGACGTTGATTGTCAGGCGCTCTTCAGCGCTGGTAAAGACCAACGCCTTGCTGGCGTCCGGCGTCAGCTCCGCCTGCCCTGCGGGCTCCTCGCCCAGGTCAATCAACTCAATGTTTTCGGGATCATCGATGGCGGTGGGCAGGTCGATGAGGGCAAGCTGGCTGGCGCCGCGCATGACGGCCAGCGCCCGGTTCTGCCCCGGCACGATGTCCAGGTCGGTGGGGATGTCCGCCAGCGCCACCAGCGTTAGCGCCCGGGTGTCCAGGTCGATGATGTTGAGCCCTTCAAGGCCCGCGGTGCGCACAAAGGCAAAGCGGCCATCGCCGGTGATGGCGACCTCGCGCTCGATGTCGTCCTCAAGCTGCTGCTCAACCACGGGCACGGGCGGCACGGCGCGGTCCCCGTCGATGTCGTCCAGTTCCACCACGCTGATGCCGGTGCGGGTGACGATGAAGGCCTTGGCCCCGTCGTCATCAAAGAAGACGTCCACGACCTGAAAGCCGACGGTGAGGTTGTAGACGATCTCTTGCCCCTCTTCGAGCTTGATCAGCGAGACGTCTTGCAGGGGAGGCGCCGAGTCTTCCAGGCTGAACTCGTCGTCTTCCTGGGCGCGCTTGAAGTCAAACCACGCCAGCGCAAAGTCGGCGCGGGGGGCCAGACGCAGGGCGTTCATCGACGGCGTGATGGCCATGTTGCGCACATAGTCGTCATCCCCGTCCCCAGCACGGATGATGGTGACCTCATCGCTGCCCTCGTTGAGGACAACGGCCAGGTTCTCTTCGCGGTCGGTCTGGACCAGCGTGGGCCGGTCTCCGGCCTCAATGCTGACGATCTCCAGCGTGTCGGCGTCGATCTTGGCCACGGTGTCCAGGCTGGTGTTGGCCACAAAGACAAAGTTGCGGCTTGAGCGCGGCGCCTGGAAGTTGAAGGTCTCCTCGGTCTCCGGGACAAAGGGATCCTGCGGCGGCGGCTCGGCCTGATCGTTGTTGAAGTCGCCATCTTCGGCCCCGCCGCCGTTGTTAAAGGGCGGTCCAGGGTTGGGCGACGCGGCTGAGTTTCCTACGAGGCTGTCTTCCGCCGAGCAGCCTACGGCGACGAGCAAGAGCAGCGCCGAGGCGATCACCGTCAGGTTCCGTCCCCAACGGCGCGCTTGTGGATGTGTTGAGCTGTACATTTGGTGTACTCCCTTGGCTATCCGTATGACGTCTTTGTTTTAGAGCATGACACGTGCCACCAGGCACACACAATCCCCATTTTTTTGAAACACGCCCGTCACAACGCAGACCAAGCGCATCTAAGAGCGAATCCAAATCACGCCTTTTCCAACCTCACGCGCACAAAATGCGGCATTGGTGTCATACCTGCACCATGCCCGATGACATGAATGTCGTGGTCTTCTGCGCTTTGGCATCAGGGGACCGTGTGTGGGTTGCGGGTTGGGTCGCTTTGTGGTGCAAATGGTCATAAAGCGACCCAGTATGCATGAGGGCAGGTGTCTGCCAGTGCTGGTTTGAAGTCAAGGAAGACCCCGTGGGCGGGTTTGCAGGGTGGTGCCATGAGCCAAGAGCAGTATGCGCAGAGCGTTCGGGAGTTGTTTGAGGGGGCGTTGTCCAAGGCGCAGGCTCAGTGGCTGCTTGGCGAGTCCCAGAGGCGCTCGGAGGGGATGGTGGAGTTGTTGGCGTCTTTGGTCTTGGTGGATGAAGCCGATCAGGATTTGGACGACCATATTCTTGGGTTGTTGGTGCATGTGGAGGGTTCAACGGCCAGGGAGCGCGCGGCGTTGGCTTTGTATGCCCATAAGCTGCTTGGCGATGGGGGCGGTCGGGTCTTTGGGGAGCTTGTGGAGCAAGGGCCTTCCAACCCCAGATTGTGGAAGATCTTTGTGGAGACGCACGCGCACTTCTGGGGTCAGTGGGGTTACAAGCCGTCGGTCGATGAGTTGCAAGAGTTGTTGTTGCTTGTGGGGGGCTTGTCCAAGCATTGGGAGTCCCCTTTTGATGGTTTTACAAGCAAGCGCTACGAGTCCTGGCTTTTTAGTTGGGACTACGGCGGCCACCCCAGCCTTGATGACGTCTACCACCATGACAACGCGGAGATCACGGCCTGGATGGAGGCTGGGATCACCAAGCAGGAAGACATTTTCCTCTTTCATTACAACAAGATCACCCCCGAGGAGTTGGACAAGACCGTCGAACACAACGGCGCCCAGATCCACCTGCCCACGCACTACACCCGTGGGGACATTGCTTTGGAGACCCTGGTCAAGCTGGCTGGTTTGGGGAGCTTTCGGGTGCGCTTCGAGCTTCAGGGGCAGGTGGATTACGTTGATTTCATAGAAGCCGAGTACGGCGGAATCAACACATTCTTTAAGGCCATCGCGCAGGCTGGATTTCCCGATTGGATGGGCCTGGACTCCGACGGCAGCAGCGAAGGGGAGCCCGTCACGTGGATCGAGTTGAGCATCGCCGTGCCTCTGTCCGAGAACTTCTTTTATGAGACGAGGGACCGCTTGTACGCGGATGTGTACGTCAACGACATCCGGTGTGGACGCTCAGGACGCGATTATTACCGGTTTAGAGGTGAGTGAGGGTCGCTGCGCGCCTGACCATTGACAGGTTTGCCCGCTGGGACCAATGTCTGCGCACTTCTTTGCTCCGTCAGGTTTTGAGCCTTATGAGAGCTTCCCGTGGACCCTTTTGAGGGTTTGCCTGCCTGGATGTCCCCTCATGGCCACTTTTGACGCGCTCAATCTCCGACCTGAACTCCTCGAAGCCCTGGCTCAACTTGAGTACCACGAGGCCACGCCCATTCAAGAGGCGGCCCTGCCCATCATGCTCCGGGGTGAGGATGTGACTGGGCAGGCCAAGACGGGCAGCGGCAAGACGGCGGCTTTTGGTTTGGCGCTGCTCAACAGGCTCGACCTTCGCCGGACCGAGACCCAGGCCCTTGTCCTTTGTCCCACCCGAGAGTTGGCCGACCAGGTGGCCGGCGAGCTGCGCCGCCTGGCCCGGCGGATGTCCAACACGCGGATTGTTGTGCTTTGCGGTGGGCGCTCGATGCGGGCCCAACGTCTGGCGCTTGAGCATGGCAACCATGTGATCGTTGGGACGCCGGGGAGGGT
>CAKZKQ010000536.1 GCA_937123825.1 uncultured Pseudomonadota bacterium
CCAAAGGCCGGGCCAGCGCGCGGTGGACGGCCCCAGGACCCAGAGCAGGGGAGCCGGGGGGGCGAGCGCGGGGGCAGGGGGGGGGGGCGCGGGTGGGCCGGGGAGGGGGAGCAGCGACAAGACCATGAACATCGCCCATCCAAAGACGTTCATCGGGGTGGATGCCATCAGCATCGCCAGCATCGCCGAGACCTCCTGCGGCGTGCTGGAGTCTGGAATGGCCGTGGTGGACAAGACCAGCCCCACCAGCGGTATGATCATTGCCACCGTGAACACTGTTGTCAGTGCCCAACCCGGTCCCCTCTCTATCGCCTCTTTCATTTGAGCCTCCCATGGATATCGTCCGCCCGTCATTGTGCGGAGTGGTGGGGGGTTATCGGGCGCTGCGCGCTGCAGTTGCGTGGTTTTTTAGGGGGCGGTGTTTTTTGTTGGGGCGAGCGTGCAGAGACCGGGGTGGCGCGAGGCTTGGGGCTGCTCAGGCGGGAGTGTGGAGGAGGTAGGGGAACTTTAGAGCGGTGCAAAACGCGCAAATGAGCCAGGCCAGGCCGACATGGATGATCGCCGCAAGCAGATGGGGCGTGGTGCGGGGTTTGTTGGCGGTGGGGGCGGTGTGGATGTGATCTGCTGGGGTGAGTACGGCGCCCTGATTGGGGAGGTCTTCGGCAGTCTCAAGCAAGGTCAGCAGGGCCTGGAGGGTGGCTTCAAATTGGTCGGGGGTGGGGGCGATGGGCTTGCTGGACTCAAAGGTGGTCCGCAGGTGAATGGGGCAAAACTCGATGAGCATGGCGTCGACGCCAAGGGGGTTGTTGCGCAGGTGTTTGAGGGCGGCTTTGGCCTTGGGGCGCTGCAAGAGCATCTGGCTCCAGGGCATGCTCTGGGGGGTCATGTCCAGGTCGTCGATCCCCAGTTTGCGGGCCGATGTGGTCGTACACCTCCATTTGGAGTGGGTGTGCATGTGCCCAAGGGCGTCGATGCTCAAGCGCCGCAGCGCCCCCGTGCGCCAGAACCACCGGCCCCGCAGCGAGAGCCTGCCTTTAAGCTCGATGGTGCCCGCAGACATCGGCGTGGCAATCACACCAGGGTCGTGGCGCCGTCCCCATATCCCCACCGATCGGCTCGCCCAATGTCCATGCCATCTGGCGTGGTCATGGCCCAACGTCCAGAGCATCTGATCGCCACGGGCGAGGTTGGGGGCGGGGGAGGCGAGCATCGGGCTGGGCGGCTTGGCGCCGGTCGTCAGGGCGGCGCTGCACATAAGGTGGCTGAGCCAGAACAAGCCGGTCAGGGCAAATATGAAGAGGGTGAAGTGCTTTTCTGCCTCGGGTCCCAGCGCCCAGCCCTGATGCCTGCCCACCATCGAGACCACCACAGAGACCACCGGAATGGCCGCCAACACCAGCGTCACCACCAGCACCAACGCGCATCCCACGAACTTTGCGCCCAACGCTGCCGAGTCGTCGTTCATGCCCCACCTCCAAAATCCTCTTGTTGTCCGCAATGGCCGGATGAAAACCGGCTGCGGGAGGGGGGTTATCGGGCGCGGCGAGTGTCAGTTGCAGGATTTTGTGGTGCCGGTGGCGTTTTTGGTCTTCAGCACCATACTTTCGGGGTGTATTTGCGCCTTTGGCCTCCCCCCATCCATCGCCCCAAAGACCATGCTCGATCTCCACTACACCGATGCTCGCCTTGTCGCCCTCTACGAACACGACAACCCCAGAGGGGCGGACTACGACTTTTATCTGGGGCTGGCTCAGCAGCTGGGGGCCGGGAAAGTGGTGGATCTGGGCTGCGGCACGGGGTTGCTGGCCCGCGAACTGGCCGCCGAGGGGTTTGAGGTCACCGCCGCCGATCCTGCCCGCGCCATGTTGGAGTACGGACAGCGCCAGCCTGGGGCTCAGAGGGTCGAGTGGGTCCTGGGGGGAGCTGAGGCGCTGGGAGCGCAGGGCGCTGACTTGCTCGTGATGACCGGCAACGTCGCCCAGGTCTTTTTGACGGATTTGGACTGGGGGCGCGCGCTGCGGCGCATGGCCAAAGCCCTCAAGCCTGACGGAATGCTGGCCTTTGAAAGCCGCAACCCCGTCGTTCGACCCTGGGAGCGCTGGACACGCCAGAACACCCACCACCAGGGACAGACGCCGTTGGGAATGGTGACATCCTGGTTGGAGGTGTTGAGGGCCGATGGCCAGAGCGTGACCTTCACATCCCACAAGGTTTTTGAGGACCACGGCGAGCATGTGTCTTGGGAGAGTACGCTGCGCTTTCGCAGCCACCGGGAGTTGGTGGTGTCGCTGAAGGAGGCAGGTTTTGAGGTGCGACACACCCACGGCGGCTGGCGCCGGGAGCCTTTTGCTGAAGGCCGCAACGCCACCATGGTGGTGGTGGCGCAGCGTATGTAAAATGGTGTGTATTCAGTGTTTAAGGTGAATTGTTTTTGGTGTGGGTTTGGCTTCAGGCCACCACTTTGGAGGCCAGCACGTCCACCTGGCCAATCTCCGGGGGCTGGGCCAGGAGCACATCGGCGCGCTCCATCAAGGCGGCGGCGATGGCGCCTTCGAGGTGTTTGATGCGGGCGGAGCTGCTGGCGAAGGCGTCCACGATGTAGAAGGTCGTGGCGTCGGCGCGCAGCGCAAACCACACCGGCGTAAAGTCTTCGGCCTGGGCCAGGGGCAGGGCGCTGGTGAGGAAGCTCTCGAGTTCTTCGGCGCGTTGGGGTTTGGCGATCAGTTTCACAACCAGGGCGTGGCTCAGCATGGCACATTCTCCATTGAAGTGTTGGCAACCCGTTGCGGTTGCCGTGGTGATTTTAGGTTCTGTCTGACAATTGTCCCGTCGCCCAACGGCCCGATGATGCCGATCTCGTCGTCGCCAATGCTCGACGAACCCCCGGTTCGTCTGTGCTTGTCTCCTCGACCTCGACACCATCGAGCTCGACGGAACTCGGTTCCAATTTTCAGGCAGAACCTGGTCAACGCCGTCAGCACGAGACGCGTTTGCGATGTTTCAGATCCGTAGACTGGGGGAAAGCGGTGGAAAACCCTCTTTGGGCGTGCACAACTCTTGTGGGAACTTCTCCACACCTGTGGCCACTTGAAGGCGGCGCAGCCGCTCAAAATCGAGGGCCGTCATGAGCGCTTTGTCAGGTCTTCAACAGGACGTCTTCACAGGGACCAAAGATCACCGTCTGGTGCGCAAACTTGGCCAAGGTGGGATGGGCGCGGTCTTTGAGGTCGACGATCGGGTCCATGGGCGGCGCTGCGCGCTGAAACTCATGATGGGCGCCGACTCCGAATCCATGATGCGCTTCAAGCGTGAGTTTCGGACCATCGCCGACCTGCGCCACCCCAACCTCGTCAAGCTCTACGACCTCCACACCGACGAGCGCCAACGCTTCTTCTACACCATGGAGTTGATCCAGGGCGCCGACATGGCCCGCGTCCTACTCGACAAAGACACCCATCACGACACCACTCGCCGTACCCTCCACACGCGCGCCGCAGAGGTCTTCAAGCAGCAACGCACCATGCGCCTGGACACCGACGCCATTGTCCAACAATACGGCGACGCGCCAGCCCAGCGGGCCATCGCCCCGGCCTGCGATCTGATGGCGCTGCAGCTTGTCCTGGCCCAGCTCCTCGACGCGCTGGAGTTTCTCCACGGCCACGGCATCGTCCACCGTGACCTGAAGCCCGACAACATTCTTATTGATGAAACCGGGCGCGTTTGTGTGATGGACTTTGGGGTGGTCAAGAACCTCGACAACCTGCAAAAAACCGGGCGCGAAGGCGCCGTGTTGGGCACGCTGGCGTACATGGCGCCCGAGCAGGCCAAGGGCAAGCAGGACGTCGGCCCGGCGGCGGATCTCTACGCGGTGGGCTGCATCCTCTACCAGATGCTCACCGGTCAGGTGCCTTTTGAAGGCGGGGTCTTTGAGGTCATGATGGCCCATCAACTCAAAGCGCCTCCGTCGCCCTCGGCGTTGGTTATGGGCGTGCCCGAGCCGCTGGCCCGGATGTGCACGGCGTTGATGGACAAGGATCCTGCGGCGCGGCCTTCGATTGAGGCGCTTCGCCGGACGCTTTCGCTCAAGGCGCTGGCGAGCACCCATCAGGTGCGAGAGCTTAAGGTGGGGGATCTTTTTGTGGGTCGCCACAGCGAAATGGCGCGCCTGGAGTCGGCCATGAGCCGCGCGCTGCGCCAGGATCTGCAGATGGTGGTGATCCACGCCGAGAGCGGTGGCGGCAAGACCATGCTCACCAACGCCGTCATTGAGCGCGCACGCGATGAGCGCGGTTTTGAGGTCTTGCGCGGGCGCTGTTATGAGCGCGAAGCGATGCCGTTTCGGGCCTTTGACCAGATCATGGACAACGTGGCGTTGGTGCTGGGGCGGTGGAGCGCGCCTGCGATCGAGGCCCTTGAGGAGGAGTTGACCACGGCGAGCTGTGTGTTTCCGGTCTTGCGCTACGTGCGTCAACAGCAAAAGCGTCCGCGCAACGCCCATCCGCCGCCGTCGATCCCCGAATCGCTGCGCCATTTGGGACACGATGAGCTGCGTCAGGTGGTTTTTGAGCACGTGGCGCGTATTTTTGAGGCCCTCCAGCGCCAAAAACCGCTCTTGGTGGTCATTGATGACCTGCAGTGGACCGACGCGGAGAGTGTGGCGCTGCTGGAAGTCCTTCTGAATCGGTGTCGCCGTGGTCGGATCATGTTTTTGGGCGGTTGTCGGCCCGAGGGGATCGCGCCGGAGCACGCTTTGCGGCGGTTGGTCGATCGCAGCGCCGAGGCGATCGATTTGTTGGCGCTGGAGCCGTTGAGCTTTCAGGAGACGGCGCGGTTGATGGTCGGGGTGATGGGCGAGGGGGTGTCGACGGACTCGGTCTTGCCTTTGGTGGAGCAGATTGGGGGGAACCCGTTTTTTGCGGTGCAGTTGGCGTTGACGCTCTCGCGCCGCGCCGAGGGTTTGGGGGCATACAGCGTCGGGGCGTTGCCGCCGCTTGGCGAGCTGGTGTCGGAGCGCTTTGGTGAGTTGTCGGCGGCTGCGCGGGCGGTTTTGGAGTTGGCGGCGACGGCGGGCGGGGCGTGTCAGAAGGAGACGTTGAGGATCGCGGCGCAGTTGCCCGAGGCGGACTTTAGCGCGGCGCTCGATGAGCTGATCCACGAGAAGATGCTGCGTCCGACCATCGCGCACTTTGAGCAGGGCGCGGTGGAGGACCACTCTTATGACCTTTATCACGACAAGTATCGGGAGTTGGCCTACGGCTGGCTTGAGCCCGAGCGGCGTCAGGCGCTCCATTTGGCCTTGGTGCGCACGCTTGAGGCGCAGGAGCCGCGCGATGTGGAGGCGTTGCTGCGCCATTGGGGGGCGCTGGGCGAGCAGGACAGGGTGGCCGATTACGCGCTGAAGGCGGCGGAGGAGGCGGCGGCGAAGCTGGCTTTTGGGCGCGCGGCGAGGCTGTATCGGCGGGTTTTGGAGGGGAGAGCGGCGAGCGCTGGGGCGGAGCGCGCTGTGGTGCTTGGGGGGTGGGAGCGGG
>CAKZKQ010000537.1 GCA_937123825.1 uncultured Pseudomonadota bacterium
AACGCAGGCTTCACCTTTATGCTCCAAGGCAGCGGCCCCACGGCGCTCGGCAATGGCTTTGGTGAACTCGGCGCCGCGGGCATCTCCCCCAGCGTGATGGTGGAGTTTGATCTGGCCCCCAACGGCGACCCCTTCGGAGACCTCGACGGCAACCACGTTGCGCTCAATGTCGGCGGCGTGCTCGACGCGCCGTTGGCCTACGGCGAGTCGCCCTTCGCCTTGTCCGACCCGCTCAACCCCTTCTTTGTCTGGATCGAGTACGAAAACCAGACCATGAGCCTCTTCATCTCTCAATCCAACATCAAACCCGGCGCGCCGCTGTGGTCGGCTGACATCGACCTGGTCGAGGCCGTCGGACCCCAGGCATGGGCTGGCTTCACTGCCTCCATCTGCTGCAACCGGATCCAGCCACACTCGGTCAAAACCTGGGAGCTGCAGATCGAGCGCACGCTCGAAGAACAAGAACTCCGATGCGCGCTGGACTGCGATGATGAAGAAGGTTGTCGGCAGTCTTCGATTGCTCAGGACGGCAACCCCGCGTTGCCGGTGATTCAGTGTGCGCCCCAACCCCGCGAGCAGTTGGCCATTGGTCAGGTGGGCTTTGCGGCGGCGCGCTATGTCGAAGGACAAATCGGCATCCGCAGCTGCGTGGCCGAGGGTCGGCCAGACCCGGCGCTGTCGCTCTCGGAACCCTGGCGCGAGATGTGCCCCGGCTACATCAACAACCCCGAGGCGGTCCTGGTGGACAGCCACCCTGGGGACTTTGGTCGCCTGCTTTGCGGCTGCGGCTTCAACTACGGCGGCGCCAACTGTGACCTGGGCTGCACCGGCAGCCTGCAAGAGGGTCAGGTGCACTACGGCGGCGACGCCGAGGGCAGCACCTGCATCAACGGTTACTGCGCCATCAACCCCGAGGCTGGCGGCGGCCGCACCGGATTCTGGATGTGCGGCGGCTTCTCGACCACCTCTTACGAGGACACCGACGAACCCGCGCTCAGGAACGAAGAGGGTTGGGAGCTTAAAAGCGAGGTGCCGCTCGACGGCATCAGCCGACAGCGCCTTTGCACCGACGATGACTGCTCGACCGGCTTCAGCGTGCGCTGAAGACACAAAAGATACACCGCTGGACCCCACAGGCCCTGTCACACCGCCAGCTTTTGGGCTGGTTCGCCAGGGGTCCAGGCAAGATTTACGACACAGGGAACTGTCCTTTCACCACCAAGAGGCGAAGGAAGATGCTCAGGTTTGATATCCACCCACTGCGCGGCTTTTTGTTGACGCTGCTGATGGCCATGGCCATTGGCTGCGGCGGCAGCGAGAGCAGCGACGACACGACGCCAGACGACGTCAACAACGCCAACAACGAGCCCGCCTGTACGCCGGGGTTCCTGGGCTGCGAGTGCATTGACGGCACCGCCTGCTTCCCCGGCTCGGACTGGATCTGCGTTGAGGGCACCTGCCGCGAGCAGGAGTGCGCGGCGGGTTCGGAAGGCTGCGTGTGCTACGCCAACAACACCTGCGACCCGGGCCAAGACGGCGAGCCGCTGCTGTGCAGCGACGGTGTGTGTCAGGCGTCTGAATGCGACCCGGGCTCTTTTGGTTGTGAATGCCTGGAAGATGGCAACTGCAACGAAGGGCTGGACTGCGAGTTCAGCGGTGGCACGGCGATCTGCGCGCCTGCGGACTGTGAGATCGGCACCGAGCGCTGCCCTTGCGGTGACGCCCGCGCCTGTGACCCTGGGTTGACCTGTGTCCAAGAGGCCTGCATTGACCCCGGCTGCCGCCCTGGCGCCGAGGAGTGCTACTGCCGCCCTGACTTTGGTTGTGATGAAGGTCTGGAGTGCAACCAGGACAACGAGCGCTGCGAGCCCATCGGCTGCGTGGCGGGCACCGACGGCTGCGAGTGTGACGAGGGCGACTGCCTCTCGGACGCGTCGAGCTGTGTCAACGACATCTGCCAGCCGGTGGACTGCCCTGCGGGCGACGAAGGCTGCGCTTGCATTGAAGGTGAGCGCTGCCTGGTCAACGGTGAGGGCGTTCAGTTGACCTGTGAGGGCGGTGTGTGCCGGGGTCCGGACTGCGCCCCTGGCGATTTGGGCTGCGCCTGCACCGGTGGGATTGAGTGTGGGGACGGCGGTGAGTGTGCCGAGGGCATGTGCCAACCGCCGGGCTGCATTGACGGGACTGAATTCTGCGGCTGCGCCCGTGGTCTGTGTGAGCCGGGTCTGCGCTGCCGCGCGGACGATGTGTGCGTGGATGGCACCGGCTTTATCAACAACGCGTGTGGGCCCGAGGGTCAGTGTGAGCGTGGCTCCCGGTGCAACGATGAGGATGTTTGCCGCCGCTGCACGCTGGGCGTGCCCGGGTGCGGGTGCGACGACTTTGGTGATTGCTTTACCGGCGCCGTGTGCCTGGCCGGGACCTGCGTGGCAGAGGCCGACCTGCCGCCGGTGGCCCTGGAGGGCACCCCCTGCTTCTCGTACTGTGAGGAGGACCTGGTTGAGGACGACGAGGTGCGCACGTGTGGTCCCGACAACCTGCTTGAGGGTTGTGTGGGGGGCCGGACGTGCAACTTTGGCTCTTGTGTCTTTCCCGATGAAGAGGTCACCACCTGCGAGGTGGAGACGGAGTGCCCGTTCTGGCAGACCTGCATTGATGGATTTTGCCTCTCGGAGTGCAAGGACAACGACGACTGCGTGGCGGGCAAGTCCTGCAACGATAACGTCTGCCGGGTGACCTGCGACACCGCCGGGGACCCCTGCCCCGAGAATTACCACTGCGAGGCCAACAACGGCGTCACCGGCTTCTGCATGCCGACCGACCCGGCCGGTGAGGGCGACAGCAACGTGCTGGGCGGCTATGTGCTCAACACCACCAGCCTGGGGTTCAACAACAACCAGGTCACCCAGCGCTTTGCGCTCTTCAACAACAGCCTTACGTCCCAGACCTTCAGGATCGTCAAGCGCTCTCACCTGCTGCAGAACGCCGACGGCACCAGCGACCGCGCCACGCGCGCCATTGACGGTCCGGTCGCCTGTGACCCGCAACTGGACGAGGACTGCACCTGCGCCGAGGACGACCCCGAAGACTGCCTGTGCACAGGCGACGACTGCGCGTGTGCGACCGACGAAGACTGCGCCGACGGCTCGGATGTGTGTCGCCAGGGCGCCTGTCGCCCGAGCACCTGCGTCGATGGCATCTGCCCGCTCTTCTGGTTCCGCATCGGTGAGGGCGATGAAGACCCGACCGCAGCCCAAGAGTACGAGGTCCGCGTGGAGTCGGGCGCCAGCGCCGAGTTTACGCTCACAGGCGCAGGCGACATGAGCGGCGTGCGCTACCAAGGCACCCTGGAAATCCAGAACGACAAGTTCGGCAACCAGGACCTGGACCTCTTCTACAACGAGGTGCCCGCCGGTCAGTGGGCCGGTGAGATGGTCTACATGGCCGACTTTGATGACAAGGGCCTTGCGCCCTGGCGCGTGGACCAGGCCAGCCGCAACACCGTCGAGCACGAGCCGCCGCTGGCCAACGCCTTGATGCGCCTGTGGGTCAGTTTCCGCAACGGCCGCCGCTCTTTTGATGAGATGGAGGCCATCTTCACCTCCGTGCAAACCGGCTCTTGGAAGTACCCCAACGTTCAAGAGGGTTGTCCGTCGCGCAATGGCGCCTGCTACCCCTACGACATCGGCCAGCTTGGCCTGGAGGTCCTGACCAGCGACACCGAGACCTTCCCCGTGCCCACGGGCGTTGTAGAGCTGCCCTTTGGCGTCAACATCTACCAGTCCGACCCCGAGAACAACCCTGAGGTCTTCTCGGGTCGCATCGAGTCCTCCAAAGCCCTCCAGTACACCGGCAACCCCGCTGTGGAGATGCGCTTGTTGAGTCCTCCCGACCAGTGTGACCTGGAGGCCTTTGGCAACTGCGTGGTCTGGCTTGAAGACTTCAACGCCGACATCTTTGTGGGTGGCCGTTACCTGACCAACGAGTTGGACACGGGCTGCGCCGACCAGCGCGACAGCTCCTACGTCCAGGTCCGCGAGCCCTGGCTTGTGGAGGGCTTTGAGAACAACACGGCTTTGGACACCAACACGGGCCTGCGTTACCGCTACGAGTGCCGCGACACCCAGTTGCCCTACGCCGGGGAGGACTTTGGTCCCATCAACCAGCAACTCTCGCTGTCCAACCCAGTGCCCGACGCGCGCTCCCGTCGCCGGACCCTGCGCATGATCGACGGCGCCATGGTCAACCAGTCCCAGATCATCATCTTCTTTGAAGAGCGCTTTGATTCGTTCCTGGGCGATGACCCCAAAGGCTTCACCTCTTACGGCTTTATGCGCCTGCGTCGCCGCGTGACGGACCTGGACGACACCGACGCCAACGGCAACGAGATCGCCGACATCTTTGAGGGCTCCACCGCCACCGACAACCGCAACGAGCCCGACGGCGTGCTCGCGCCGGCCTGCGACGCGGACCTGCTGGAGGCGGTGTTGGGCGGGGATCCCGTGGAGAGCAACCTGGCCAAGCTGGTCTCGACGCTCATCGACGGCCAGCCGCTGGGCTCAAACGCCATTGAGTTGGACGCCAACAGCGACGAGCAGGTCCATGACTTCTGCGAAGAGACCGGGCTCTTTGACGGCGGTCCCGACAACGCCACCCCGCCCTTCCTCTCGGACCTGCTGCCCAACGATGACACCTGCGGTTTTGCCGACAACGGCGTCTGCGAGGACGGCGGCTCGGATTCGGAGTTTGGGACCTGCGCGCTGGGCACCGACGTGACCGACTGTGGCACCCGCACCGACGATGAACTGGACCAGCGCGTGGAATGCCCGGTGGGCAGCCGCGTGGAGTTCTTCACCCTCTCGTCCCAGCGCGTCAGCCAGGACGACATCGCCGGGTTGACCTGCCAGGCCGACGGCACCTGCCAGGATCAACTCAACCTCTGGAAGGAAAACAACGTCATCATCCAGGAGAACCCCCGCTATCGCTGCGCGGACGGCAACGAGGTCTTCTGCGACACCGACCGCCAGGATCTGCGCAAAGAAAAGACCTTCTTTGCTGCCGACGACGACACCGCGGTCTTTGTCCAGATGCAGTCGCTCATTGATGAGGCCTTCCGCTACAAGACGCGCTTCCAGAACCGCGATGGTCAAGGCATCGGCTTTACGCCCGAGCTTTGCCAGCCCAACTCCGACTCGGTGCCCTACTGCTACGACCCGGCGCAGATCGAAGAGATCCAGGCCCGGATCGACTGCCTGCTGCACATTCACAAGAACCACTACGACGCGCTGGAGAACAGCAACGACGCGCAAGACACCCAGGCGCTGCGCATGCTGGAGACCTTCCTGGTGACGAGCTTCTCGCAGAACCTGGAGATCCGCCCCGGCAACATCCAGGTGACCCACGACGGCTTTGAGCGCCAGTTGTCGCAGCTTCAGATCATGCTCGGCGACGAGTCCTTCACGCGCGCCTTCACCAGCCGCTTTGACCTGGCGGCCATCAACACGGCGGCGTTCCGCGGCGACGAGTTTGAGCCCGACGGCATCAACCTCTCGGGCGCAGCGGGTTTTGAGATGTTCAGCCTCTACCAGGCGGCGCAGTACTACCAGATGGTCCTGGACCGCTTCTACACCATGAGCCCGGTCATGTGGGAGGCGACCCAGTTTGGCGTCGAGCGGCGCAACTTCATCACTGCCGACACCGTGCTGCGTTACTTTGACCGCGTCATTCGGGCCTCGACCCAGAAGGCGCGCTCCTGGGGCGAGATCGCCAAACGCTACCAGAACCTGGGCCGCCCGGATTTGGCGCGGACGGTGGCCGAGCGGGCTTATACGACGACCTACCTGGAGTCGATCGTGATGAGCAAGATGATGAAGCAGGTCCTGGAAGAGGCGACGCTGCTGGAGAACCAGGACCAGATCACCGCCGCGCTTGAGGACGCCCAGCTGCGCTACAAGGTGGCGCTGGTGGACATGCAGAACGTCTACTCGGAGTTGTCGGACGACATCACCATCTTTGGCTTTGAGCCCGAGTTTGTGCCCTTCCCGGCGCTGGACTCGCAGGACTTCCGCCAGTCGAACGCCTTTGAGGTCTTGCTTAACCGCTCGCGGACCAAGGTCCAATTTGCCCGCGAGAAAGAAGAGTTGGCGCTGAGCCAGGGCCGCGAGTTTGAAACCAACCAAGCCCAGTTCCAAAGCGAGTTGAACCAGCTCAGCACCAACTTTGAGAACCAGTTGGCCGACCTCTGCGGCACCTTTGTCGTCAACGGCGATGACAACGACCCCAACAACGACCGCGTCTTGCCCGCCATCCGCAAATACGCCCACCTCAACGACACTGCGACGCTCTTTGCCGAGCCCTGCGGTTTGCTGGGCAACGGCCAAATCCACTCGGCGCTCGCCGCGCTTGAGGACACCCAGCTTGACGCCCGGGCGCTGCAGATTCCGACCGAGAACGCGCTTGAGGAGATCGAGAGCGAACGCGCCCGCGTTTCGGCCCAGTGCGGCGAGATTCTGGAGACGGCCGACTTCCTCTACGGCAAGTGCGAACGCAGCCGGTACCAGGAGCTGGTCGATGACCTCAACCCCTTTGACGACCCCAACCGCACCGGCTGCCTCCAGGCGCAGGTCAACGAGTTGCAGACCGACATCCGCAACGGTCAATTTGCCATTGGCCGCCTTCAGCAGGTCCAGTCCATCCTGGCCACCAGCACCAGCCTGAGCAAGTGCGGCGACACCGACTGCCCCTCCGCACTGGCCAGCACCACGACCTTCATGGTCGGCTCGACGCTGACCGAAGCGGGCATCGCCGCCACCGAGATCGCCATCAACGTCAAAGAGCGCCAGATCGCCGAGTTGGAGCGCTTTAAGATGAAGTGGCAGACGCGCCAGGAGTGCGACATGGCCAAGATCGAGTCCACCGCCCGCGTGCGCTCGATGCTCCTGCGCCTCAACGAACTCGACTTGGAGGCCCTGCGCATCGAGCACCGCTCGCGTCTTGCCCTCAGCGAGATCGACCGCCTGCGCAACCAGGCCAAGCGCATCGAGGCCCAGCAGATCGAAGCCGAGCAGTTGGCCATCAACGTGCAGGCGGCGC
>CAKZKQ010000538.1 GCA_937123825.1 uncultured Pseudomonadota bacterium
GAGGCGTAAGGCGGCGCGCCGGTCAGCGCAAAGTGGAGCACGGCGCCAAGCTGGTAGATGTCCAGCTTGCCATCCACGCTGGCGCCGACCGAAAACTGCTCGGGGGCCATGTAGATGGGGGTGCCGATGACCCTGGAGAGCTCCTTGTGGGTGTTGGTGGCCACTTTGGCGATGCCAAAGTCGATGACCCGCACCTCATCCTTCTTGAGCAAGAGGATGTTGTCGGGCTTCAGATCCCGGTGCAGGACCTGACGGCTGTGGGCCAGCGCCAGCGCGTCGGCGATCTGGGCGCCGATGTGCATGACCCGAGCTGGGGAAAGGAGCTTGTCGGGGGCCTTGACGTGTCGGTGCAGCCCCTTGCCCGGCACGTGCTCCATGCGAATGAAGAGCCGTCCGTCAGCCATCCGACCCACGTCGTGGCAACGCACGATGTTGGGGTGGTTCAGATCCAACAGGACGCGCACCTCGTGGAGAAAGTCGGCCTCGGCGTCTTCTGCGTTGTCATGGATGGGCTGAAGGAGCTTGATGGCAAAGCGTTGATCCCCAAGCATGGCGTGGCGCGCCGAATAAACTCGCCCAAAACCTCCACGGCCCAGAACGCGATCGACGTGGTATTTGCCGTGATCGATGCTCTGTCCAAGGAGTTCATCGCTTGGCCAGTGCCCCGAGACAGGCCGCTTTTTGTTGCAGTGCCCGCACTGTCCTTGCGCTGGCTCTGCAATCTGGCGCCCGCACCGTGGGCAGTATAATCCCGCCATCACTCCCTCCTCACCGTTGGCCTCAGACCCATGTCATGACCGCTCAGGCTCAAAAAGCCCTTGTGCGCGCCTGCCACAACCGTGTCAGGACAATCAAAACACATCCTCCCCAATGACAACACCCTCGGGCAACGCAACTTCATCCCGCAGCGTGTCTTTCTCAAAGCAACAGACTGTTCTGCGCCATGCAAAGCGGCCAGTGGGCCTGATTTGACAAGCGGGCCATTGATAGAAGAGCATCTTGCACGCCTTGAAGCGAGAGCGAAGATCCTGCCCGCATGTATGCGGGAGCGTTGAGCGACCCCGAACACGCAGCCGCGTGTGCGGAGCTTTCCAGGGCAAATGCGACCTATTTGTGGGCACGGTCGGAACATTCAACACAGCGAGTCTGGCCCTCTGGGCGGATTCGGAGCAGACACTGTATTTATGATGATGCGCAAAACCAGGTGGACGATTGTGCTGCTGGCGTTCTTGATGGGCGCCAGCGCTTGTGGTGACAACGAAGAGGCCCAGCCGGCCGGTGTGGGGCAGAACGAAGACGCCCCGGGCTTTGAAGGGGAGATCCCCACCGAGACCAAAGGCCAGGCGATGATCATGAGCCGTCAGGCGCTCGACACCGCTCTGGAGCAGGACAGCGCCGCGGCCATCGCGCTGTCCGCGCCCGAAGGTGCCAGCTTTGGTCGTCAAGATGTCCGCGTTTTTGCCACGTTGCGCGTCAACGGTCAGGATCGGGGCCAGGGTGAGGGCACGGCCACGGACTTCTTCCAAAACGTCCGTGAGGCGGTGGCCGGCGCGGTGGATGCCAGCGCGGGCACCGACGCCCCGTTGACCTTGGCGGACAAGGACAACATCGTCATCGAACTCAACGCCATCTTTGACTCCGAGGCGCTGCCCGAGCGCACTCAGGAAGACCTGGCGGGCCGGATCGAGCACGGCCGTCATGCGGTGGAGTTCTCCAAAGGCGGCGCCTCGGCGGTGCTGACCGGCGGCGCCACGGTCACCCGCGGCCTCTCTGAAGAAGAGATGTTCCAGACCCTCTGTCAGGACGCCGGCATGGCCGAGGACTGCTTTACGGACGCGGCGATGACCATCACGCGCCACCGCACCGAGCACTGGATCGAAGACAAGACCGACCCGGCGGGCTTCTTTGAACTCTACCGTGGCCACCAGCTCCTGCGCCCTGAAGACCTCAAGCCCGAGCTGGTCGAGAAGGCCACGGCCGATGCGCTGGATTACTTCACGCGCCATCAGCTTGAAGACGGCAGCTTCGACTACATCTACACCATCCACGATGGCGCCTTGCTGGGCGGTCAGAGCACCATCCGTCAGGCGGGCGGCACGTACTCGCTGTGCAAAGGGGCGGCGCACTTCCAGACGCCCGAGCGGATCGCGACCTGCAAAAAGGCCCTGGATCTCTTTGCGAGCAAAGAGGTCACCAACGAGGCGGGCGACGCCTACCTCAACTGGGAAGGGACGCGGCTGGGGCTGACGGCGCTGGCGACCCTGGCCATGGCCGAGTTCACCGTCGATGAGGACTACAAAGAACTGGCCTCTCGCCTGACCGACTCGATGGTCAAGCTCATTGGCCCCGATGGCCGCATGGAGGTCGACTTTACGGGCAAGCCGGGCTCTGAGAACAGCCAGCAGTTCTTCCCCGGAGAGGCGCTCCTGGCGATCGTCCGCATGACGGCGCGCTACGACAACCCGACCTGGAGAGAGGGCCTGGAGCGCGCCTTTGAGTACTACGTGCCGTTCTGGCGCGAGCAGGGCAGCAGCGCCTTTGTGCCCTGGCAGTCGTTGACCTGGGCCGAGATGTACTTTGTGACCGGCGAGCGCAAATACGCCGACTTTGCCTTTGAGCTGATCGATTGGTCCCAGGCGCGTCAAAACCGGACGTCCTACGGGACCTGGGCCAGGGATGACTACGGGGGTGCGCTGACCCAGACCCTCTCTGTGGCGCCCAACTTCTCGACCGCGACCCACTGTGAACCTGTGGCGCGCGTGATTGAGGCGGCCCGCGATCTGGGCGAGGACGCCAAAGCAGAGCGTTACCTGGACCGGTTGCGCCACGCGCTGCGCTTCTCGTTGCAGTTGATCGTGCAGGAGAAGGACCTCTTCTACCTGGAAGACCCGACCCCGGCGCTGGGCTCGGTGCGTTACCGCCTGGGCGACGACGAGGTGCGGATCGATGGTGTCCAGCATTTTGTGACGGCGATGTTCCACATCCTGCTGCACGTCGGTGACGAGCCGTCGCTGTGGTCCCAGGAGTGATGCGGGCATAGGGGCAGCGCTGCCCACCACGTTTTGGGAGGCTCGGCCGTCAGGTCGGGCCTTCAAGCGTTTTTGGCCTGTGGTTTGTGTGAGGCGATGTCTACTGCGGCGACCACGTCGCTGCGCATCAGGAATTGATGATTCTGAAATTTGGTTCTGAAGGAGCGCAGCCTGGTGGTGTGGGCGGTGGTCTTTGGGCAAGGCCACGGGCGTGCTGCGGGTGCCTTGTGTGGGCTTTCAGGAGTTGTTTTCGCTGAAGTTCATCACGGGGATGCTCGGCAGCGTGTCGACCTGAAACGACGGGGTGCGTGGCACAAGCTGTAAAGTCAGCGGCACGCCGTCGAGGGTCTTGGATGGGATCCAGGGCCCTTTGTTGTAGGCTTGGCGGACAAAGCCGCGCATGCCAAGTTCTCGCAAGAGCTTCAGCGCCTCCATGGCCCCAAGTCCTGCGATTTCTTCAACGCGCATCAATGTTGGTGGTCCATTGACGCGTGTCTCTGCGATGAGTGTGCGCATCAACTGGGCGTGCTGGGCGCTCAGTGACATGGTTTATGCCTCCCCCCTCAATGCCGGACACGTTCTCTGAAAGGATCGTCGTTTGCGCTCGCTGAGCATCTGCCTGACGCTGCTTTGGCCCACACTCGCAGTGCTTTGCGATGCACGGATTGCTTTGTGCTCCTCTGGCCCTGGGGTGTGGCGTGCTGGTTTTAAGGCCAGCAAAGCCTTCATCCGCAAGGTTGGAGACGCGTTGCAGCGTTGAACGGGTTTGATGCTTGATTTGGAAGACGCAGACGCCGGTGACCATCGCCTTCGAACGCAGCCTTTCGAGCCATTGAGACGTGGGTTCAGGCAAACTGAACCCGCGCTGCGTTGAGGGTTGGTGCGCGTCCCTTTTAGTGTGCGATCGGCATGACTCCTTACGGGGCATGTGCTCTCAGTGCTGGGATGCGTCGTTTCTCAGTCACTGAAAACCTGCCATAGAGGCTCACTATAAAAGATTGGCGATGTCATGGCGAGTGCTCTGTGGGGTGATGTGTCAAGAAAACTTGTCGGTGTCGGGGGTTTGGCGCACGGCGATCGTCGCCGCCAGCTTTGGATGGCCGTACACGGCGCCAGCGGTGATGACCTTGAGGTTGGGGCGCATCGACACATGGCCAGGGCTGTGGGTGTGTCCGCACAGGACCTCAAAGAAGACGTTGGGGTGGGCGGCGGCGCTTTGGAGCAGGGCGTCGCCGGTGGCCTGGCAGGTGAAGTCAGCAGCCCACTGGGGGCCAGAGATCTGCCCCTCATGCCAGCACGCCTCCAGAAACGGCGGGACGTGGGTCAAGACCAACACGTGCTCAGCCCAACGCGCCGCGCGCTCCAGGGCAGGGCTCAAGGCGTCAGCCGCCTGCGTGCCCAGGTCATGGAGGCGCTGCTTGAGCACCGCCCTGGGCAGCCCGCTCAGATCCTTGATCAAGCGGTGGTCGTTGAGCCTCACCGGGGTGCCCATAAAGTCACCCAGCCGCGCATCACCCCAGCCGCCGTGGCCCACCAACGCGGTGCTGGGTCCGAGTTTAACCACCTGACCAGCCCCCAGCCACGTCACCGCAGGGCTCTTGTCGGCAAAGCTCGCCACAGCCCCGCGCGTCCCCTCAATGTCGCCCATGTAATAGTCATGGTTGCCCAGCACAAAGCATATGGGCCGCTCCAGCGACTGGCCCAGACGCTCCAGCCAGTCACAGACGTCGTGCGACTCAGAGATGTCACCGCCAAGCAAGACCACATCGCCGCCCTGACGCATGGCTTTGACAAACGCCTCCGTGGCAGGCCCATCCACGCAGTTCATGTGGATGTCCGTGGCCCAGGCCAGGCGCAAAATGCTCTGATTTTGGGGCGAAAGATCCACGTCGAAGTCGGGGGCGTTCATCGGCAAGCTCCTGGTCTGATTTGGGGCCGTGTTTGGTGTGCGACTGACCTTTGCATCTGACCTTTTGTCTGGTAGTTTGGGGCATCTGGGCGTTTTGTGAATTTGAACTCAGTTCGCACCTTTGGGAGAGTTTGTTCTCACAAGTGCATCATCCATCCACAATCTCATGCGACGCCTCAAAACTGCCGTTCAAGGCGCTTTTGAGTCTGTTTTAGACCGCCTGAAGGGCTGAAACAAACGCATGCAGGGTGGGCCGCCGTGTTGATGAACGCCAGGTCTTCCTCAAAACCCCCACACCCCGAGACATTCATGGCAAGACGAAAGAGATGGACCCCTGTGCTCGACGGGACTGGCTCGCTCAACGACGTTCTGGACGCCTTTGAGGCCGGCCTGGAAGACGTCAAAGACGACTGGAACGTCCACGTGGACGGTTACTTGAATTACGCGGCATGCTGTCACGCGCTTTTAAAGCAGCCCGATAAAGCCATGGCGTTGGTGGGGTTGGTGCGCGGCAAATACGACCGACAGTCCACCTGGGCGCAGGTCGCCACGTTTCTGGCGCGTGTGGGTCTTGTAGAGCCCGCCATGGAGTGTGTCCGCAAATCCGAGGCTGAGCTTGAGGCGTTGAATCCAGAGTATTTGAACACCGAAAGCCTCGCCCCGCTGGCGTCGGCCTGGGCACTGCTGGATGAGCCTCAAAAAGCTGAGCACTTTTTCAAAGCCGCCCGCAAAAGCCTCGAAAACAGACACAATCACAACTTTAAAATCAATGTGCTCATCCGCGCCCACCTGCTGGCTGGGGATTATGACACACCCATCGAAATCCTCGATGAAAGCGGCTGGGACAGTTACAACGCCAAGCCCTACATCACGGCCCTCTTTCATCACGACTACAAAGCGGGCCTTGAGCTCTTCAAAACCCACGCATCGGCTGCAAAGAACGGTGATCACAGCGCCTTGTTGCGCATCATTGGGATTTACAGCGCTGAAGGCCGCTACAAAGATGCCTGGGAGGTGATCGATCTCTTTGATGGGTCCTACACCAAAACCCGGCAGACCTTGGTGCGGGAGATGTTCGCCAACGGCGAGTTTGACATGGCCCTCCAACACACTGAAGCCAGTTTGCAGACCTTGGCCGGAGCCAAATACCCCGTTGATGCGTCGGCCTGGGGCGATGTTCTGGCCGAATACGCCCCCGAGCGTTTTGAGGCCCACCGTGAGACCTTGGATGGGTACGTTCAAAAGTATGCCAATCGCTATCACGCCAAGCGGGCCTGTTATCCCATGGCCCATGCGCTCATCCGTATGGGAGACTTGAAAGGGGCCATGGTCGTGGTGACGCATCAGCGCGATAGGGAATCCATGATCGGTGTGCTGCGGACGATTTGTGCCGCATGCCATACCTTTGATGTCCCTTCTGACTTGCCCATGGGTGTGCTGACGGGATTGGTCGAGAAGGCCATTCTTGAAGGCGATGCACGCCAGCGCCTGCAATTCTCCCTGGACATGTTCGAACTCTACGCCCACATGGGAGACGCCGAAGGCAAGGCCAAATCGCTCGAAGACGCCTACATGCACGCCTCCAACGCCCCCTCAGGCGACAAGCGCTTTCGTTTTGAGTCGATCATGAAGGCCTGCATCGCCGCAGGTGACCACATGGAGGCCTACACCGCGCTCAAGCGGATGCCCGCAGGCAGCCGCAAGTACGAAGTGGACGATCTGGCCAACGCCTGGATTGACGAAGGCCACATCAAAGACGCCCTTGAGGCCGTTTTGCGCGTCCCACACCGCAAAGAGAGCCCCTTTCGGACCTTTGAGCGCACCTTTCGCACCCTCCAATACACCAACATCGCGACCCACCCAGGGCTTAAGGAGTTGATGCCGCAGTAATGCCTCGATGTGCGCGCTGAGGTGTTGTATACCCAGGGACACCGCAGCCCTGCCAACGACCCAACCGATGACTGACCAGGAGTCTTTGGAGCATGAGCTTTTTCATCCAGCGCGCAGACGGCACCCAACTGCAGGTGCGCGGCTATCGACGCCTCTCTAGCCACAACAACATGCCCCGCTACCAGGGCAACGACAGCCGGGACTGGGACTTGCCCGCGCGCGTGGACCTGCGCCGCCACATGACCCCCATTGAGGATCAGGCCCAGACCAACACCTGTGTGGCCAACGCCGTGGCCGGTGCCTATGAATACCTCGTCGCCAG
>CAKZKQ010000539.1 GCA_937123825.1 uncultured Pseudomonadota bacterium
GGGCGCGTTGATCATGCTGCCTTTGGCGCATCTCTTTGTGCCGGGCGAACGGATCACGACGCGCCGTCTGATCGGGATGCTGGTCGGCTTTGCCGGTGTGACGGTGCTGTTGGGTGGACAGGCCTTTACGTCGAGCGGTGATCCGATGGAACCGTTTGGTCGGCTGGCCTGCATCGGCGCAGCGAGTTGCTATGCCATAAGTTCCGTGCTGATGCGCCGCCTGCCGCCGGTTGATCCGTTTGGCTTGGCCGCGATGGCTCTGGTGTTCGGGTCGATGCTGGTCCCCAGCGTCCAGGCGCTCGCCGCAGGCCCCCCTCCCAAAGCCGCCGTCGATGCCTTCGCGCAAGGCCGCTACGACGACGCCAAGAGCGCGCTGGACCCCGTGGTGCAGGACAAAGAGGACGTCCAGGGGCGCCTCTTGATGGCGCAGATCAAGATGCGCACCGGCAAGTACGCCGAAGCCGCCGCGCTGATCAAAAAAGCCTCCAGCAACGCCGAAGAAGACGCCGACAAAATCCGGGCCGCCACGCTCCAGGGAGAGCTTGAGGCGCTGCGGGGCCAATACGACCGCGCCCGCAAGACCTGGCAAAAGGTCCTGGACGACTTCCCAGAGGCCGCCGAGCGCCGCCAGACGCGCTTGAAGCTCGGCGAGCTGCTCCTGATGCTTGGCCAGAAGGACAAGGCCACGGCGCTGCTGGATGCGTTTGCCGACGACTACAACGCCGGCCACCTCCAGGACTCGGCGGGGCTGACCATGGTGGGGGTCGCCGTCTGGCGTCTGGAGTACTACGAAGACGCCAACAGCGTCCTGCAGGAAGCCACCGAAAAAGACCCCAACAACACCACCGCCTTTGTCGTCTGGGGCGACCTCTTCGCTGAGAAGTACAACTCGCCCGACGCCGGTTTTGCCTATCAAGCGGCCCTGAAGGTCAACCCCAACCTGCCCGAGGCGCTGGTGGGGATGGCCCGCGTGCACTTGGAGAGCGATCGGGATTTGGACGCCGCCAAGGCGTTGATCGACAAGGCGCTGGCCGTCAATCCGTTGCACATGGACGCGGCGGTGCTCAAGGCCGAGCTGCGGATCGATGTCGAGGATTACGACGGCGCCATCGAAATCCTCAAGAAGTCTCTGAAGAACAACCCCAACCACCTGGCGGCGCTGAACCTGCTGGCCACCTGCCACTACCTCAAGGACGACAACCGCGCTTTTGAGCGCGTGCGCCGTCAGGCCTTCAAGCTCCACCCGCGTTGGGCTGGGTTTTACACCACCGTGGCCCGCTTTGGTGTGCGCGTGCACCGCTATCAGGAGGCCATTGACCTCAACAAAAAGGCCCTGGCCCTCGATTCGAGCTACTGGCCCGCCTTTGTGGAGCTTGGCATCGGGTACACCCGCATTGGGGACGACGAGAAAGGCTTTGAGTACCTGCTCAAAGCCCATGAAAACGACCCGTTCAATGTCCGCGCCTTCAACATGGTCAACCTCTATGAGCAGACCATGCCCTCGTACGTCTTTGTGGACCGGGGACCGATGCGTTTTCGCTTCCATAAGTCCGAGCGAGAGGTTTTGGAGGCCCTGGTGCCCGACCTGGCGGGGGAGGCCTTCGGAAAGCTCAAAAAGCGCTATACGTTTTCTCCGCCCGAGCAGGTCAGCGTGGAGATCTTCCGCGACGTGGAGACCTTCTCCATCCGTTCGGTGGGTTTGCCCCACATCAGCCCCCACGGGATTTGCTTTGGGCGCGTGGTCACCTCGCGCTCTCCGGCCAAGGAGCCCTTCAACTGGGCCGAGGTCATCTGGCACGAGCTGGCCCACGTCTTCCACATTCAGATGTCCCGCAGCCGCGTGCCGCGCTGGTTCACTGAGGGGTTGGCCGAGTATGAGGCCTCTGTGGCCAGGCCAGAGTGGCGCCGCGAGCAGGATCGAGAGATGGTCTCGATGCTGCGCGACGACCGGATTTGGAGCGTGGGAGAGTTGAACCTGGGCTTTACCCAGGCCGAGACCATCTACGACATCATCAACGCCTACTACCAAAGCACGTTGGTGATTGAGTTCATCGTCGACCGGTGGGGTTTTGACAGCATCTTGAAGATGCTGGAGCACTACAAAAACTCCAAAACCACCGCCCAGGCCCTCAAGGCGGTCACCAAGATGGACATCAAGGCTTTTGACGCCGCCTTTGAGGCCTATCTCAAGCAGCGCTACGCCGTCTTGCTAAACTCCTTTGACCCGCACCCATCTCAGTACGCCAATCTGGAGCGTTTTGAGAAAGCCGCCGCAGCCGCCCCTCGCAGCGCCAAGGCCCAGGCCGAGTGGGCCATGGCGCTCTTTGTCAACCGCCGCATCGATGAGGCCGAAACAGCCTTCAAGAAGGCGCTGCGCTTGGACCCCGAGGAGCCTTTGGCGCACTATCTGGCCAGCCTCTACGCGCTGCGCATCCGTGATTACCGTGCCGCTGGCGACCACCTGAAGTCCATCTCAAAAGGAGGCCACGATGGTTACGCCCCGCGTTTGCTCATGGCCGAGCTGGCCAGGGGGCAAAACGACGTCGGCGCCGCCATCAACCATTACTCCACCGCCGTGACCTACTACCCGCAAGGGGTCGAGGCCTACCACGCGCTGCACGAACTGCACGATTCGGTGGGAGACAAGGTGCAGGCGGCCGCGGCGCTTGAGCGCGTCACGCTCCTGGACCAGATGGACTATGAGACGGCCATGAAGCTGGCCCAGATGCTGCGCGAGGCTGGCGACGTCCCCGGCGCGGTGCTGGCCGCAGGGCGCGCTCTCAACATCCACCCGTTCTCGGGTGAGGTGCACCTGCTTTACGGCGAGCTGGCGCTTGAGGCCAACGACGCTAAGGCGGCGGCGCGCTCTTTGGACATGGCGCTTAAGCTCTTGCCCCAGCGCACCGGCCGCGACCGCGCCGATGTCTACCTGAAGCTGGCCCAGGCCCGGATCTACGCCGGTGACCGCAAAGGGGCCCGCGTGGCCGTCGAAAACGCCGCCACCACCGATCCCTCCCACCCCGACCTCGACAAAATCCGCCGCCTCCTGGAGTAAACCCCAGCGAGGGTCTTGCTCGCCGGGCCTTTTGCGGCCTTGTGCGCGTGCATTTGGGCCACCAGATGAGGCCTCGATCTGGTATAGTGCCTGGTGTCGGGAAGTGTGTGATGACGCCAAAGCCCTTCAGCTGTGTTTCGGTGTAATTCTGGGGGTGATAAGAGCGTATGGGTGAGCCTCACCAGGTGGTGCTCCTGATCGATCAGTTGGATGTTTTTGGCGGGACAGAGCTTCATG
>CAKZKQ010000540.1 GCA_937123825.1 uncultured Pseudomonadota bacterium
GGCCAGGGTGCTCGGAAGCATGGCCAGAGCACGGGGAATGACCAACTTGTCCTTATACTCCGCCAGCGGCTGAAGTATGGGCGACAACTCAAAGTCCTCGCCCTCGGTCGGCGTCGGGAAGAAGGCGTCCGGCACGGTGCCGTTGGGCCTGAAGAGGACGATAAAGCGCTTGGGGAAGCCGTCGGGGCTGAACGCGCCCGGGGTTTCGGCCCAGGCCGCCCTGCGGTTGATGTTGAGCAGCGGCAGCGCCACCAGGGCACCGCCCAAACCGCGCAGAAACTGACGACGAGAGTACATCTTGCGGCGGCTCATGGGGTCTCCTCCTGCGGCTCGCCCTGGGCGACGCGATACACGAAGGCGTCCGAGAGGATCACCTGCACCATCAACTCGCGGATGTCTCCGCCCGAAGCAAAGAAGGCCTGTTTGACGTCGTCCAGCGCGCAGGAGTCCAACCCATTGGCCTGACGCCCGTTGGCGTACACAAACCACTGCTCTGCAAGACAATCCTGGACGACTTCGCTGCCAGCCATGCGGTGGGACAGCTCCACGGCGCCATCAAAAGCACCCCGCAGGCCCGCGTCATTGACGCCAACGACCTCGCCGCTGTCATCAATGTCCAGACCGTTCTCCTGCTCGCGCCAGCGGCCCATCCCGTCATAGCGCTCAAAGCCAAACCCGATCGGATCGATCATCAGGTGACAACCGGCGCACTGCTCATCGGCGGTGTGCTCCGCGAAACGCTCGCGGGTGGTGGCGTTGGGCGCCGGATCGGGTGGCGTGATGTCGGCGTCATCGGGCGGATCGGGCAGCGTCTGACAAAAGACGCGCTCACGGACAAAGACGCCGCGCCGAATCGGAGAGGCCTGATCGGGGTTGGCCAGCGCGGCCATCATCGCCGGCTGGGTCAACAAACCAGCGCGCTGGTCGCCGCTGGCCTCGTAGGCGATCAACGCCTGCGCCTCGGCCTCCACCTCCACCCCGTAGATCGGGGCAGACTCGGGGGTCAAAAAGACCGTGGAGTCCGTCAACAAGGCCTCCACCGTCGGCTCACCGTCCATAAAGATGTGGTCAATGAAGGCCTCTAGCCCCACGCGCCAGTCATCTTTAAGGCCTTCGCTGTAATCGGGGTACGTGGCGCTGTCTTTGATGAGCGAGGTCAGCTTGTCCAACCCCAACCACTGGCGGTGGAAGTTCTGAATGCTCGAAGAGGCCCTGGGATCGGCCAACATCCGCCTGGCCTGGGCCTCGACCTGCTCGCGGGTGGTCAACTCACCGGCGGCAGCCGCGTCAAAGAGCGCCTGATCGGGCATCGAGGCCCACAGGAAGTAGCTCAGCCGCGAGGCCATCTCATAACCGGTGACCTGGACGGGCTGGCCGGGCAACGGCTCACCGGCCCCAGGCAGCTCAAGGCGATAGAGAAACTGCGGGGACTGGAGCGTGGCCTGGATCACCAGCGCCAACGCCTCATCAAAGCCCTTGGACTCATGGACCAACTCAAAGAGGTCCATAAAAATGGCTTTTTCATCGCTGTACGCAGGGCGCCGGAAGGCCCGAGAGGTCAGATCCTCAATGAAGACCGAGGCGCAGGCGCGCTCATCGGTGATCTCCTCACCGCACACCGCCAACAACGTCCCGCGGCGCTCTTCGTCTTGCAAGAGCGCGTCAGCGACGGTCTCAGAGGCCTCGACGTACTCCTGAACCAGCAGCGGGTTGACGATGTGGGCGCGCGCGTTGTTCTCAAAGCCGTCAACCTGGTTCTCGGGCGGAAAAGTCTCCGAGAGGTTCAGATCAAGACCGAGCAAGTCGCGCACCGTGTTGTCGTACTCAACGCGCGTCAGCAGGCGACCGGGGGAAGGGCTGACCTTGGGACCAGCGACCTCATCACAATTGATGGGCTGCTCCTCTTCCTCCACCACATCGTCCGGTGGCGTATCGACAAACTGGGCAGGCTCCTCATCGGGAGACGCGCCGCAAGCCTGCAATAGAAGCCCAACCAGGAGCAGAACTGGCCAGATCCGCTTGTTTAGCATGTAACTGATGCCTCCGGGTAAAGCATGGTTCCCGCACAGCGTCGCGGGCTGCCCACCAAAGAAACCCGCGCCCGACAGTTTAGGGCCCAGACCCCACATGCGCAAGGCGCACAGATGAACCCCCTTCATGGGCACCTGCCAGTGCCTGAAAGCATTTGCGGACCACCTTTAAAGATGATGGTCCGCAGCGTCGGGGTTTGTAGGAAAAGATTAAAAGGAGGGGACATCATACCAAAATGCAGACGAAAGGCTTGCTTTGGGGCGAGCAATGATGAGTTCCAGGGGCCGAAGCTCTCAGCGTTGAGCCGCAGGCCATCAAGCCGCCAAAGACCTGACGCTAAACCTAAGCAATTCAAAAAAGAGAAGAAACTACGGGTTTGGGGCGAGCAATAATGGACGGCAGACGCCTCACGGGGAGCGAAGCCATAGCAACGCTATAAGACCCTTCAAGCCACCACTGGCCAGACGCAAAACCAAACACCTCAAAAAGAACAAGAGGGGATGCCTGGGTTTGGGGCGAGCAACGGTGGATGTCAGGGGCCTCGGGTCGAGCGAAGCCATAGCAGCGCTATTGCGAGCGAGTCACGTGGCTCCTGGCGCCGCCGGGGCCGCCCCAAACCGCTATTGCGGGGGAGTTCTGTGAGTCCTGGCGCCGTTAGGGCCGCCCCAAACCGCTATTGCGGGGGAGTTCTGTGAGTCCTGACGCCATTAGGGCCGCCCCAAACGTCACAAAGTGAGTCGGACGTCTGTATTTTGGTATCAGTGGGTTCCGGACAGGCGTTTGATCCCTTCGACAATCGTCCAAAGCTCATTGGAGTAAAGCTCACCACGGGGCTTGCTGCCGGGGTTGATCAGGACCGAGGGCACCTTTTTGGCCACCAGGATCGGGAAGAGATCCATGCCGGACACCACGCGCGATTCAAGCCCCCTGGGCTCAAACTCATCCAGGAAGTCCACGCTGGTGAAGATCGCTGGGACGGGTCTGGCGGCCATTTCGCTGGCCTTGTGCAGCGGCCAGGAGGATGAAATCGAGCCCGAAACAGGCTCGGCCAGCGCCAGGACCAGACGCGCCTTGACCAGCTTCATGTAGACACCCGTGCGGGCGGCCCAGTCTCGCTTTCGGGCCAGGTGCTCCATGGCATCGAGCAAGCCCTTGTTGTCCAGGACTTCGACCTCTTCACAGCGCGTCCGAACCTCGATGGCGTTCATCTGAGCGCCATAAATCCCGGTCAACGCCGTCACGGCCTGCTCCGCCCAGCGTCCAAGCGTCTGATCCAGCAAGACCTGGGACAAATCCCCTCGGAAGTTGCCCGAGCCGCGCTTTTGACGCACGCCCCAGTCGGCCAGACGCTGATAATCCTCGGGCGAAATCTTGAAACCATCGGGAAGCTGCCGGCCTCCAGCGACCTGGACGTGCCAGCGGTCTTGTTGGGTACTGGAGAAGACCACGTATCCCTGGCCCCCCTCCACCACCAGCGACTTGCGGTTGCCCGCTTGGCCGTTGAGCTCCAAGAGCTGCTGGTGAATGCGTTGGCTCAAGGGCTTGGACTCTGCGTTCATATCTGTCCTCGTCACCAGCGACGTTTGAGGTCACCAGTGGGGTTTAAAGGTCAAGGTCAAGACCACCGCTGCTGCCACGGCGGCCAGGAGCATGGCGTGCGCCGCGGTCAAACGCGCGCTGGACGCCTGCGGTGAAGGCTCCAAGCGACCAGACATCCATAACGCCACCACCGCCCCCAAGGCCAGCATCAAAACCACCACGGGACGCAGCGCAAAGGGCTTGGCCACCTTCACAGCCCTGGGCTTGCGCTCAAGCCGGGCCACAAAGGCTTCCAGATGGGCTTTGATCTCTTCCTCGGTGGCTTCGGGGTTGGCCTGCACAAAGGCACGCTCCTGCGCCTCCACCTCTTTCTGGATGGCCAGAACGCGCGCCTGACGCGCACCAGCCCCCTCAAAATCCACCGAAGGCTTGCTGTGGGTCACCACCGCCAACACCGCCAACAACCCCAAAGCCGCCGCCGCGATCAGCGCCCTGGCGCCGCGCGTCTTCCAAGAGCGCGCGGGCAACCAGAACTCTTGCTGGCGCAAATAACCCCGCGCTGCGACGTACATCGCCGGGGCCAGACAGATCAAAAAAATCAACCACGGCCCCCAATCGGTCCACGGCGCGGGCCCAAGCCCCAAACGCTGCCCCACAAAACCAGGATCACCGGTCTTGTAAAAGAGCCCCAGCGTCAAATACCCCAACGAACCGATCAACGCGCGGATCAACACAAACGACACAAAGAGCCCCAAAAGCGGCCGACGACGCCCCAAAACCCGCAACATCACCAACGCCGCCAACGCCACCAACAAATCCACCGCGAGCCCCGCGCTGGCCGACACCACCGCAGCCCATGCCTCCGTCCCCTCCGGGTATCGATACAGCACTCGCCCGCCCCCAAAGGGACGCAGCACCACGCGCTTTATCGTCGCTCCCAGCGCCGCAGCCGTCGCCGCGTGCCCCAAAACCTCATGGAGGAAGACCGTCAGCCGCTCGGCCAGCAGCGCACACACAAAAACCACCACCGCAAAGAGCGCCAACTGCCCCCAAGACGGCGCCTCGGTGTGCGCAGGCAAACTGACCTTCAACACCTTCATCTCCCCCACCCCTGATTACCAAAATGCAGACGTCCGACTTACTTTGGAACGGCCCTAAAACAAGCCTTTCATCTGCATTTTGGTATGACTGGCCAGCACGTTCCAGGCGCGATAAAAAATCCCAAACACGTCCATCGTGGACCCACAGCCCCTCTTGAGGTTACCCGACAATGGCCCCCAAAACCCGCATCTGGTCAGCACCGGCCTACCTGCCCGGCGTGCACCCTTCACCCTCGCGCCGCAAAATCCAGCGCGTGGAGTCCATCCTGGGCGTCACCCTCCCCCCCATTTTGCTCGAACACCTCAAGGCACAAAACGGCGGCCACATCCGCTTTGAACTGCCTGGCCGCGTCCACAACCGGATCGTGGGCCTGAGCCCATCGTACCCATCCATCAGGACGCTGCTGGAGAACATGGATCAGGAACGCACAAACGCACCCCTGAAAGGCTTGATCCCGTTTGACGGCGATGGCCACTGGTACATCTGCCTGGATTACAACGGCAAACCCGCAGGGGCCCCTGCGGTGGTCTGGGTGGAGATGGACGACGGCACAGTAGAGACCATCGCGTCGTCATTTGAGGACTATTTGGGGATGTTGCGCATCAAACGCGCTCAGGAGTTGCTGGTCCTTGACCCGGTCCCAGACCCCCAACGCTTGCTTGAGGCGCTCGGCGCGGCGCTCGGGTGCACATTTGAGACCACGACGCGCACTTATGGCAGCGGAACCACCCACAAGGCCTCTGTAGAAGGCCCAGAAGGACCCCAATGGCTCTGGCTCCAGCCCAATGAGGTCGCTCGGGCCTTTGTCTACCCGCATGAAAACGCGCCCTACCCTGCGCTGGCCCATTGGCTCACCGAACGCCGCCTTTGTCACCCGGAGATCTCTGCGCAAGGCATGCTCATGGGTCTGGGCGACGCACTGCGCCCCCAGGTCATGGAGGCGTGTCGGGGGCTGGGACTGGAACCGGCTGTATTGGGTGACTGCATCAAACCCGATTGGGAGCATTGAGGGAGGTGATGGCGAACCTCACCAGGCGCTGGCGACCTCTTTTTGAGTCCAGCGGGCCAGCGATTGGCAAGCGTCGAGGTCCCCGGCGTGACAGCGAGACTCAAGGAAGAACTGCGCCAACTCGACCAGGGCGTCATCGACGCGCTCGGTGCCCAGATAAAAATCGGCCCACTGCACACAAAACGGCCCGTGGGGGGCCAGCGCACAGGCACGCAGCGCCAACGGGCCGTGGCTCTGAGCGTCCTGGCGAGCGGCGTCGTCGGCCAGATGGCGGCAGGCCACGCCCACACCATCGCGGCAGGCCTTGAACCAGAAGAACGCCGCCACCTTCTCTTTGCCCTGCCCCTTCATCATCTGGGCAAAAGCGGCGCAGTCGGCCCCAGCGCAGGCGTCGAGCATCTGACGCTGCCCCTGGGTCAGGGCGCCGTCGCTGTGGGCGGAGACAAAAGACACCATGGAGGCTTCGATCCACTGGTCGGAGGCCTCTCGCTGCGCCTTGGAAAAGAGCGCCTCGGGGACGACGGCCTCGGCGTTGGCCCACGCGCCGTCCTGAAGACCTGCGGCGCAGCCCGTGCCCACCACCATCGCCCCCAAAACCACACACACCACCATCGCGCGCACCACAACACCTGCGTTCATCGCCCATCGCTCCTTATACTAAAATGCAGACGAAAGGCTTGCTTTGTGGCGAGCAATAACGGATGGCAGGGACCTCGGGACGAGCGAAGCTGTGGCATCGCCACCGCAAGTAAGTTCCGTGGTTACTGGCGCCGTTAGGGCCGTCACAAAGTGAGTCGGACGTCTCCATTTTGGTATTATACCAAGCCAGCCCTTCGTCTGTGCTTTGGTATGATTCTGTGCTCGAAAGCCTCTTCAATCCTGACGGACGCAGGCCACCGATGGACATTGCACAGTTTTGTTGCCCGAATGCCGAAAAGGGTTTTGGTAGGGAACCAGGCCGGATCCTCTTGAAGTTTGCAAACCAGGTCCAACGATGACGGGAGCAAACGCCATGCAGGATCCAGACTTTAAACATTGAAAGACAGCGCGCGGGGCATACCTTCGCAGGCTGGATGCACGATGTAAGAGGAGACACCGCAATGAGCACTACGCCATACGTCATCGACGTCACCGACGCCACCTTCCAGGCCGAGGTCATCGAACGCTCAGCCCACGTCCCTGTGGTGGTCGACTTCTGGGCGCCGTGGTGTGGTCCTTGTCGGGTGTTGGGACCGGTGCTGGAGTCGATGGCGGCGCAGTCACAGGGGCGCTGGATTCTGGCCAAGATCAACACGGAGCAGAACCAGCGAGTGGCCACGGCCATGCGCATCAGCGGCATCCCCGCCGTCAAGGCCTTCAAAGACGGCGCGGTGATCTCGGAGTTTACCGGCGCCCTGCCCCAGACCCAGATCCAGCGGTGGCTCGACGGATTCTTGCCCTCGCAGGCCGACACTCTGGCCGCCGACGCCGCGCAGGCGCTCATGGCCGGGGACAACGACCGCGCCGACGCGCTCTACCAGCAAACGTTGGGCGCCGACGGCGAGCACCCGCAAGCGCTGGTGGGGCTGGCGCGCTTGCGCCTTGAGCAGGGGCGCTCACAGGAGGCCAAAGACCTGATGGAGCGCGTGCCAGAGCACCGCCGCGCTGAGGTTGGGGCGGTGCTGGCGGCGCTGGAGTTGGCGCTCGAAGCCGGAGAGCAGGCGCCCGTCGAGGTGCTCACGGCGAGGCTTGAGCAAGACGCCTCGGACATCGAAGCGCGCTTTGGGCTGGCCATGGGGCTCATCGCCTCGGAGAACTACGAGGCGGCGCTGGAGCACCTGCTGGAGGTCGTCCGGCGCGACCGCGCCTACCGCGATGACATTGGGCGCAAGACCATGATTCGGGTCTTTGAGATCGTGGGCGTTCAGAGCGACATGGCCTTTGAGTGGCGCAAGCGCCTTGGGCGCGTCATGTACGTGTGAGCCGTCCCCTTTAAGCAGACGCGCCTGCGGCGCGCTTCAAAGGCCGCTGCCTCCACGACGTCGGCAGCAGATGGCCTGCACACACATCAAGCCTCGGTCTGACGAGCCAGCGCGTACATCTCCTCAAGTTCATCGCGGAAGCCGCTCTGGACCGGCGGAAAGCGGAAGCCGCCTTTGGGATCCAGGTCAAAGGGCATGACCCGGAAGCTGATGGCAAAGCGCTCGCGCTTCCACTGGGCGCGGCAGAGCATCCGGACAAAGCGGGCGATGTGGTCGGCAAAGGCGATGCGGTCGCCGCCGTAGCGGGCCTTGAAGGTGGGCCATAGGCGCGCAAAGATCTCTCTGGGGTCCATGGCCTTTTGGACAAAGTGGTCCATGAGTTGGTCGAGGACCTCAAAGGGCATCAAGTCGTCTTCGTCGGTCTGGGCCTTCTCCTGGGGTCGAAGTTCGGCGCTGGCGGGGGCAGACAGGACGTGGCTGACCCCATCAAAGCCGTGCCGCTGGCAGGCCCATGCCAGCCAGAGCTGGATGAGGCTCTTGGGCACGTCGGCGATCGGCGACAGGCCGCCGCTGGTGTCGCCGTCCATGGTGGCGTAGCCCACGGCCGCCTCGGACTTGTTGCTGGTGGCCAGCAGGACCCGGCCGCGCACGTTGGCGATCATCCAGATGATGGCGCTGCGGGCGCGGGCCTGGACGTTCTGCAGGGCGATGTCTTCAGCGGGGATTTCCCAACTGAGCGTCTTGCCCAGCATCGCCTGCCCCACGCCGGACACGGCGCCGACCACGTCATCGATGTCCCCGTCCATAAACTCGGCGCCGCAGTCTTCGGCGATGGAGCGCGCCGCGTCGCGGGTGTGCTGGCTGGAGTTTCTGGTGGCCATGTAGGCGCAGACAAAGCGCTGCCGCACGGCGTCGTCGAGCGCCTTGGCGTCGAGGGTCGGGTTGTCGTAGCGGAACATCCGACGGACCAGGAGCGCGACCATGGCCGAATCCCTGCCTCCCGACAGCGCCAGGCAGTAGCCGCCCACGCCTGTCTTGGAGAGGTAGTCTCGCAGACCCAGGCAAAGGGCCAGCTCAAGCTCAACGTGGCTAAGCTCTTCAAAGGTGATGGGGCCATCAAAGAGCCCGGCGCGCACAAAGTGCTCCAGGCTGGGATCGACGCTGGATTCTTGCTTGCGGATCCAGTACGGGGCGCTGGCGTCGGCCGACGCCGTGGCCTCAAAGTCCCCTTCGATCCGCACGCGGTGGGGGGCGCCGCCGTGGGCTCCAGCGCTCAGCGCCCTCACCTGCTGACGCCAAGACCCGCTCTCCATGCGCCGCTGGCGCAGCTCACCCAGGTCCTGGACCACATCCACGATGTGCACGTCGTCGTCAAAGACAAAGCGGTCGGCTTCGCGGATCACGGCGCCTTCACAGGTGATGAACGCGGTGCCGTCAAAGACCAGCCGCGTGGCATCGCAGCCCGCCAAAGAGGTGTAGACGTAGACGCAGTGGTCCTCCAGGCTGATTTGCTCGCACATCCTGCGGCGCACGGCGTGTTTGCCGACCGCAAACCAGGACGCCGAGGGGTTGGCCAGGATCTCAGCGCCCGCCACGGCGTAGCGCGAACCGGGGCGCAGCCCCATCCAGCCGTCTTCACAGATCTCCAGCGCCAGCGTCGTGGTCTGTCCCAGTTCAAAGATGAGGTTGCCCATCGGCACTGGCGCGCCGCCGTCGGGGCCCACAAAGTCCACCACGCGCCCGGCTTGCCAGGGCTGGTACCAGCGCGACTCGTACTCGACGTCGCCCGTGGCCAGGTTCTCTTTGCACACCACGCCGTGGATGGTGCCCCCGCTGACGACGGCCATGGCGTTGTAGACCACGCCTTCGTAGCGCACAGGCAGGCCGGCACAGACCACCAGCTCTCCGGCGGCCTCGGCCACGCGCTGCAGCACGGACCATGAGCGTTGCAGCGTGCCCCGGCGCAAAAGGCGGTCGCCCATGTTGTAGCCCGGGATCGTCATCTCGGGCAGCACCAACACCCGCGCGCCGCGACGGCGAGCTTCGTTGATGGCGCGCTCAATCCGAGCCAGGTTCCCGGACCAGTCCCCGACGGTCTGGTTGAGCGTCGCTGCGGCAATATGGATCTGCTCTCCCCACCCCATAGGACCTCCTTTAGAGTCTATCGTGTTGTGTGATGGATATTAGTGTTGGGCCTCTTGGGCGGCCTGGCAGCGCCTTGATCCGCTCGGGCGGCGCAAAACGGGCGCCTTCAGGCCCGAAACGTGGACAAGACGGCAAAGAGGAAGTCGTCGCGCTTGAGGTGAACCAGGCGCGCCACGGGATGATCGGTGGTGATGGTGATGTCATCGCCATCGACGAGCATCTCGGTGAAGTTGATCTGCAGGACGTCCTGGTTGACCTGGGCCAGCGCAGAGACCCCGGCGAGGTTGCTCAGCACGTCCGCTTCCATATAGCCGGAGATTTCTTCATCGAGCATCAGATCAAAGTCTGCCATGTGAATGGGCTCGACTTGATCGAGGCGCATGTAGAAATATCCGCCGGAGTCCATGGCAAACTCTTCGACGTGGAACGGCAGCACTTCGGCCAGCGGGCAGTTGAACTCGGCGAGCTTCTGGCGAGCGTACTCGGCCACAGAGAGGTCGGTCCGACGCAGGCTCTCGGTGGCGGCTTGTTGGATTTGCGGTGCGCCCGTGTCTCGCAGCGACTCGACCAGCTCGTTGACCTTGGAGGCGCCCTCGCGCTCACGCAGCACGCGCATGACCTGATCACGCAGGATGTCGTTTTGAGGCTCCATCAACGCGGGATCGGCCAAGAGGCGCTCCAGCTCCTTGGTGCTCGACTGCTCCAGGACCTCCGCAGAGGCCTCAATAGGCATGTCGGGGCGCTCGGGATCCTTGCCGTCAAGGATCGCATCCACGCGCGACTCAATTTCCTTCTCTTGTCTCACTGTCCAGGCCTCCAAAAACCCGCACCGCCGACACACAGAGGTGACTTGTTCAAGGCGCTGCCAACCAGAAAGACAGGCGACCACAATTGGCCCCTTTTGGCAAATCTAGTCCGTGGCCAGATGCAGGCAGCGACCACACCGAGCCCAATGGTCAGTCTTGTCATAATGTCAGCAAGAGGATAAAACCAGAGGGTGGTTTCACGCAGTGTTACATCATGTACCCACAAGGACGGTCGGTGCTTGACGACAGGTCAGCAGCGCGCTGGGCTGCGGACGGCACCGCATTTTTTGGATGCGTGTCAGCAGCGCGCCCCGTCCACTCCAAGGAGCGCAAGCGGTGGCTGTGTTCAAATTCCGCCGCCTCGACGCGGTCGGGCGGCTCAAAAGCGGTGAGTGGTCCTCTGAGCTGGAAAAAGAGACGCTCATCAAAAAAGCGCTCGGGCCTTCGGGGACCATCGATCCCGACGAACTCATCGAGTTGTTGTTGGTCAAGGACACTGCGGTGCGCAAAGCCGCGCTGGTCCGCATCCACTCTGTGGCCGACCTGAACATCATCGACGCGCTGGTCGAGCAGGCCAAAGACCTGCCCCACAAGACCGTCGCGGGGCTGGCCAGGGTGCTGGTCAAGGTCCTGCCTGAGGGCTACCACCAGAAGGCGGCCCCGATGATGGCCTCCGATCTGCCCCATGCCCAGGCCACCGGCGCCGAGTTGATGGCCGCCAGCCGCCTCGACGCCGGACTCCTGGCCACCGCCGAGGTCTGGATGGCCAAAGGCTCTCCGGTGGCGCTGCGCTTGGCCGAGCGTCTCCAGCACGCCGTCCAAACCGGGCAACTCGACGTGGTCAAATGGTGGCCGGCGCTGGAGAGGGTGTGCGGCCACCCCAGCCCCGAGGTCCGGCGCCACGGCTGGCTCTCGCTCTCCAACCCCAACGACGACACCCACGTTGAACGCCTGTTGCGCGCCGCCGCCACAGAGCCGCCGTCCAACCAACAGGTCATCTGGCAAATCCTTGGCCGCTTGGCGCGCAGCAAGACGGTCGACCTGACCCCCACCGTGGTCAAGCTCCTGGGACACGATGAGAGCGTTGTGCGACAGGCCACCGTTCAGTTCACCCTCCAGGTGCCTTACAACGCGCGCATCATCCGCGGCTTTGTCCAAAACGCCTCTGCGCTAAGCGACTGGCAACGCGCGCAGGCCTTTGAGTCGATGGCCCCGCTCAAAGAAGCGATGATGCCAGTGCTGATGAAGATGGTCGACGGCGACGAGTCCGAGGGGCGCCTGCACGCCATCGCGTTGGCCACCCGGTACGGTGACGACAAGCGCCTGGCCGCGCCGCTGCTGGAGTCGATGGCCCAGGAGAAAGACTGGTGGGCCCGCGCGCACCAGATCCAGACTCTGGGTCAGATGGCCGAGCCGACCACCTTCAAACCTCTGGCGCGCCTGCTCGATGACCGCGACACGTGCTTGCTGGCCACCGACGCCCTCTGCGAGGCCGCCAGGGTGAGCTTTGAGCACAACCAGCCTCAGGTCGCCGCGCAGGCGCTCGCGCCGCTTGAGGCCATCCTGATCAGCAGCCCTGCGGGCAACGACGCCGACCGCCAGGATCACGCGCGGCTGCGCCAGGAGATCATCGCCGCGCTGGCCCACGTGCAGCACCCCGAGGTCCTAAAACGCCTCCTGAAGATCTGCCGCGATGAGTCCGACGCCAAGGCCGCTGCCGCCGCCCTGGAGGCCGCCTCAGAGATGGCCGCCGCGCTGGGAGAGTCCATCGACGGGCTCGATGACCTCAAGGAGAGCGTCTCGCTCTCGCTCCAGAGCGAGGTTCAGCCCACGGCGCTCGAAGACATCTTGATGTTTGTCCGTCAACGCGACGCTTCGGCCCTCTACCTCTCCATCGGAAAGCCCCCGATGATGCGCGTGGGGCGCGACACCTTGCCCGTCGATCACCAGCCCACGCTGGAGGCCGTCGAAGCCGAGCGCCTCATCCGACCACTGCTCAGCGACCAACAGGCCCATCAGGTGGCCACGACCGGCGCGCTGAGTTGTTGCCACGAGATCCAGGGCGCGGGGCGTTACCGCGCCAACATCTTTGTCGACCACCGAGGCGTCAACGCAGTCTTCAGGGTCATCCCCGAGGCGCTCCCAACGCTCGATCAGGTCGGTCTGCCTGCGCAGTTCGCCGGGCTCTCTTACAGGCGCCAGGGGTTGGTCTTGCTGGCCAGCCCGCGCGGTGAAGGCAAAACCACCACCGCCGCCGCCCTCACCCACCACATCAACACCCACCGCCGCACGCACATCATCTGCCTGGAGAACCCCAGCGAGTACATCCACACCCCTCGCCAGGCCCACGTCACCCAGCGCCAGATCGATGACCACAGCGCCTCCATGCAGCGGGCGCTGATCGGCGCCATGCGCCAGGACCCGGACGTCATCGTCATTGATGAACTGCGCTCGTTGCCCGAACTCCAATTGGCCATGCGCGCGGCCAGCAGCGGCCAACTGGTCATCGCCACCGTCACCACCACCTCAGCGCAGCTCAGCGCCGCCATCGGACGCATGCTTGAGGGCAGCTCCCCAGAGACGCGGCACCTGATCCTGACCGATCTGGCCCAATGCCTCCTGGCCGCTGTGGCGCAGCGGCTCGTCCCCGAGCAATCGAGCAACGAGTTGGTCGCCGCACTGGAAATCGTCTTCGCCAGCCCCGAAATACAGACCGCTGTGCGCAACGACCGCCTTGAAGAACTCGAAACGCTGATGGGCCAACACCGAGACCTCGGCATGCAATCTTTTGACGACGCGTTGATGACGCTGGCTGGCACGGGACGCATCGCCCCACAAACGGCCTACCGACAATCGCGCGCCAAAGAGCGCTTTGAACCCCTCCTGGGACAGAGCGCCTGACACCGACGGCACATTCAGGCACCGCATCCCAAACCACCAGGAACGTTTCTCATGGCCAACGACGACCAGCCCAACAAAAAACAGCGCGCTTCGGGCATCCTGAAGCGCTCTCAGGCCATATCCATGCGGCGACGGTCCCAACAATCAGGCATCGTCAAGCGGCGCAAAACCCCACAACCCAGCGCCGCACCACCGGAACCTCCGCAAGCGGCAGCGCCGCCTTCACCGCCCCCGGCGCCTCCTCAGGCCCCCCCGGCCGAAGAAGCCCAGCCGTCCCCCAAAGCCAAAAAACACCGCCCTGGAGGCCACACCAGCCCCGAGGAGTTGCTCAAGCGCTTCGTCAACGAGTCTTCAACCATGGGAACGCCGCCGCCAGGCCCCAAGAGCAAGGGGTCAGTGCCCCAGGCCCAGCGCGCCAACCCCAAGCGCACCACCGGCAACCTCTTTGGCACTGGCAGCGCCTGGAAGCGGGTGGCCAGCTCCGGCAAACACAAAGCGCTGCGGCGCCCCCCCACAACTCGCCTACCCATCACCAGCGAAGTCCCCGTTCCTCGCCCTGCACAAATACAGCAAAGGCGAGCCCCCGAGCCTGAGCCTGAACTTGAGCTCTCTCCGCTCTCTGAGATGGAGGATGTGCTGGACTTCTCGCTGGATCCGTCTCCCGCTCCGCCCCCGGTGCGCCGCAAGTCCCCGCCTGACCAAAGCGCCTGGTTGGCCCCAGATCAAAGCTCGCTGGAGCGCGAACAGCTCTTTGGCGATCTCCTCTCGCTGGACGGCAACGACCACCAGGAGCCCCAGGAGCCCTTTTCCCAGGATCCCGAGCAGTACGGCATGCTGGAGTTTGAGCCCAGCCAGGAAGACATTTCCATCCCTCTGGCCGGGGATCAGCCCACGGCCGAAAACGATCCGTACGGCTACGATCCCTACGCCATCGACCCCGACGAACACAGCCGGATTCAACACGACCCCAATGCCCTTGAGCCCAACTTCAACGAGCTCAGCGGTCGCATGGGCGACCCCATGGACATGGACTCGATGGAGCTTGGCGTCGTCGACGAGATCGACGATCTCGATGGGTTTGACGTCCAGGACGACGACAACATCGCCGATTTCCTGCCCAGCGGCTTTGACGACGCCCCGGCGGTCTCGCTGGCTGAGGAAGACCCCTTCTCATCGGCCGACGAAGACGGCCCCTTTGATGAACTGCCAACGCCGCTCGAAGAGCCCATGCCACTGCTGGCTGGCCCTGACGAAGACCTGGGCCAGGCGCTCGACGACGACCCCGGGCCCATGGGGGCCTACCTCGACCCCATCGACCTCTCCAACAGCGCCTTGAGCATCGACGAGGTCTATCTTGGCGGCATCGACGACTCACAGCCCGGAAACCTGGTCCACGAAGACGCGATGGTCTCCAGCAAGGAGGACATCACCGAGGTCGTCTGGGAGGTGCTCGAAGAGATCCTCGGCAAACGCATGGCCGAGTTTGAAGAACACCTGCTAAAGCGCCTGGAAAAACGCCTCGAAACATCGGGCAAGACCCCCAGCATCAGCCGCAGCGTGAGCCCCAGCGCCGCGCCGCGCTCTTCCAGCTTCCAACGCACTCCCCCCGCCGAGCCTGCCAACAACCAGATGGCCATCTTGCCCAGCGACTGGGGCAAGCGCACGCCAGAGAGCCGCGCCATCGCCTCACGCAACCAGCGGCGGCGCCTGGACTTCTTCCTGGAGTTGATGCACCGCCGCGGCGCTCAAAGCCTCCACCTCCACGTCGGCGCAAACCCCTTCATCCGCGTCAAAGACGAGATCGAACGCCTCAGGCTGCGCTCGCTGCGCCCCCAGGACTGGACCCGCATCATCCAACCCCTGTGTCCCCCAAGCCAATGGACCCAATGGACCCTCCACGGCGACGCAGACTTCATCTACAACTGCGACCACGGCTCGTTCCACGTCGCCCTGATGCGCCAACACCAAGGCGGCGCCGCTGTTCTTAAACGCATCCCCGACCAACCTCGCCCAATCAAAGAACTGCGCCTGCCCGAACACATCGAGCGCCTGGCGGACCTCGACTCGGGCCTGTGCCTTTTCAGTGGCCCTTACGGCAGCGGCATCTCCAGCACCATCGCCGCCCTCATCGAGTCCATCAACGCACGCCACACCAAGCGCATCATCACGCTCGAAGACCCGCTGGACTTTGTCTACAAACCCAAACAAGCCACCATCCACCAGCGCGTCATCGGCCTCCACGCCGCCTCGTTCACCCAGGCCATCGAGGAAGCCATCGAGGAAGCCCCCGACGTCATGCTGATCGGCGAACTGACAGACCCACAAACCATCGAGCACGCCATCCGCGCCGCCCGCTCAGGTGTGCTGGTCCTGGCCACCGTGCGCCGACGCGGCGCCGCCGACGCACTGGAATCCATCGTCGATGCCTTCCCGCAAGACGAAAAAGCGCGCGTCCAACACGACCTCGCCGATGCCCTGCGCGTCGTGGTCTGCCAGCAACTGCTCGAACGCCTCAGCGGCGGCCGCATCCCCGCCATTGAAGTCCTCATCAACACCCTCGACGCCAGCCGCCTCATCCGCAGCGGCGACACCAAAGCGCTCGACAGTGTCATGGACGCAGGAAAAACGCTGGGCATGATCCGCATGGACCACTCCCTGGCCGCGCTCGTCGAACGCGAAGAGATCAGCGCAGAAGCCGCCGGCGCACGCGCCATCGATCCCATGCACCTGCTCAAACTGCTCAATGAACAAATCTCAGACGATGAAGACGCCCCGCCTCAAGACGCCGAAGACGACTTCTGACGCCAACGCCCAGGCCGAGGGCTTGCTTTGTGGTGGATGCTGATGGGTGGCCAGACGTTATCAAGCCACAAAACACCACAGACAGCGCGCTCGCAGGGCACTGACGCTCACTCAGTCAGCGCCTTGCGCGTTTCTTGCGCCTGCCCTCTCCAATACGCCATCACCACCGGAGAATGGGCGCTCGCGTCGAGCGCCTCAAAGCGCTCCAGGAGCGCGGCGGCCTCCGCAGGAGCGTCCACGGCCTGATGGGCCTGCGCCAACAAAACCAGGTTGCCTGGGTGCAGCGGGGCAAGTTCGACGGCCTTCTTCAAGTGGTGCAGCGCCCTTCTTGGACTGCCAACGCCAGCGGGAGGCCCTGGGGCCTTGAGGTAAAGCCCACCCAGAAGGCGATGGGGGCCGCCCTGCTCAAAACCACCGTCAATCTGAGCCGCTTTGCGCCCATCGGCCACCATGGACTTCATCGCGTCTGGGCCCTTGAGCGGATCTTGACGGGCCACCAACCCAAGCACCACAGCACGGTAATGATGGCCCTCCACCCGCTCTGGCTTCAAAGACACCGCCGTGTTGGTCAGCGCCAGCACGCGCCCGACCAGCGCCTCATCTTTCGGCTCGACGTAGGTCGCCAGCCAGAGCCCTGCGCGGGCGGCTTGAACAATGAACTCAAAGCGGTCGGGATCGTCGGCGGCAGCCTCATCGGCGACCGACCAGAGCGCATCCCAGGCCTGACGCCCTGCGGCGGCGTCCAGGTTCTGCGGCGCATCAAGAAGCGCGACAGCGCGGGCCGCGCGCGTGCTCAGATCATCGCCGCCAGCGCCCGCAACCACGGTCTGACCGGCGTTGGCGGCGCAGCCTGCGGCCACCATCAAGAGCCCAAGCGACACCACCCACATTGCCAAAGGCACCCGTTCAACGGCCATAGAGCTTCCTGGCGGCCTCCAGCCCTTTGGTGTCCACGGCCCCGACGCCCTCAGACCCCAGCAAACGCAGCAGCTCCGCGCCGTCTTTGTCAGATTTCATGGCTTGGAGCGCCTTGAGCAGGCCCGCCCTGTCAGCGTCGCTCCACCCTTTGCCTGCGGTCAGGACCAGGTCGCGCGGCAGCGGCGCGGATTTCCAGATGACCTTCACCGCTGGCCAGACCATGTCGTCGCTCTCAAAAAAGCGCTTGGTCTCCTCATCCACCAACACCGCCGCCGGGCCGCCACCGCCTTCGGTCATCATAAAGAGGTCATCGGCCAGGTTCTTGGACTCGGCCAGACCAAAGCCCATCTTGGGATAGACGACCTGCTTGAGATAGCGCTGGTCCTGGCCAAAAGCGGTGTGGACGGTCTTGCCTGCCAGGGCATCGGGCGAGCTGGGGCCGGACTTGGAAGCGATGAGGTAGTAGCGGTCTGTGGTGGTTTTAAAGCGGGGGATCTGGGCCACAGCTGTGGCGTCCGAGAGGTGGGAGAGGTGAAAGGACGCGGGCGCGATCACCAGCCGAGGGGCCTTGTCTTTGAGCAGGCGCGCGGCCTGCTCGGGCGTGTTGGAGATCCAGCCTTTGACCTTTTTGCCTGCGAACGCGGGCACGTTGGCCGCCAGATAGCCCTCAAGGCGCTGCAAAAAGGGGCCTGCTTTGGCACTGGTGGCGGCTGCATCGCCGGGCTTGAGCACCAGCACGTTGACCGTATCCTGGGCCATGACCACCTGGGACCAGCCGGCCATCAACAAGAACAAGGCCGCACCGGTCCACAGGGCCACACGTTGGGTCTTTTTCATCATTCATCCTCAGCAGCGTTGGGCTGGCGCAGGCTCTGGCCAAAGAGGCTCAGCGCCGCAGGCAGCACCGTCAATGAGGTCAACAGGATCGCCGAAATCCCCACAAGGAGGATCAACCCCAGCGACCGGGTTCCACGGTGGGCGCTGGTCGCCAGCACCCCAAAGCCTATCATGGTCGTCAGCGTGCTCAAGAGCACCGCCCTGGCCGCACCCGAGAGGGTCTCCTCGCTGCGCCAGCCTTCCACCAGATGAATGCCGCTGTCCACACCAATGCCAATGAGGATCGGCAGCGCAAAGAAGTTGGCGGGGTTCCACATGATGGACAACGGCAACCAGGCCATCAGGCCCAGAAGCGTGCCCACCCCGGTCACCAGCGGCAAGCTGGCCAGCACCGTCACCTTCAGCGAGCGCGACCACACCAACAACATCAGCACAATCGCCACCAGCGCGTAGAGCGCCGACTGCAAGAAGCTGCCGCGCATCGACAGGACGTTTTCGTAGTAGTTGACCAGACCACCAAAGACCCCCGGGTCCACCTCGCGCACGCCTTGAACAAAGCCTTCCAGGCGCTCGGGCTCCCAGGCGTTGCCCTCGGGGTAGGCCACCAGCGCCAAGGTCCCGTCCTTGCCCACAAAGCGGCGCACCAACGGCTCGGGGGCCACCTCGATGGACCACTGCGGCGGGCAAAGCAGCATCTTGCCCTGGGTGAGCTGGGCCTGGGTAAAGCCCTTCAACTGCCCCTCCATGACCGCCATGCGGCGCGCGGCGACCTCTTCTTCAAGGCCTCCGAGCGTCTTGAAGGCCGCCTCCAACGAGGTCTGGACAGGTTCCAGAGCCTTGTCTGCCCTGGGATCGGCCTGCCGATAGGCCCGCAGCGTCTGACGCAGCTTAAAGAGCCCTCGGCGCAGGTCTGACTTGGACGTGGGGGTCGGCGCGGCCACTTTCAGACTCGACAACGGGTCGCACAGCGGTTTTTGCAGCGCCGCGCGCTCGTCGAGACGGGTTGGCAGAACACTTTCGGTGCGGCTGACCACCTTGGAGTCTTCAAACGCCTTTTGGCGCTTGGCCAGCGTCTGAGGGTCGGCGGCGGTGCTGATGGCAAACGCCGCCTGATCCTCCGTCCGCAGCAGCTCATCCTGCCAGCGCCGCGCTTCGCCTTGGCCCGGCAAGAGGTTCAAGAGGTTGGTGTCAAAGCCGTACTGGCCCGTGGCGTAACCGGCCGCCGACACCCCCAGCGCCACCACCAAAACCGCCACAGCGCCGCCGCCCTGGGTCCGCAAGAGCGGCGAGCGGCGCGGCGAGCCGTTCTTTTGGGCTTTGCCAACGCGGAGCTTGTCGGCCAACCCAGGGGCTCGGGTGTCGAGCAGCAGGAGCATGGCTGGGTAGACCACAAAGATGCACAACAGGCAGAGTACCAAACCACCGCCCGCGATGGTCCCCAGCTCTTTGAGCCCCACAAAATCGGTCAGCGTGGCCGTCAAAAAGGCGCACGCCGTGGTCAATCCCCCCATCCAGATGGCGCCGCCGACGTGCTTGAAGGTTTCTGCGATGGCGTCGGCTGGGCTGTGGCCTTCAGCCATGGCGCGCTCGTAGTGGGTGACAAAGTGGATGGCAAAATCGATCCCCAGCGCCACAAGGATGACCGTAAAGATCATGGCCAGGACGTTGAGGTAACCCACCACGAGGTATGCAAAGAGGAAGGTGGCCCCAATGGAGATGCCCAGACACACCGCTGCCAGCGCAGGGCGCACCAGGCTGCGAAAGCCCAGCATAAAGAGCAGGCTCACCAGCACGATGGTGATGATCGTCCCGCGCGCAAAGTCGCGCTGGATCGTCTCCATCTCTTCGTGCTCCATCGCGGGCCAGCCCGCCAGACCGGCCTCGATCCCATCTGGCGCCCCTTCGAGCGCAGCCTCAAGCGCGTCGTGGGCCAACTCCAACGGCACTTTGTAGCGGTTTCGCTGGCTGGAATCTGGCGTCACCGGCGCCAACACCAACAACAGCCGCCCATCGTCCTTAAAAAAGAAGCCGTCGGGATCTCGCCCCGACCGCGCCATCTGCGCCTTGATTTGGGCTTGGAGGTCCACCTCAATTTTGGCTGGGGCGTCTTGCGAGAGCCCCTGATTCATCCACTCAAAGAGCGTCTTGATGCCCCCGAGCATGGCTTGGGCGTTCTTTCCCTGCTCGCCTTGCTCTTGTTCGGGCTCCATGCCCTCCAAACCAGACTGGAGTTGGGCCACAAGGTTGCCCAGCGAGGGGTTGCCGGCCCACGCCTCAAGGGTGGGCAGTTGTTTGGCGGCGGCCTGGGTGATCTTCTCTTGTTCGTCAAAAGGCAGGTAGAGCAGCGCCATGGGACCCATCTGGTCAAGCTCAATGCGCTCTATCACGCGCGGGTAAAGCTTGGGGGAGGCCCGCAGGCGCTCGGACCATCCCTTGGCGATGGACTTCATGGCCTGCCGGTCCGCCTCGCTGGCAGGCCCCTCGCGGTCGGCTTTGACCACCAGCATCAGGTATTTGCTGTCGTCACCAAACTGCGCGATGTAATTGCGGTAATTCTGGTTGAATTCCAGCTCGGGGTCGGTCATTTGACCGCGGTCGTTGACCAGTTTCAGGTGCTGGGCGTAGATGTATCCGCCCAAAGCGGCGATCAACACCGCCACTGTCACCACCCACACCGGTCTGCGCGTGGCCACGGCGCTGGCCAAGGAAATGGCGCGGCCCACAAAGCCGCCTGGCTGCTCTTGTGACATCCCGGTCCTTTGCTCATGCCGCCAAGAGCGTTGGCGGCACACGGTCTGGCGGCCAGAATCCAGCCGCACCGTCGTCTTTGACGGCCAGAAGGATTAGGACTTCAACCTTTATCAAAGGTCAAGCGCCAAAGAGGCCCAGAAATCTCACAAAGAGCCGCGTATGGCGCTTTCTGAGCGCCACAAAAGCCCATCACTCAAAGCGCGCGTCGCCAAAGTTGATGCCCACCGGCACACACCAGATGCTCACGCCGTCCAGTTCATCCAGGGTGCGCCCTTCGGGAAGCTGCACAAAGATGGTCTCGGTGCCGTCGTAGCCACCAGCGCGGCGCAAATCACCGCTGATCGAAAAGCCGTTGTCGTAGTCGCCGCCCAATCCGGCGTAGACCTGGACATTGATCCCGCCGCCATCAAAGGCAAAGGCAGAGATTTCGATGGTGCAGTCGTCCACGATGGTCGCCACGCCGCCGATGTCGTGGGAGAAGTCCGAGAAGACGCCGCTGCGGCCCACGCTGGGGTGGGTCGAGTCGCACTGGCGCTCCAGATCATCGGGCAGATCGTTCTCGTCGGGCTCGCCGCCGGGATCATGTTGCAGCACAAAGGCGAGGACGTCGCGCAACTGGTCGTCGTTGATGCGGTCTGCGGCCCAAAACGGCATGCGTCCGCCGGTCAACCCTTCGTAAGCACCGCTCTCAACCTCTCCGGACGTGCGCACCCGGCGCGCGATCAACCCGGCGTTCAAGAATTCGCCCACCAGCGCGGGGGCTTGCTGAGTTCCGGTGGCGTTTTGACCATGGCACAGCGCACAGGAGGCGTTGAAGAAATCCCTGCCCTCTTCCACATCGCCACCGTCTGTGTCGGCCAGCGGCTCGACGACCTCAAAGGTCAGCGCCTCGACCGGACCTTCCGGGCCAGACTCATCCATGAAGCCGCGCAGCGCCTGCCAACGCTCATCGTCGGCCGCAAAGGCCGGGGCGCCCATCCACTCTGTGCGGCAGATGTTGACCGCGTCGAGGATGTCTTCAAATTGACCGTTTTTGAAGGATTCACGGCGAGTGGCGCCGCCAAGGGCATGCCCAGCACGGGCAAAGCCGTCGGAGGCGGGCTCTTCGAGCGCGTGGCACGAATAACACGCATAGGTGTTGCCGTCCTGGTGCGGCATCATGAACAAAAGCTCGCCGTTGGCCTCCTGGCTTGTGTCATTGTTGCCGGGTTCCTGGCCTGAATCGGCCTCATCCTCGGAACACCCGACACCCACACTCCACACAACGCAGGACAACAAGATCAGAACGGCACCGCGCATAAGAAAGACCTCCAAGGCAAGGCGTGGTTATCCACCGAAGTCACTTGCATTGGTACGGCGCCTGCCCCCAATGGTTACAAAGACAGTCGATTGTTCTTGAACATCTGGGGCGCGGCTCGCGCAATCGCTCGCCGCCATGCAAAGCACGTCATCTTCACAGACAAAGAGGCACCGTGGCCCATTTGAAGGGGTTCATCGGGCATGAGAAGCAGTCTCACGCCACGCCTCCAACCACGCCATATCCTGGCGAATCTGGGCCACGTCGCCGCGCTTAAAAAAACCGGTCCAGGGCTCCACGCCCTGCCCTCCCAACAAAAGCGTACGGTCAACCTCTGCCTGCTGCACTTCCATAAGTGCTCGCAGAATGTCATCGATTGAAACCCCGTGAACTCTGGCGATGCTCTCCAGGCGTTGGCGTTGTGAGGGGCCGGGCACAACGCCAGTGGCGGCGCAGCGCTCAGGGGTGGTCAGCGGCACGCCATACCAGGCAAGCTGCGCCACGTCGTGCAAGGGCCACCCGGGCTCGGCCAGATCCCAGTCGATCACGCCCACCAGCGTCTTCTGGCGCCAGATCGTGTTCCAGGGGCCCAAATCCCCGTGACGGACCACCATGCCGGGACTCCAGGACACGGCGTCGGGGGCTCTCCAGACCGCTTGCGGTTCAGGGCGATAACCCTCCATGGCCAGATGATAGCCTTTGAGCCAGCGCGCCAGTGTCTCCAAGCCGCCCGTGGCCAAAAAAGGCGCAGGCCAGGGCCTCATGGCGGCTTCACCGTCGAGGTAGGTCAAGACCTCCCCTTCAGGGTCCAGTCCGACGACCTGGGGGACCTGCACAAATCCCTGGGCTTGGAGGTGGCGCAGCACGCCGTGGACCGCCTTGGTCCAGGGGCCAGCGGGACGCACGATGTGCCCTCCCCTTCGCACCACGGTGTTGACGCTCCCCGAGCCACTCTGGCCGTCTTTCAGAGCGCGCATGGGCTGGTCGTCCTGGCTCATTCAGGCCCCAGGACGTGCTGGTCGAGGACAAAACAGGTCAACTCGCCGTCCATCACCACCTTGTCTCCAACGCTGACGGCCACCTTGACCACGCGTTTGCGCCCCTTGGTGGACTCGATGGAGGCCTTGGCGACCATCTCCTGCCCCACGCTGACGGGGGCCAGAAAGCGGGTGTTGGCGCCCCCCAGGACCACGTTGGGGTCGTTGACGGCCAGCATGGCGGCAAAGTCGGCCAGACCAAAGGTGAAGCCGCCATGAACCAGCCCGCGCTCATCGGCGGCCATGTCTTTGGTGGCGGTCAACGAGGCGCTGGCGCCGTCCTGGCCAATTTCGATCATTTTGCCCACAAGCAGAGGGCTGATGGACATGTGGGTGTTTTGTTCCATGGACGCTCCTGTGTCTGACCCGCCCTCAAAACCAGCCATCCATCGGGGTCCTGCGGTGGGGTTTGCGATTGGCGCGCAGGATAGCACGCCCACAAACCTGCGACGGCATAAAAGCCTCGCGGGTGGCGCACAGTCCAAAGAGAAGCGTTTGGGGTTTGGGTGATGTTGGCGCGGTGCTCGCCGCGCCAACACCGCTCAACTCAGCGGGCCCAGCGAGGGGCTTTGGGCACAAGGCTGGCGGGGGTGGCCTCGTCGTTGATGAGGCGCTTGCGGGCCACACCAAGGGCGGTGGCCTCGTTGACGGAGGGACGGCGAGTGGTGGGCAACTGGACGATCCCGGAGGGCTGACCACTTTTGGAGGCCGTGGCCGTCAGGACAGGGCCGTTGAGCATGTAGTTGCCCTGCTCAAGACCGGTGACGCTCAGGTAGACAAAGCCGTAGAGGGTTTGGGGGATGTTGACCTCGGCTTTGGACCAGAAGACGCCGTTGATCTCCATGGGAGGATCGGCGGTCCAGTCGAGTACAAACGCCGTGTCTTCGCCGTTGATGGTGGCGCCGATGAGCGCGATCTCCAGCGGCGGGCGCTGCTGGTTTTCGCTGCGCGAGCCGACCCAGATGGAGGCGTAGGAGGCGTCGGCCAGCGGCGCGCGGGCGCCGCCGAGCAGCAGCCGTTGGCCACCAGGGCCGTTGCCAAAGTCCGACACCGCCGGGGTCCCGGTGGGCGTCTCGGTCAGGACAGTGCGGCGCAAGGTGGCAAAATCAAAGCGCTGAATGTCGTAGGCCAGCCAGAAACGGCCGTCAATCTGGGCAAAGAGCGGGTCAAAGAAGCCGTTTTCAACCGGCAATGAACCCAACAAAGGCGCCTCGACCAGCGTCCGAGGGTTGGCCACGACGGGCGGGTCATTGTTGACGTCATTGTTGTCGTCGTTGTTGTCGTCGTTGTTTTGATCGTTGTTTTCGTCGTTGTTTTGATCGTTGTTGGTGTCGTTGTTTTCAACGGCCGAGGCAGAATAACCGGTGTCATCCTGGCAGGCTGCCGCAATCGCCAGTGACGCCACCAGCACAATCAAGATGCTCAGGTGTTTTGTGGTGCGCATCATTCCCCCTCCTCTTCTTCGAGCCACTCCTGGGCGCGCTCCAGCACAGTATCCACGCCGCGAATGGCGTCGCTCTGGCGCTGGAAGATGATCTCATCGGCGGGCACGCCCACCCCTGTGGTAAACGGCGGCAGCTCCTGCCCCGGCTCATAAGGATCATCAAGAAAAATCGAGTCGCTGATCTGCACCGAACCGCCGCCAAACTCGCCCAGCATCGTCGGCAGGCCCACGACGGTGCCAAAGGCGCCGTAGGTGGCCTCGGAGCCAAAGATCCGGGTGGGCCCGTCGCGCCGCCGCAGGACCTCGGTCAGGAAGTCGTTGCCCGAGACGTCCTGGCCAATGAGGATCGCCAGGCGCGCGTCCTTGAGCAGCCCCCGGTCGGGGTGGCTCTCAAAAATGTCCCAGTGGTAGGACCAACCACAGACCTGCAAGAAACCGTTGCCCGAGCCAGAGACCAGGCAATCGACCAACGCCTCGTAGACCTCGTTGGACCACTGGTCGCCGTAGTAGGCAAACCAGTCAATGAAGTAGAACTCGTCGGGGTCCAGGAAGTAACCGGCCACGAGGTTGACGCCCGTGACAGTGCCGCCGCCGCCCTGACGGTGGTCGAGGATGGCCTTGGAGGGGTTCCAGGACAAGCCGCCGCGCACTTCAGCGCCCCAGTTGCCGTTGTCGGTCTGGGGATCGGGGGTGCCGTTGATGAGCAGGTAGGTGGTGTCTTCGTCCACCTCGCTTGAACCCACATAGTCGTATTGCGCCGCCACACCGGGGCGATCGCCCACCAAACGGTTGAAGCGGTAGTCGCACGGCTCGTTGTTGCCAAGCCAGGCCGGCACACCTTCGTCCCAGATGGTCGGGCCCATCGACTCGGCAAGGTTGATCTCAATCTCCTCGACGCTGCCCTCAGCGCAAGGCTCTTCGGGGTTCTCACAACGCCCAAAGACCAGCGTGGCACCGGCTTGAATCGCGGCCCCCATCACCTGAGGCGTCAGCACGTAGTCGGCCACAACGGGATCGCCTGCGTGGGTCGGGCGGCGCTGCCACTGGGCCAACCAGCGGTAGGGCTCCAGGCCGTCGATCGACAAGAGCACATCGCCCACATCCAGGCGGCCAGCCACATCGCCACCACCAGCCGAAGCCACCAACGGCAACACACCCCCACCAGGGATCAGGTCCGCCTCGCCCATCACCATACAAACACCGCCGTTGGTCTGACCCCGGAAGTCTTCAAATGGCGCCGCGGCGTGGCCATCGCGCAGATCAGCCACGGACTCGCGCAGGCGCTGCCAGAAGGTCACGCCGTGCTCTTCCTCGACCAGTTCCTGGGTGGTCTGTTCAAGCTGCCCCATCAAGCTCTGGGACAACACACCGGCTTCAAAAGCCTTGAACTCATAGAGCTTGCGCTCCAGATAGGTCTGACGCACGCGCTCGTGGGGCACGGTGTCGGTCAAGACTGAGCCGTCCACACAGCGCCCCCACAGGCACGACGCACCGCCCTCACAGGCACCCTCGACGCCGTTGCAGGCCTCGCCGGTGGCCATCGCGGGGCCAAGATCCTCGATCTCGAGCGCGTCAAACCCGACGGACTGCGTGTTGTCGTAGGCCAGCAAAAATGACTGGCGATCAAACTGCCCATCAATGAGCGTCAACAAACCCGCTCCAGACGAGACCATGGACCAGTCCACCGGTCCGGTGCTCATCTCCTGCCAGCCATCCGAGGTGCGCTGCCCCGTGGGCTTGACCCCCACGCTGCCCAGGTAGTTGGGATCGCCAAACACGCGCCCAATCTGAGGCGGCGCGCCTCCGGCCACCCAATAGGCTCGCCCTCCAAGGGTCGTGCCACGGGGTTGAATCCAGAAGTTGATCGACACCCGGCGGCCAGCAAAACGCTCATCCAGGCCCGCCAGACGCATGCTCACAAAGGCCACCTGGCCCCCAAGCACACACGCCCCTTCGCCTTCGAGGGCGGCCACACCGGTTTGCTCAAAGATGTTGCCAAGCTCCAATGGGGTGAGCCGGTCAAACCGTTCGTTAAAGGCCTCGAACCCCATGCCTTCGGGCAAGCCGTCGAGCCCTTCACAATTCCAAGCGACGTCAGCGGTGGTGCGGACCTTGCCGGTGGTGGAGTCAAACTCCCAGGCACTCGCAGGCGCCACCAGCAACACCATCAGCATCAACACTGTGGTAATGGCTGCCACCATTGGCCCTCTTGGGCCCAGGACAGTCCTCATGCTCCCTCCATAAATGATGGATGTTCAAAGCGTACACACATGTCGGCCCACAATGCAGCCAGCCCGACAATGTCGGGCTGCGTGGAAGACTTGCGCGCACGTTTAAAAGATCGTGCTCATCGCGCCAGGCGATCGTAAGACCGGCGACGCAACCAGAATGTCTAGCAAGAAGGACGCCAGCAAAGGGTGTCAGATTCTGCACACATCACGATTTATGGGGAGGACACTAAGATTTGATCGAGAGGGGGGGCGGCACTTTGCGTGCCTGACAGGCTCTTCGTTGATCGTTGACCATGGAACTTTTTTAGCATCGGCATGCTGACGATCCGAAGACCGAGAACCACAAAGTCGACGCTCTCTGTGGTAAGCAACCGACGCTTATCAGGCGTGGTCAAAGGTCCAACGAGCAACGACCAACGAACAACCTGTCAGGCCACCTCATGGGGTGAGGTGTCGCTGCACATATGTTGTGCACATCCTTGGACGTGGCAAGACTCCAAGCTTGGTTTTTGTTTTAACAACCAAACTCACAAAGTGTTGTAGTCCAGAAATGTAAGCCATCTTTAATATACCGACCCTTGGGCCTTTTGCCAAGGGGCGAACCCAATAAAGAAGCAAAAAATCCGACCAGACTTTCACAAATGACCGTACAGGGCGGATCCTTCTGGCACAGATGGCCAATATCGAGCCAGACGACCGCCTCAGCGACAAAAACCAGAGCGCTTGCAGCGCCCAGAGCAGCAATCGGCGTTGCTCTCACAGGCCTGATTCTTGGCCGCACATTGGGGCACATCACAGTCGGGATCAACGCCGTCGCAACCAGGGGAGCAGCAGCCGTCCTGCCCACCGTCACAAGCCACCGGGGTGTTGGCGCAACCATCAAGAGAATCGCACAAATCCACGGTGCAGCTGTCTCCATCATTGCAGGACACCCCTTGATGGACACAACCCTCCTGGGCAGAACAGGTGTCGGTGGTGCAGGCATCTGAGTCATCACAAGACAACGGCAGCCCCGCCACACACACCCCCGCGTCACAACGCTCGGCGCCGTTGCACAGATCGCCGTCATCGCATTCAGCGTCAGTGACACAAGCTTCGACGGGCGCTTCGGGCACAAAGGCCGCAAAGCGGCTGGTTCGGGTGACATCCTCCCAGTCAGGACAACCCGCGTCCGAGCACTGGTTGGAGACATAACAGCGTTTGCGACCCTTGCCGGTCAGCACAAAATCGGTGTTGCCACGGACCAGGATGCCTTCCACCAACCCTGTGGCGGCGTTGATGACCGCCGAACCGCTGTTGCCACCGTAGGTGTCGAGGTTGCTGGAAAAGTAGTCGGGGTGACTGTTCGAGCGCACGGTCGCCCCGGCGGCCACTTTCAGCGGAATGCCCGCCGGGTGACCCGACACAATCAACCCTGTGCCCTGGGCCGGTTGGCCGCTTCTGCGCAATGAGAGCGGCTGGTGGCCAGTGATCGGACGATCCACCCGCACAACCGCATAATCCAGCGTGGAGGTCTCCTGACGCGCCAACACCTGCGCGCAAGTGTACACGTCCTGGGCAGGCATCCGGGAGCGCACCGTGGAGCTGTCTTCCATATGGAAACCAAAGACAAACGCCGTCGTGCCACAACTCGACGCGTCCACGCAGTGACCTGCGGTGACGATCAAGTCCTCGCCCACCATAAAACCACTGCAAAAGGCTGTTGAAGGCTGGGCACGGTAAGGCTCCGAGGAGCACAGATTGTAAGCGGCGCCAAAGCTTTGGCTGACATTGAGCTGGTACTGACCTGCGCTGACAGACACATCCGAGGTCCGCACCAACGCCACCGTCGCGTCGGCCAATGTCTGCTGCAGGCCACTTTGAAGCTGGTAGCGCTCCAAACGATCGTCGGCGCCATAGATCAGCGCACCATCAGCGCCACCGTCCTGTGTCTGGGGCAACACCGGCTCCGACTCCACACACCCGGCCATAAGCGCCAACGCGCACACAATCCCGCATCGAAACATCGCTTTCATTCCATCCCCTCACACCGAAGAGAAAACCCAACCACACGCTCCAACAAACCACCCCGGCCCAGGACTGCGCAGATCACCCCAATGCAGGCCTTAGCAGCGACCACGAGCACCGCACCATGCGGTCGCCCTGGCCTTTGCCGCTGCGGGCCTCTTGCCCTGATGTTTTGTGGAACGCCTGACGGTTTTCAGTCGCAATTGGCCCCTTCGTCGATCTCCCCGTCGCAATCGTTGTCAAAACGGTCGCAAATCTCGGTCGCGTCGGGGTTTCTCATGGGGTCTCTGTCATCACAATCTCCACCACAGATGGTGAAGCCATCGCCATCGCGGTCAAAGTTCTCATCCACCAGCCCATCGCAATCGTTGTCATTGCCGTCACAGACTTCGGGCTCAGCGCCGCATGGCGCGTCCGGGCAGTTTTCATCGACCAACCCATCACAGTCGTTGTCGATCATGTCCAGGCAGATCTCGGTTTCGGGCACGCAGCCGCAACCCTCATCAATCTCCCCATCACAGTCGTTGTCCAACCCGTCGTCACAGATCTCACCGTCGTCGTTGGGATCGCAGTCGTAGCAGCCTTCGTCGATGTCGCCGTCACAATCGTTGTCCTGCCCATCGCACTGCTCGGGCTCAGGCTCACACTCACGGCACCCCTCATCCACGCGCCCATCACAGTCGTCATCAACCCCGTTGCACAGCTCCTCTCGGGGTTCACACACTGGACAGTCTTCATCAATGACCCCGTCACAGTCGTTGTCGATCATGTCACAGATCTCGGGCGTCGGGGTGCAACCATCGCAACCTTCATCGACCAACCCATCGCAATCGTCATCAAGGCCGTTGCACTCTTCGTCGGCGGGCTCGCACACCGGGCAACCTTCATCCACGTCACCGTCGCAGTCGTTGTCGCGCATGTCGCAGATCTCAGGCAGCGGCACACACTCCAAACAACCCTCATCGATCTCCCCATCGCAGTCATCATCGACCCCGTTGCACAGTTCCTCTCGGGGCTCACACACTGGGCAGCCTTCATCCACATCGCCATCGCAATCATTGTCCTGGCCATCGCAGACCTCCTGGCCGCAGTCCTGGCACCCCTCGTCGATTTGATCGTTGCAGTTGTTGTCCAGACCATCGCCGCAGATCTCTTCATCGCCGCACACGGGGCAGCCTTCGTCGATCTCATCGTCGCAGTCGTTGTCCTGACCGTCACAGATCTCCAGGCCACACAGCCCGCACCCTTCGTCAATCAGCGAGTTGCAGTCGTTGTCCAGGCCATCGCCGCAGATCTCCTCATCGCCGCACACGGGACAGCCTTCGTCGACCTCGTTGTCACAATCGTTGTCGATGCCATCGCAGATCTCTGCGCTGCAATCGCCACAACCTTCATCCACATCGCCGTCACAGTCATTGTCTTCTTCGTCGCAGACTTCGGGTTCAGCGTTGCAGCCCTCTTCACAGACCTCATCGATCTGGCCATCGCAGTTGTTGTCCAAACCATCGCACTGCTCGGGACACTCCTGGCAGCGCTGGGCACAATCGGGATCGAGCAGGTCATTGCAGGGCTGGCAACCGTTGTTGTAGCAATTGTAGTCGGGCTCGCACGGTTCGCTGGTGACCAGGCTGACCCCACCACAGCACCCAAAACAGTCGCACCCTGGCGGCGGCTCGCACTCATCGTCGTTGCCGTTGCCGCTGTCACCATCAAAGAAACACTCCACAAGGCAGCGCGGGTTGTTGGCCCCCAAACAGGCGTTGTCGCCCGGCAGGCAGGTGGGATGGTTGCCAAAGACATCGGCCGACTCAGAGATGTCGCAGGGGCTGGCGCAGCCGGGATCGTTCTGGTCGATCAACCCGTCGTTGTCGTTGTCGATCCCGTCGTTGCACTCGGTGCCTTGTGCCAGATCAGAGCCCCCAAACTCTTCCCAGAGTTCATCGCGGCTGCGCGGCGGATCACCCGCCCCTGGCAGGTTCTCACACGCATCCCCAACACCATCGACGTCTGCATCGACCTGATCAAAGTTGGACGCCTCTGGGCAGTTGTCGCACACATCTCCCCGGCCATCACCGTCGATGTCTGACTGATCGGCGTTGGGCACCAACGTGCAGTTGTCCTGCAGATCCACCACGCCGTCCTCATCGCTGTCAGTCTCATCATTGAGTTCTTCGCAGGCATCCCCGATGCCATTGGCGTTGGCGTCCACCTGCCCGGCGTTTGCCAACGCTGGACAGTTGTCACACACATCCCCGATCCGATCGCCGTCGGCATCGGCCTGATCGGGGTTGGGGCGAGTAACACAGTTGTCGCCGATGTCCACGACGCCGTCGCCGTCTTGATCGCGTTCTTCCTCGGGGCCACCTTCACAGGCGTTGCCGACGCCATCCTCGTCGGCGTCAGTCTGATCGGCGTTGGCCACCAGGGGGCAGTTGTCGCACTCATCCCCAACCGTGTCGCCATCGGTGTCGACCTGGTCGACGTTGGCCACATCCGGGCAGTTGTCGATGACATCGGCGCGGCCATCTTCATCCGCGTCCTGTTGGACATCGATCTCACAGACATCCCCGGTGCCGTCGTCATCTTCATCACTTTGATCGGCGTTGGCCACCGCCGGGCAGTTGTCACAGACCGTCCCAACGCCGTCGCCGTCCGCGTCGGACTGGTCTGCGTTGCTCACCCCCAAACAGTTGTCTCGGGCGTCAGGCACGCCGTCTTCGTCCTCATCCACAAACTCGCCCAACTCAGCGCACGCATCTCCGACACCATCTTCATCGGT
>CAKZKQ010000541.1 GCA_937123825.1 uncultured Pseudomonadota bacterium
CCCATCGAAGCCGCCTGCTTGAATCCACCACCACCCACCCAACAAAGCCATCTACGGGTTCAATGACGTTCATTTCTGCGAAGCCTCCTGCTTGATTCGAGCACGCTCACCCAACAAAGCCACCTGCTTGAATCCACCGCCACCCTCACAACAACGCCAGTTGCAGAATAGGCCAGATACAACAAAGCCCTCTTGAGGCGCTTGGAGCGCCTCTTGGAGGCTTGTGAGGGGGTTCTGGTGGGGCTTTAAAGCCCCTTAGACGGGTTCAGCGGCAGTTGCCGGGGATCGGGACACGGGAGTCGAGGCCGTTGTAGCGCTGGATTTCTTCGCAGCAGACGTCGGGGACTTCGGTGTCGGGCTCGTAGGCCAGGTTGTAGAGGCCGACGGTCAGACAGCGCGAGTCGATGAGGAGGGACATGAAGTCGTCGGCGCGGAAGTCGAGGCGCAGGTCGTTGGCGGCGGCCAGTTGGGATTGACCTTCGAGCAGGACGCCGTTGTCGGGTTCGAGGAAGGTGCCGGCGTTGCGCACGCCGCGCTGGGCGTAGATGAAGACAATCTGGGTCAGGCCCCATTGCCAGTTGCGGACCCAGGCACCCTGGTTTTCGGCCTCTTTGAGGGCCTCAGCGGTGTTGGTCAGGCCCAGGAAGAGCTGGACGTGCTCCAGATCGCTGATGGTGGTGTCGCCTTGGATGGCGACAAGGCGAGTGAGGATTTGCACGGCACCGAGCTCGATTCGGGCGTTGGCCAGGCGGTCGCTGCCGGGCAGCTCGGGTTCGTTGGTGATGTAGGCGTCGAGCTGCTCGATGATGTCGAGCAGGGTCGCGTCAGAGGTGGGGAAGTTTTCAGCGATGAGTGGCGCCGAGCCCTGCTCCATCCAGAAGTAGGCGTTGGCCAACGAGAGGAAGGCGTCGCCGAAGGCCCCGCCGATGACGTTGTTGTCCGCCTCGGTCAGGAAAGAGTCGGCGTTGTCGAACTCGCCGGCAGGATCGGTGAAGTTGGCCTGACGCTCGACGAGCTGGGCGTTGTAGAAGTTGACCGCTTCGCGGGCGACTTCCAGGACGGCGTCGTTGGGATCGATGCGGCCTTCAAAGATGGCCGCGCGGCGCACGGCAGCGTACGCCTCTTCGAGGCCCAGGACGAGGTTGCCCAGGTAGCCTTCGTCGTGGCCTTGGAGGGCCAGCGAGAGCTGGTCGATGGCGCCGGCCAACTCGTCCATGGCAAGCGGGTTGCCGTTGTCGCCAAGGAGGGCCTGGCGAGTGTTTTGGAGGGTTTGACGCCAGGTGACGATCTGGGGACGCAGGCGGCTGGCGCCCAGCGAGAAGTAGAAGTCGGCGGTGGTCAGGTTGCCCGCCACGTCGCGCAGCGCCACCCGGATGCTGAAGTTGGTGCCTTCTTCAATGGCGCCCAAAAGCAGCCTGCCTTCATCACACAACCCCTCGGCCGAACACCCTTGCACCACCTGAACCAGCGGCCCCGTGGGCAGCTCGCCGGAGGTGTTGAAGCTCTGGGTGAAGAGTTCGGTGGAGATCTCGGCGTCGGTGTCAAAGAGCGAGAAGGTCACCGAGGCCAAACCACTGCCGGGCGACGCGTCGCGCAACTGGGTCAGCAGCGAGACTTCGTCTTCGGGGGTCAACAGCGGCCAGGTGTTTTCGTCTTCGGGGTCCACGCCGTCCTGGTCAATGCTGGCCAGCAAGACCGTGGGGGCGGCGGTATCGACGCCAAAGTTGTGCTCGGTGGTGGCGCGCAGGTTGCGCCCGCAGCCGCTGGTGACCGTCATGCTCGTCAGGTAACGGCCCGCGCCCAGGTCGGCGGCGGTGAAGACACCCAGGCCGTTGTCGCCAAGCTCGCCGTCAAAGGTCAGCTCGGGGTTGGAGTCGATCGTGGGCTGCTGGTTGCAGTTGACGTCAAAGACGCGCAGCGACAAGTCCACGGGGGCGTTGTGCCAGCCCTCATCGGGGGAGAGGACGGTCAAGATCGGCTCGTTGAGGCCCTCTTCACAGTCGATGATCTCGTTGTTGTTCTGGTCGGTGTCGGGGATGCCGCAACCGCAGACGCCGGGCTCGGTCTTGTCGGGATCGAGCGGGCACAACTCGTTGTTGTCGGGGATGTTGTCGTTGTCGTCGTCGTCGTCACAGGCGTCACCAAAACCGTCGTCGTCGGTGTCGAGCTGGTCTTCGTTGGCGTCGAGCGGGCAGTTGTCGAGGTTGCAGCCCACGCTGTCTTCGTCGGGGTCGCCGCCGGGGAAGACCGGTGCCTGACCGTTGTCGTCGATGACACCGTACTGGACGGGGTCAAGCTCGATGCCGCCGACGGTGTTGCTGAGGAGCACCGAGCCGACGCCAGCGGGGAAGACCACGCCGTAGAAACGGTCTTCATCGGTCTGACCGGTGAAGACGTTGTTGGGGATGACATATGGGGTGGCCGAGCCCAGGGAGTTGCCGTCGGCGTCGAAGGCCTCAAAGGTGGCCGTGCCAGCGCCGTCGGTCCAGACCACACCGACGTGGGTGGGCAGATCGCCGCCAAGCTGCTGGGCGTCGAAGCTCAAGCGCACGCCGTTGATGCCATTGCCAGAGAAGAAGGAACGGCCGCTGCGGCCATCGCCGTCCACCTCGCAGTCGTCGCCATCGACCGAGTCGCCGTTGCTGGCCGGACCAAAAGGCTGGCCGATGTTGGCCGACAGACCGGGCGTGTTGAGCAGGTTGTCCTCAAAGTCTTCCAGGTGGAAGCGGCCAAACTTGACCTCGCGCCAGGGGCTGTCATCGACCGCCGTCAGGTAGGGCAGCGGCCCGAGCAGCTCGGCGTCACAAGCGTCGCCCAGACCATCGCGGTCGCCGTCCTCCTGGTCGGGGTTGGCGTTGAAGGGGCAGTTGTCGTCGCCGTCGGGGATGAGGTCGTTGTCATCGTCGATGTCGCAGACATCACCGTCGCCGTCCTCGTCGTTGTCGTCCTGGTTGGCGTCGGCCACGGTGACCGACCAGGTCAGGATGTCGTGGTTGTTGGCCAGCCCGCCGGTGGCGGCGCCAAAGCCAAAGAAGGCCTGGTCGTCGCCCAGCTTGGCGCGCAGATCGATGGGGCGCGAGAGCAGCGGGTTGGGGGGCTGCTGGTCGTTGGTCGAGGTGTAGACCTCCAGCGTCGTGGACGCCGCGTCGTACTCGACCCAGACGTGGTACACGCGCCCGTCGTTGATGTCGTAGCCCGGATCGGCGGCCGCCAGGTGGTTGGCCGCGTTGCCGTCGCTGAGGATGGCCACGTGGTTGAAGGGCGGATCGGGGATGCCGTCGCCGACATTGTTGATGAAGGTGTCAAACTCCACCGCAACGGAGTTGGTCACGTCGCCGTAGCTCAGGAACCCACCGGCGCGGCCCACGGTCGCGGCCCCTCGGGGGTCGTTGTGGACAATGAAGGTGAAGCCATCGGCCCCGTTGCTGCCCTGACCGCCGGTGAGCTGGTAGGTGAAGTGGGTGGTGAAGTTGGTCGTGGCCGTAAAGGGCACCGGCGCGTTGAGGAAGGCGTTGCCAGCGCGGCCGCCGCCGTCGTCGGTCAAGCGCAGCCGATCGCCAGACTGACCCGCATCGCCCGCCACCACCAGACCGTCAAAGTCCAGGAAGTTGCGCTCGCCGCGCGCCACCGCCACCGCTTCGGGGCAGTTGTCGTTGTTGTTGGTCAGCCCGTCATTGTCCGCGTCCGTGTCGCAGACATCCCCAGCGCCGTCCTGATCCACATCGTTCTGGTCATCGTTGGCATCATCGGGGCAGTTGTCCAACTGACCACAAACTCCGTCGTCATCGGCGTCCAGACCGCTTTGAAGACGAGCAACCTGATGGGTCTGGAAGAGCGCCGCGTAGAAGTCGCCAGAGGGGCTCTGGGTGACGTCGGTGGGACCGCCCGCCACGTCCAACTGGCGCAGGAAGTCGCCCTCCAGCGTGAAGATCTGGACACGGTTATTGCCAAAGTCGGCCACGTAGAGGAAGCCGTCGTCGCCCACATGGGGCTTGCCAGCGTTCTGGAACTGGCCGTCGCCGCCGCCCTGGGTGCCAAACTTGCGCAGGAAGTTGCCGTTGCGGTCAAAGACCTGCACGCGGTGGCCGTCAAACTCAGAGACATAGACGTTGTCGTCGGCGTCCACGGCCAAGCCGTAAGCGGTCTGGAACTGGCCGTTGCCAATCCCTGCCGTACCAAACTTGCGCAGGAAGTTGCCGTCGCGGCTAAAGACCTGCACGCGGTCCAGGTTGGCATCCACCACAAAGACCTCGCCAAAGCTGTTGACGGTCACGTCGGTGATGCGCTGGAACTGGCCGTCTCCGTTGCCGGTGCCGCCCCAGCTGCGCAGCTCAGTGCCGGTCTTGTTGTAGACGCGCACGCGGTTGTTGGGGTTGTCGTCGGCCACAAAGACCTCGTCGCCGTTGATCTCCAGACCCGAGGTGGCACCGCCGGGGATGCCCCAGAAGCGCACAAAGTTGCCCTGGTCATCAAAGACCTGCACGCGGGTCGTGTCGGCCACAAAGACCTCGCCGTTGGTGTCGACGCCCAGCCCTTCGGGGCGGTTGAACTGGCCGTTGCCGCCGCCAAAGGAACCAAAGGTGTTGCCGGGGTTGATGCATGGGATGCAGGCGTCGCCCACGCCGTCGTTGTTGCCGTCGTTCTGGCCGACATTGCTGATGAAGGCGCAGTTGTCTTCGGTGTCGGGGACGCCGTCGTTGTCATCGTCGTCGTCGCAAGCGTCGCCGTCGTCGTCTTCGTCGTTGTCCTGCTGGTTGTTGTTGGCCACCAGCGGGCAGTTGTCCTCGTTGTCGAGCAGGTCGTCGTTGTCGTCGTTGTTGTCGCAGGCGTCGCCGTTGTCGTCGCCGTCGTTGTTCTCCTGCTGCGGGTTGGCCACCAGCGGACAGTTGTCGTTGTCGTTGATGATCCCGTCGTTGTCGAAGTCCAGGTCGCAGATGTTGCCAAAGTCGTCGTTGTCGTCGTTGGTCTGGTCCGAGTCTGCCACGCTCAACTCCCAGGCCAGGATGTCGTGGTTGTTGGACAGACCGCCGGTGCCGCCGCCAAAGCCAAAGAAGGCCTGGTCGGCGCCCATACGCTGACGGATATCGATGTTGTGCACCACCAGCGTGCCCTGGGGCTGCAACTCCTTGTCGGCCATGTAAACGGCGATGTTGTTGCTGATGCCGTTGTACTCCACCCAGATGTGAACGATGTCACCGCCGTTGAGGTCGATGCCACCCTCCCCTGCGCTGGCCAGCACCACGTTGGTGTTGCCGTCGGCCAGCACCTGAATCTGGCTGGTGTTGAAGGTCTTCACACCCACGGCCACCGACTGCTGAATGCCGCCGTAACCAATGCTCCCGCCGGGGAAGCCCGTGGCGGCTGCACCTCGTCGGTCGTTGTGGATGATGAAGGAGAGGCCATCGGCACCACGATCCCCGTCGCCGCCGGTGATCTGAAGCTGGAAGTAGGCCCGGAAGCTGGTGGTGTCGTTGAAGGCCACTGGCTGGGCCAAAAAGGCGTTGCCCGCGCGGAAATCCTGGTCGTCGGTCAAACGCAGCGTCCTGCCATCGGCCACCGCCGCGTTGCCCGTCAGGTTGAGGTCATCGACGTTGGAGAAGTTGCGCCGGGTCATGACCCGCGTCAGCGTCCGAGCACAGTTGTCGTTGCCGTCAGTGACGCGGTCGTTGTCGTCATCATCGTCACAAACGTCACCAAAGAAGTCGCCGTCGAGGTTGGCCTGATCGACGTTGACGTCGTCGGGGCAGTTGTCCTGACAGTTGGGCGCACCATCGCCGTCGTCGTCGGGCCCGGCAAAGCTCGGAGCCTCGCCGTTGGGGTCGGCCACACCGTACTGGAGGTGGTCGACCTCGATGTTGTCCGTGCTGGCACGAATCAACACAGACTTGACCCCACCCGGGAAAACCACGCCAAAGAAGCGGTCTTCATCGGTCTCGCCGCTGACCAACGCATCGGTGACCAACAGCGGCGTGGCCGTGCCAAGCGAGGCGTCGTTGGCGCCAAAGGCCTCAAAGGTGATCGAGGCGTTCTGAGAGGCGTCGGTCCAGACAATGCCCACGTGGGTGGGGAGCTGGCCGCCAAGTTGAGCCTCATCGAAGGTAAAGCGGATGCCCGTGGGGCCATCAAACGACACCAACGAGCGTCCATCGCGGCCCAAACCGTCAATCAAGCAGTCGTCACCATCCACAGAGTCAATGGTCACGCCAGGATCGCGAACCTCACCGGCGTTGGCGCTCACCCCAGGGGTATCAAGCGCGCCATCCTCAAAGTCTTCCAAATGGAAGACACTGAAGGTCTCGCCCACAAAGGGGCTGTTGAGGCTCGACAAGTACGGCGACGGGCCCACAAAGGCCGCGTCACAGACATCGCCCACCCCGTCGCGGTCTTCGTCTTCCTGACCGGGGTTGTCGTCCAACGGGCAGTTGTCTTCCAGGTCCGCCACGCCGTCTTCGTCCGTGTCAGTGACAGGATCACAGAGGTTGCCAACGCCGTTTTCGTTGATGTCGGCCTGATCGGGGTTGGAGGTCGTCAGCGACCAACGCTCGACGTCGTGGGTGTTGCGCAGCGCAGCGGTGGCGCCGCCAAAGCCAAAGAAGGCCTGATCGGCGCCCAAACGCGCGTGGACATCCACCGTCACGGTCAACGTGGGCTCTTCGGGCTGCTCGTCGGTGGTGGAGACAAAAATCTCCATCTGGTCGGTCCGGCCATCGTACTGAATCCAGGCGTAGACATCGTCGCCGTTGTTGAGCTCAAAAGGCGCGTTGGCTTGGCCCACGACGTCCAGAATGTTGCCGTTTTGCGAGACACTGACCACATCCTGACCCACCGTGCGGAAGCCCACAGCGATGGAGTTGCTGATGCCAGTATAGCCGACCGTGCCGCCCCCAAGACCAATCGCATTGGCCCCGCGAGGGTCGTTGTGGACAATGAACGCAATGCCATCGGCGCCCCGGTCGCCCTGGGTGCCGCTCATGTTGAAGCGCAGCGAGCTGCGGAAGCTCAAGTCGCCATCAAAATCGACCGGCTCGGTCAAGAAGGCGTTGCCGCGACGGTTGAGTTCGTCGGGGTTGAGGCGCAGCGCGTCGCCGTTGGAGCGGGCGTCGTTGATGAGCGTCAGATCGCCCAGGTTGCGGAAATCGCGGTCGGGCATGGAGAAGGCCACCGTCTTGGCGCAGTTGTCATCGCCGTCCGGCACGTTGTCGTTGTCATCGTCATCATCGCAGACGTCACCCTGCTCATCGCCGTCGGCGTTGGCCTGGTCGGCGTTGGCCACAAAGGGACAGTTGTCGGTGGGGACATTGCGCCGCACCATCACGTCGTCCAACTCACCGGTATAATGGTTGTTCCCCGGCTCGCCGCGAGACCCCAACGTCAGCGGCGCCTCACGGTTGAAGTTGCCCACCGTGGGCGACGCGTCCTGCTGGATGCCATCGATGCGGAAGAAGGGGTTTTCGCCATCGGTGCCAAAGGCCACGTGGTGCCACTGGCCGTCGGCGTAGTTGACCCCGGCGTTTGAGAAGACGCTGGTCCCGCCGTAGAGGCGAACCAGGATGCGGCGGCTGTTGTTCATGGCCACCACAAGGTCAGGGCCGCCGCCGGGGATGCCCGCCAGCATGAAGCTGTTGTTGCCGGGGACCGAGGTCGTGCGGAACCACAGCGAGATCTCAATGGGGTCACCGGGGCTGAAGAACTCGGTGCCGTTAAAGAGCCGCACCCGGTCATTGCCATCAAAGCTCAAAGCGCTGTTTGGGTTGCCATCGCGGTCGGTCACAAAGCTGGCCCCTTCATTGGTGGCGCCAAGTTTGTTGGGCCCGGAGTCCTGGAAGCTGCCCTCAAAGAGGTAGTTGGCCACCACGTCGGTGTCGGGCACGTTGTCGCCGTCGTCGTCGAGGTCACAGATGTCGCCATCACCGTCACCGTCGTTGTCACCCTGGTTGGGGTCGGTCACGGTGTAGTCCCAGTTGAAGACCTGGTGGGCGTTGTTGGCCCCGCCGGTGGCGCCGCCGATGCCCAGGAACATGTCCGGGGTGCCGGTTTCGCCGTGAAGATCGACGTTGGCGGTCATAAAAGGCTCGGCGGGCTGGTCGTTGGTCTCGGCGGCGTAGACCTTCATCTGGTTGTTGACGCCGTCGTAGCGGATCCAGATGTGCACGCCAGCCTCGTTGTGGATGAAGCTGGGCATGGGGCCGGTGGCCACCACGTTGTTGAAGTCGCCGTTGCGGATGATCAACACGCGGTCATGGAAGGTCTGGAAGGCGACGCCGACCGAGCGGCGGATGCCGTCAATGCCGACCACATCACAGCACCCCGCGGTGCCCTGGGCGTTGGTGCCCCGGTCGTCGTTGTGGAAGACAAAGCCCATGCCATCAGCGCCGTTGTTGCCGTTTCCGAAGGCCATTTTGACCTCAAAGTGCTCTTGGAAGACGCGGTTGTCAGGGATGTTGATCCGACCGGGGGTGTTGGCGTTGCCCCGGCGGAAGTTCTGGGCCGGGGTCAGCTCAAGGAACCCAAAGAAACCGGCGCCGTTGAGGCGAGTGAGACCGGCGAGGTTGATGTCCTGCTGGACTTCGAAATCGTCGGGGCAGACATCGACGGGATCGACCACACCGTCGTTGTCGGCATCAACGGCCACGCAGGTGTAGGCGTTGCCGTCGCAGGAGCAGACCTGACCGGAGGCGACGGTGGTTTCAAAGGCGCCCGCGTCGCAGCGTCCGCGGCGGTCGTTGCCTCGGGCGTCGGTGGTCAGGGCCGAAGAAGCACACTGGGGGTTGCGCGCGCCAGGGACGCCGTCAGAGTCGGCCGGGACATGGTTGATGGCCTGGCTGTTGGAGGCCAGCGCGTGGGTCGGGACCGAGCCGCCGTTGTCGGCCAGCGTGGTGTTCAAGAGCGTGGAGATCTCTCCGGGCAGCACGGCGTTGTTGTTGCCGCAGGAGTTGACCGAGGCGCAGCCATTGGCGTTGCCGTTTGAGCCCACGATGTTGGAGGTGCCGCCCCCGGAACCGCTACAATCAAAGGTGCCGCTGTTGACGTTGTCGGTGGTGTTGCCCGAGATGATGGTGCCGTAGAACGTCATCCCAAAGCCGTACTGCTTGATGCCGCCGCCCTCTTGGCCGGCGCTGTTGCCGGTGATGGTGCCCTGGTCAAAGGTCAGCGGGCAGCAGTTGGAGCTGTGGGCGATGGCGCCACCGCGCACATCGGCGCGGTTGCCACTGAAGGTCCAGTTGTTGAGGTGGATGCGGCCAGTGGTGTCTGGCGCCGAGCGCGCAAACCAAGCGCCACCAGCTTCGTGACCGGCGGTGTTGCCATCAAAGGTGTTGGTGTTGCCGGTGACGGTGACACCGTTGTTGAACATGGCGCCGCCGCCGTTGCAGCGCGCCCGGTTGTCGGTCACACGCACGCGGTTGAAAGACACCGAACCGCCCTGAATGTAGAAGCCGCCACCGTCACGGTTGGCGCCCGAGGCGCCGCCGTCCACGCAGTCCCCAGCGCCGTTGATGTCGCCGCCGGTCAGCGTCAGGTCTTCAAGGTTGTTGTTGCCCCCAAAGCCCTGGACAACGCGGTCGATGCCGTTGGCGTCGATGATGGTCTGCCCAGCCCCGGCGCCTTTGAGGAAGACGTTGCCCCGGATGTCGAGGTCGCCAGTGGCGCTGTTGTCCTCGTCGTCGCCGTCGAGCGAGAGCGTGTAGGTCCCGGCAGGGATCCGCACGATGTCCACGCCACTGCCCGCCTGACAGTCGCCCTGGGTCTGGTCGTTGTTGTTGTTGGCGTTGCGGATGGCCTCGCGCAGAGTGCAGTTGCCGTCGCCTGCGGTGAGGTTGTCGGCGGTGGAGTTGACGACGATCTCGGGGTCGCCCGCATCACACAGACCGTCACCATCGGTGTCCAGGCCATCGTTGGCCGGGTCGGCCTCGCCGCCGCAATCAAAATCGACGTTGGGGTACTCCACGACATAACCGGTCAGGAAGCTGCCGTCGATGTCGTTCCAGCACTCGCTGCGGAAGAAGTGGATTCTCCCGGTGCTGCCACCGTTGGGCTCGCCGGGGCACCAGTTGTCGTAGTTGTTGTCTTCGCCAGAGGGCCACTCAAATCCGTTGCGGCAATCTCCAGAGGGGCAAACGCCGCCTATCCAGTGCCCAAAACCCACGTTGGGGTCCTGAAACGCCGCCGGAGGCAGGTTGTTGGCCAGGAAATCAGTCTCGGCGCTGGAGGTGATGGACACCAGGCGACCCGTGACCCCTTGAAAGGAGCGCTGCTGGGCAAGCGCGTTGGCGTTGTCAAAGGTCACCAGAGCCTGGATGTCTTCGTAACAACTGCCTGTGGCGCCGTTGCCCTCGGTAAAGCAAACCACGCCCGGTCGTGAGTCACAGGGCACAACGTTGGCACAGTCATCACAGCCGTCCCCATCGGTGTCGCGACACACCTGCGGGTCGTTGGGATCGTCGTCCAACTCGTCATCAACGCCGTCCTCGTCACTGTCGAGTCCCTGCTCCACAAGCTCAAGAGGGAGATCCCGCTCCTGCCCCGCATCTTCTTGCGTGCAGGATGCCCCCATCAGGCCCATGACGACCAGCAAAACACCCGCTGCAAATTGGTGTTTCATAATGCCCCCTAAAGATAAACCATTCCCGACCAGATATGGCGCGGTATTATATTGTGTGGTTTGTGTGTGTCTGGCGGTCTAAAACATCGCAAAAACCCATGTGAACGTCAATGTGACGTCACAGGCCGCATATAAAGTTGCAAGACACCGTCCATAAGGATCACAAAGCAACGGTTTGAGTCCCTTTGTGACATGCGGCATGCTGGGACACACAAACCATCAACGATCGCACCTCAAGGAGCACGCGCATCATGCAGGAAGGCGCACCAGACCACGCGGCCTCAGGCACCACAACCCACGTCCACGGCGACAGCCAGGAGGGCGCTGAGCGGACCTTTCCGTGCGAGGCGTGTGGCGGCGACATGCGGTTCTCCATCGGCGTCCAGAAGCTCGAATGCGAGCGCTGCGGCCACGTGGTTGACCTCTCGGTTGAGGGTCAGGTGGATGAGCAGGACTTCAAGGCGATGCTGGCGGGTCTGGCCAGTCACCAAGGCGGTGGGAGCCCAGGGGAAAAGGAGGTCTCCTGCGGTTCTTGCGGTGCGACGGTGGTCTTCAGCGGCACGTTGACGGCGCAGGACTGCTCGTATTGCGGCACCCCGATACAGCGCTCAGACGTCCATCAGGCCGAGGAGCGCGTCCCGGTGACGGGGATGTTGCCCTTCAAGATCGAAAAGGACCGGGCCAGCGTCAACTTGAAGGCCTGGGTGGCCTCGCGGTGGTTTGCGCCCAACGACTTCAAGCGCCGGGGGGTCACGGGCCAGTTCACGGGGGTCTACCTGCCCTACTGGACCTACGACTCGATGACCTCCAATCAGTACAGCGGCGAGCGCGGCGAGTATTATTATGTGGAGGTCGGCTCGGGTGAAAACAAGCGCAGGGAGCGGCGCACGCGATGGTATCCGGCCAGCGGTCAATTCCAGCGCTTCTTTGACGATGTCCTGGTCTGCGGGGTCAATCGCCTGCCCGCCAAGCTGATGACGGAGCTTGAGCCCTGGCCCTTTGAGGAGCTGGTGTCCTTCAACCATGAGATGATGGCCGGCTACCTGGCCCAGACCTACGACATCCCGCTGGACGACGGCTTTGAGGTGGCGCGCGGGCGCATGGACGTGGCGCTGCGCTCCGAGGCCAAGCGCCGCATCGGCGGCGACACCCAGCGTCTGCACAGCCTCAACACCCAGCACGCCGCCATCACCTTCAAGCACCTGCTGCTGCCGGTCTGGCTGCTGGGCTACACCTACAAAGACAAGGTCTACCAGGTGGCGATCAACGCGTGCACCGGCGAGGTGCAAGGCGAGCGCCCTTGGAGCGTGATCAAAATCGCGCTGGCGGTGATGGCTGGGCTTTGTGTGCTGGCCATCTTTGCGTTCTTCGCCTATGCTAAAGACCATGGCTAAAGAATGTGAGAATAGCCTTATTCTTTGACGGTCAAAACCTCCCCAGTTCAAAGGGGCTGCGTTTTCAGGCCTGCTCAGGTGTGTGCAGGGACACCGGCGAGCAGCGTTGGACTTGAGGTCAGATGGTCGATTTTCAGCGGCGACGGTTGCGGTCGCCATTGGGGCGCCGATGGGTGTGGGCGATGATCACCGCAGCGGTGATGCTGAGTGCGGGCGCTCAGGCTGCCGCACAAGACTGCTTTGTGGACCGCGCCATTGGGGGCAGCGTCCCCTTTTTGCTGGCCCGTGAAGCGGCGTTGACCAACGCCCGAACCTACGGCGCGGTGGCCACCGTGGAGCGCAAAATCCTGCCCGAGTTGCAGGGACTGGAGCCCCGGGACTGGGATCACGGTGGCAGCGTCTTCTTCATCGGCGGTGACTCGCTCTACAACGTGCTCCAGATCCCGGTCACCTTTAAACAAAACTGCGACCCGGGCACGGCGCCGGTCGACTTGAGTTCCTACAACCTGGGTTTTGGCCTGCGGGCCGGACCTTTGACCTTCTTTTACACCGGCGGGGCCAACTCGGCGTTCATCTCCGAGAGCGGCGGAGCACGCGGCGCCTTCACCTTGGCCAACTTCTTTGTGGGCCATTACTACAATGTGGCGGCGCCTTTTCTGGGCGCGCGGCGCTTTCGGCTGGTCAAAGACGGCGTCAGCAGCATGGGCGTGGACTACATCGTCGGCGCTGGACTGGATTTGAAGTGGCTCGACGCCACCGTCGGCTACGTGGGCTCCACGGGGGCCTACTTCACCCTCGACCAGCTTGATCTTGGGCTCTTTGGACGCACCCTGCTCCAGAGTCTGGGGCAGGACTCGCTGGAGTTGGCCTACCTCAAGGCAGGCAAGCGCGCCTTTGACTGGTGGAACAAAGACGGCGCCCAGGGCACCACCACCGTCTACGCCCGCAAGCTGCGCCTGCCATTGCCCACCGTCGATGACCTCCAGGGCGCCGCCTACAACAGGGCTCTGGAACAATTGGACCTGTGGACCGCCCACATCGAACAGCGCGACATCCTGCGCTACTTCGATCTCACCGGCGCCTACACCGTTCTGCCATCGCCCCAGCTCTACGAAGCACGCCTGTCCTTCCACTCTCCCAACTACAATCAGGTCTCGGGGGTCCTCCAGGCCAGTCGGATGCGCAAAAAGCTGTGGCCAGTGGAGGCCTCGGCCTACATCGGCGTGGTCCAACTGCCCAGGATGAGCTTCTACCAGGTCGGCGGCGGCCAACATCTGGCGGTCGGCGCCGATGTGGCCTTCATCGTTGGCGAACGGGGAGCGACCTTTGAGCACGGCATCGTGCGCCTCCAAGTCTGGCGCAATGACCCCACCATCTTGGACATCTTCCCATACGCCGTGGACGCGTGGCAGTTCCACCTCTCGGTCCAATACGGTATTTTTGATGAATGAACACCAGAACATCCGCTTCAAAGGTCGCCCCTTGAGATGGTGCGCTGCACTGCTGGGGTTGTGGCTCGGCGCAGGCTGCGGCGAACTGATCGACCAAAACGGTGTGGACAACCCCTGTGAGGACATCGCGTCGGCCATCTCCTACCGCAGCTTCACCTGCGACGGCGACGGCGCGCGCGCCAACAACCTCCACGAGCAATTTCTGGGGGAGTTTGGCTGTGACGCCAGCGTCCAGGTTACCCCAGGGGCCCACTTTGACTGCGTGGGCCAGATCACTGGCGCATCGTGCGAGCAAGCCCTGGCGTTGAACAATGACTTTGATGGCTGGCTGGCGCTTGGCGACAGTTGCCTGGACAACGTGGGCTCGGGCCAACAGACGGGCTGCGGGGATGCAGTCAGCGCCCTGACCAACACACTCCAAGAGCGCTGGCAGGTCTGCAAGGGCACACAGGACGGACAACTGGTCATAGCGGCCTCAGCGCGAGACGGCATGGGCTGCACGCAGGACGTCAGTCCCGAGGAACGTCAGACGCTCTTGAGCAGTTGTTTGGCACAGCTTGGCCAGACCTGCCGCAACGACGCCAGCGCCGACTCCTGGATCCGGGATCTGCCAAACTGCGCCCAGATCTTCACCCGCACGTCATCCACCCCCAACCAAATATGCGCCGAGGTCAGCCAGAGCATCCAATGGGGCGTGAGGCTGGGCTCGGTGGCCTGCGGCAACGTAGACGCCAACGCCGTCCAAACCCGCTTTGACCAAACCTACACCTGCAATGGAGATCTGACCGTCCCCGACCAACTCAACGCTCACGTTGGCTGTCTGCGCAACCTGCTCTCGCTAAGCTGCGCCGCGCTGCCACAAGACGCGCTTGAAGATCCGGCCTCCTGGCTCGACGCCGCCGGGTGCCCATTGGTCAGCCCGCGCTGACCGCCCCCGGTGCCACCGACATCGGATCAAAACCCTCGTTCTGGGCCTTGACCTTCCCTTTGAGCACTTCGCCCCGGGCATCCGCAGGCGGCAACGGCCCCGCATCCACCGCAATCATGACCGCGTCGTGCACATTGAGCAGCAACCGCTCCCCCCCAATCTTCGTCACAAAACCCGACTTCTCCATCACTCGCCGCACAGGCATCTTCACCCCCGAAAAGAGCAAACGGATGCCACGGCGCTGATAGTCATCAAAGAGTTCGTGCAGCGCGGAGTCGGCCGAAGAATCAAGCTGATTGACGCTGCTGGCGTCGATGATGATGGTGTGGACCGGGACGGTGGCCTGGGCCTCCAGGCGCGCCAGCGTCTCTTTGAGGAAGGAGACGTTGCCGAAATAGAAGCGGGCGTCGATGCGGACGATGAGGATGCCGGGGCGAGTTTGGGCCTGGGGGTGATTTTTGATGTTGCGGTAGTCGGTGGTGCCGGGGAGTTGACCCAGCACGGCGGTGTGGGGGCGCGTGGTGCTGACCACGAACCAGACCATCGACGCGCCCACGCCCGCCAGGATGCCCTCTTCGATGCCCAGCGTCAGCGTGGCGATGAAGGTCAGCCCCAGCAGCGCCAGATCGGCCCGCTTGACGTGCCACAGGTGCTTGACCTCGGCCACGTCAACCAGCCCAAAGACGGCGGTCATGATGATGGCCGCCAGGGTGGCCTTGGGCAGGAAGTGAAAGAGCGGCGTGAGCAGCAGGAGCGCCAGCGCCACCATGGCGGCGGTCACCAACGAGGCCAGCGGGGTCCTGGCGCCCGCCTGACCGTTGACCGCCGTGCGCGAAAACCCGCCGGTGACGGGGTAGCCTCCAAAGAAGCTGCCGCCGATGTTGGCCAATCCAAGGCCGATCAGTTCCTGGTTGGCGTCGATTTCGTAGCGGTTGCGCCGGGCAAAGGCTCGGGCGACCGAGACCGACTCCATGAAGCTGACCAACGAGATGGTGACGGCGATGGGCAAAAGCGCCCGGATGGACTCCCAGTCCATGGTCGGCATCGAAGGCGACGGCAGCCCCGCCGGGACCGAGCCGACGATGGCCACGCCAGCCTCGTCCAGGCGCAAACCCCAGACCGCCACAGTCCCCAAGACCACCACCGCCAGCGCACGGGGGAAAACCGGCTTCCAGCGCTTGAGCCCCACCAGCAGGAGGATGCTGGCCAGGCCGATCAAGACGGTGGCCGGTTGGACCTGACCGATTTGCTCCAACGCCGCGCCGATGATCTTGTGAATGTGGTTGCTGCGGGCGATTTCGAGCCCCAACAGGTGCTTAAGCTGGCTAAAGCCGATGATGAGCGCCGCTGCCGAGGTGAAGCCGCTGATGACCGGGTGCGACAGGAAGTTGACCAAAAAGCCAAGCCGCCCCACCCCCATCAAGAGTTGCATCACACCGACCATCAGCGCCAGCAAGACCGCCAGCGCCACGGCGGTCTCGATGCTCCCCCCAGCGATCGCCCCCACCCCGCTGGCCACCAGCAGCGAGACCATCGCCACTGGCCCGACGGCCAACTGCCTGCTGGTGCCAAAGAAGGCGTAGATGGCCACCGGCACGATGCTGGCGTAGAGCCCCACCACCGGGGGAAGGCCGGCCAACATCGCGTAGGCCATCGCTTGCGGGATCAGCATCACCGCCGTGGTCAACCCAGCGGCCATGTCTCCGCCCAGGTTGGATCGGTCATAGCTGGGCAACCATGACATAAAGGGCAGCCACTTTGGGGTCGGGTTGTTGTCCATCTTGCGTACCTCCATCGCGTCGTCGCACAAGAGGTGTTGCAGAGTTCGGACCAGAAAATGAAACATCTGCAAAGTTCGACCAATACGGCCTCAAAGACCGCGAACCCCCTTCAAAAGGATTCGGAGCGTTGCAACATCGCAAAACGTTTTTGCAACGTGCTGGGCTTTTAAAGAGCCATCGCAGCGCCCTGCTCGTACCATTGGGGCGGCAATCTGAAGCAGGAGGGCTCACAATATTGCGGTCTTTGTGGGCGCGATCCTACAAAACCGACAGGCATTCCGGTAGAAGAATCATGAACCAAATCCCGCCACTGGCCTTCGGCCATGCGGGGTCTGGGAGCGCGAACGCGACTCACTTGCAGGAAGCATTTGCAGCCAGAAAAACACTCGACTAGTCTCCCGGTGAGGCTTGGGGTTTTCTGGGACCAGGAGAGACATGAATAAGACAGCCATACGCACCGCACTATTTGCTTTGCTTTTGGTGCTGTGCTGCGCCACAACGGCTTCGGCCCAGGGCATCGCCCCCAAGGTGTTGATCATTTTTGACACCAGCAACTCCATGCTCTGGGATCTCAACGGGACCCCCACGCTGGGAGACGGCAGCGACGATTACCCCGGCAACGACACCAACAACGACGGGCTGCCCAACGACTCGCGCCTCTTCATCGCCAAAGAGGCGCTGCGCGAGATCGTCCAGGACGAGAACATCGACGTTGAGTTTGGCCTGATGCGCTTCTACCAGGAAGAGGGCGTCAACATCCTCGGCGCGGAGCCGCAGGCCTACCAGGCGCCCATCAACTACAGGGGCCGGGACAACTGCAGCAACGACGGTCAGGTCCTGGTGGACATTGCCCGCAACAACCGCTCCGACATCCTGTCCTGGATGGATGGCCAGGAGAACTACCCGGCGAACAAGGAGCTTCGCGGGGCGGGCAACACCCCTTTGGCGCAGGCGCTGGTCGGTGCCCAGAACTACTTCGCCACCGAGGTCATCCCCAATGACCCCGACCGCGACTGCCGCAGCTATTATGTCTTGCTGGTGGCCGACGGTGAGCAGTTTTGCCCCCGTGATGACTCGGATCCGGCCTCGGCGGCCTTTGCGCTGCGCAACCTGACGTTCACGCTCCAGGGCCAGTTTGAGATCAAGACCTGGGTCGTGGGCTTTGGGCCTGACGTCGCCGGCGCCGATCAGCTCAACCAGATCGCCCGCTCGGGTGGCACCGCCCTGAACCAGTTTGGGGCCACGGACCTGACCTTTGGCCAGGCGCTCTTTGCCGACAACCTGGCCAACCTGCGCCAGGTGCTCAGCGACGTGCTTCAGTCCATCGCCCCCACTGAGTTGTGCGATGGACGCGACAACGACTGTGACAACCGCATTGATGAGGGCTTCAACGGCCTGGGCAACAGCTGTTCGGACGGTGTGGGCGCCTGCGAGCGCACCGGCGAGCTGGTGTGTTCAAACAGTGGCACCTCGGTGGTGTGCAGCGCGGAGGCCGCCGATCGGACCAACGAACTGTGCGACGGCGAAGACAACGACTGCGACAACCTCATCGATGAGGGCACATTCAACGCCTGCGGCGTCTGCGGCCCGGTGCCCACCGAGCTGTGCGACGGCGACGACAACGACTGTGACAACCGCATCGACGAGGGCCTGATCAACGACTGCGGCGAGTGTGGCCCGACCCCCCGCGAGCTGTGCAACGGCTTTGACGACGACTGTGACGGCCGCTTTGACGAGGGCTTGCTCAACGACTGCGGCGAGTGTGGCCCGACCCCGCAAGAGGTCTGCGACGGCGAAGACAACGACTGTGACAACCTCATCGACGAAGGCTTCGACAGCGCCTGCGGCAACTGTGTTGAGACCGGCGACGAGGTCTGCGACGGCCGTGACAACGACTGTGACGCCGTCATTGATGAAGGCGTGCGCAACGCCTGCGGCGACTGCGGCCCGGTGCCCGACGAGGTCTGCAACGGTCTGGACGACGACTGCGACAGCCAGACCGATGAGGGCCTGATCAACGCCTGCGGCGAGTGTGGCCCGGCGCCTGCCGAGGTCTGCGACGGCGTGGACGATGACTGCGACAACCAGATCGATGAGGGCGTGGAGAACGCCTGCCGCCGCTGCGGCGACCTGCCGCGCGAGAGTTGCGACAACGTCGACAACAACTGCGACGGCCAGATCGACGAAAACGTGGTCTGCCCCGACCCCAACGAGCAGTGCATCAACGGCGAATGCGCCGAGCGCTGCCAGGCTGGCGAGTGCTTCGGCGGGACGATCTGCCGCGACGGCTTCTGCATCACGCCCTGCTCCAACAACGACTGCCCCTCGGGCGAGGTCTGCATCGACGGCCAGTGCGCCGATCCTTGCGTGGGCATTGAGTGTCGCCCGGGCCTGAGCTGCTCGCTGGGCCGCTGCGTCGAAGACAGTTGCTACGTCAGCGGCTGCCCCGACGGCGAAGTCTGCGTCGGCGGCGCCTGCCTCGACGACCAGTGCGCCGGCATTGAGTGCGACTTTGACCAGGGCTGCCGCGACGGCGCCTGCTTTGACACCTGCCTGGACATCGCCTGCCCCGCCGGCCAGCTCTGCGAGCGCGGCGTGTGCTTCGATGATCCCTGCGCGGGCCGCGCCTGCCCGCCCGACCAGGTCTGCGTCGATGGCAACTGCGCCGACGACCCCTGCGCCGGGGTGATCTGCGAGGCCGGTCAGGCCTGCGCCGACGGCAACTGCGTGGACGACCCCTGCCTGCGCACCACCTGCCCCGAAGGGACCTTCTGCCGCCTGGGCGACTGCATCCCCACCGACCAGGACAACGGCCAGACCCCCAACGAGGAAGACCCCAACGACATGATGAACGGGGACAACAACGGCACCCCCGGCGATCAGCCTCCCGTGGGCCCCGACCCCGGCGCCGGAGCGGCCCAGGCCTGCGCCTGCCAGACCCCCGCCGGCAACCCCTCGGTGCCCTGGGCTCCCCTGGCGATGCTCCTGGGCATGGTCGGCCTGCTGGCCATCCGCCGCCGCTGAACTCGCCGCAAAGAGGGCCTCTCACCAGGCCCTCTTTTGGCCTCCCATCCGCACAAAGTGTTCAAAACGACAAAAGCCTGACCGCTGCCGGTCAGGCTTTTTTGTGCATCCTTCTGCCCAGGTTTTGCACCGTCAAATCGGTAAACCAGGGCAAAGTGCCGTCGCGGCGACCTGCGCGGCACAAAAGCCACACCGACCCACCGGCATTAGAAATGAGACGTACCCACATCAACCATGCTGCCTCGTCCGTGCCTATCCATGGCTGGAGCATCGCCGAACTGCTCAAAAGGACGAAGGCCGAGAGTTCCGTTTGGTGATGGGTTGGCCGATGGCCAATGCCGGATTCAATCATCGAATCCGGCATCAGGCATTTGCCAACACCGGGGGTCGCTGCCTGCACGTCTCATTTCTGATGCCGCATGACAGAAGCATGTTCTGCCATGTCTCCGCAGCCGACGCTCCTTCACATAGGCAACGGCTGTGCCACCGCCGCGCAGAAGGCGTTTTTTTGAAACAAGAAATGCCCAAACTGCCCCATAAACCCCGTCACAGACGGCCTCTAGAACTTCAACATTTTATCCGCCCTCAATCCACGCACCAGCCCCAAACGTGACCCGCCCTTGTCGTGTCTCCACACACAGCCCGCTTCAATCTTCAAAAAAAAGACGGCGCATGGCAAAAAGAGATCGAATCCAGTTTGAGCGCCAACCTGCCTCCCGCTGGCCCCACTCCCGGATCCAGAGTAACTCAATGCATTGAATACGGCACTATAAGTGTGGCATGGTAATTATCATCTATTAAAAGAGGTCCCAGAAGGGCTCTTCTGCCTGTGTGTCCCAGAGCAACGCTGCGCCTTACCCAAACCCAGGGCAGCCCCAACCATCAAGGCGGGGGCAATGGTCAAGCGCTCCGTGACACACATCACCAAGGCTCCAGGCAAAGAGCCCGAACCATGACACAAAGCCCAGGCTTTGAGCCATGGCACCCAAATCAACACATCAGGGGGTGAATGGTGAACAAAAGCGACATGCTCTACGCATTATGCAAAATGAACTCCAGCGAATTTGACGCGGTCGTCCAATCTTCGGGCGTCCCCAAAACCACTCTAAAAGGCTCCCAGCCAGAGCGCGCCGTCTTGTTGGTGGATTGGGCTGAAGCCAGAGGACGCCACAATCGCTTGTCCACCACCATTGATCACATCATGGCCAACCACCCGGCTCCCGTCGCAAACAAACCTGATGATGACAGCGGCAAGCACCTGCTGGACTTCACAGGCCAGATCATCGTGGCGTCGATCTCAGCGGTGGCGATCATTGCCGCCGCCATCATCACCGAACCAGAATTTCTCTACGGACCCGCCAAAGATTCCGAAACCGAGACCAAAACCCAAACAGACCAAACCTCTCCCTCAACCAAGCCACACAACACCATCGCGCAACTCCCCGTCGCGACCCAGGACGCCTCCCAAAAAAGCTTTGAAGAGGCCAAGGCCGCCTTTAAAGACGCAAACAAGGCCTACAACCTCAAAGACAAGGCCAGCTATTTTTCCATCTACAAAAAAACACTTGATTGCTACTTCAACCGAGAGCACCACAGCCGGACAGCCATCAAAGAGCGCCAAATCCCCAAAATTGACGCCCTCGAAAAAAAGAGCACCATCCCAGACTTTCCGTTCACGTTCCGAGGCTACAAAGACAACAAAGTGGAGTTTTCCGTCTGGAACAAGACTGATGGCGCGTACCGGGTCATCATCATGGAGAAGGCCCCCCCTGGTCACTCTGGCCCGCCTTGGTTGATCAGCACCGAGGTCAGCCTGAATGCACACCGCTGCTACGACACATACAAAATCTCGCGCAGCGCCCTGTGATCCATCACCCAACCACAGCACCCGCGCACCGAGGCACGCAACCGCACCTCGACTCGCATCGAGCGCTTCATCTGCGTGGGGACGGGATGATGCACAACACCCATCCACCACATGCCACGACGCAAATGTGGATTGTGTTGTGACAAGGTGCAGACACACGCAAAAACAAGATGTGGAGGGAAAAATCGGGGTAGCTGGATTCGAACCAGCGATCTCCTGCTCCCAAAGCAGGCGCGATACCAGGCTTCGCTATACCCCGGTCAATGCACAACAAACCACAAAGCGCGCTTATGTGCAAGAAGGGCCGGGTGGGATTTGAACCCACAATCGGCGGATTAGGGCGTGTTTGTAAAATGGGACCGAGATAGGCGAGCCCGGTGGCTTCGAGGCCGAGGAGGTGAGCGCAGACGAACTGGAGGTTCGTCGAGCATCGACGACGACGGGATCGATGTCATCGGGCCGCATGTCGATGGGATATTTTGCAAACACGCTCTGAGAGTCCGCTGCCTTACCGTTTGGCCACCGGCCCGATGCTCATGTCCAAAAAAGAAACATTCGCCGTTGGGGTTGATGCACATCAACCTCCAGAGGACCGGGTGGGATTCGAACCCACGAGTAGCGGATTAAAAGTCCGCCGCCTTAGACCTCTTGGCGACCGGTCCAGATTGGTTTGGGACCGGGTTTTCGTTTGCTGCGTTGCATGATGATGCCTCACGACCTGGCGCCAGAACACCCTGCGGTGTCCGGATTTTTTTCAAATTCTGTCCATCAAACCCACGCTGGCATCCCTTTGAAGGCTGCGCCGAGCATCGGTAGGACTTCGCTTGACCGCGGTCTGCGGCGTTGCTGTCCCTCCCCATCGCAGAAACCAGGCCAAGAATGCCAACGCCCTCACCGTGGGGATCGGGCCATTTTGGCCCTATCGAACCTTATCAAAGGCTATCCAATCGGCACATCGCGGCGTCATAGACGCTGTCAAAGGGGCCGACGAGCATCAAACACGGCCCAAACACAGCCTCAAACCTCTGGGGCAGGCAGCGCGTCCATCAGATCCAGGCCCCGGGTGCCCTTCTTGGCGCCAAACCGATCCCGCAGCGGATCGTCGCGCTTCAAGTCCACCTTCACCCAGCGCATCCCCTCCGGCGCCGTGTCACCACTGAACGCCGGGGCCCGATCCAGCATCACCCCAAATCCTCGCCATAGCTCCAGAAACGTGCTCCCTGGGCGACTCATGCCGTTCTTGGAGCCCCCATCCAGGCGCACCTCCAGTTTATCGAGCCCCACACCGTTTTCTTCACACCAAGCCCACGCCGACCCGATCCACGCCACAAAGAGCGGCGCCATGGCCCTGGGCAGCTTTCGGCCATGGTTCTTGCGCTCCAGGCTTGCCAGGCCCGCATCCAAAAACGCGTCCCTCAACTCCGGCTGGCAAAACGCCGACACCGGCATCCAGCGCTTTCCTTTGACAGAACCCGACTCACCGTCCACGCGCTCCATCAAGGCCGCCGACTCCGGCACCAACTCCGGCCTCAGCCAGTGCCAAGGCGCCACTTTTGACGCGCCCCAGCGCTCCATCCCCTGCTCCCCCAGGTAGTCGAGCGCCATCGACAACTCACCAGCCTGACGAAAGCGCTCCAACAAGTCGCACAAACGCACCCACGACTGCGCCGTCGCCTCCTCATAGAGCAACCCCCTGAGCTGCTCCATGCCCCAGCGCGTCTCCAGCCGCTGGCCCAGCGCATAAACCCCCAGCCCGCCCGTCATCTCCTGTACCGAGGCCTTCAGCGCCGGATCGCACTGCTCCAAGGCGTTTTGCAGCGCCACCTTCACCTTGGACGAACGATCCTTGGCCAGCGCCTTGCGCAGCGGCTCCGCAGCCCTGGGCGACCCAATGATCATCAACGCCGTCGCCGCCGCCAGACGCGCCCCGGCCTTGCGCGCCCCCAAGACCGCCACCACGTCGTCCACCGCGTCTTCGCCCAGCGCCCCCAACTCACGGGCCGCGCGCTTCTGCGTCGCCCCCGAAAAGTCTGCCAGCACCCGAACGTGCTGCGCTTTGTGCAAGATCCCTCCCAAATTGCAGGCCACCTCATAAACACGGCCCAGCGCCTTGGGATCGCGGTACAACACCAACGCGCGCACAATTTGGGGTGTATAACGCCAGTCCTTCGCCGTGCGCTTGGAACCCGCAAACATCATCAAAAAGGGTTCAAAACCCAGCGAAGATTCATGCCAGTTGGTGTCCCAGTTGTGCCTGGTCATCTCGTCCAGAAACACCGCCACCTCGGCCTGACGCACCGGATTTTCAAAGTCCACCTCCCGCGCCAGACGCTGCTCGAACGTGCGCCCCAAAGCATCCCAATCCGGCTCAATCCGCTCCAGAGCGGCCAACAACGCGTCGCGCACCAGAGCATCGTGCTTCTGAGCCACAAGCCCGTCCAGGATCTCGCGGGACTGCTTGGCGTACGCAGGCTCACCGTACAAACACCCATACGACAAGAGCCTCGGCATGCCCTGGCGCTGCTGCGGCTCAGCCTCCTGCCAGGCCTCTTGCCAAAGCTCCAGCGGCAACCCCCCCTCTTGACGCGTCAACACGGTCATCACGTGGTTGGCCGACTCTGGCTTTAACGCCCCTAGGATCTTCAAGGCGAGCTTGATGTCATCCCGGCTCCAAGACAGTTGGCAGATGGTCCACGAAAGTTCCCTTTGCTTCTTGGCAGGAAAACGCGGCAGCCACTCCAAAAGCACTTGGCGCCAGACCGGCAGGTCCGGCGGTGAGGAGCACCTCTGACTGCTGGCCCTTGGGTCATCGGCAAACTTGAGCAGGTTGGCCATGTAAAGCTCAACCGCGCGGCGGCTGCGGCCCTCGACGCCCAGGGTTTTGATGATTGGCACGTCCTGAAGCCTCTCCAGGACCTCCACAAAGTCCGCGTCGCTGAGCAACCGCGCCGCCCGAGCGTCGCCCTTGCCGCCATAAACCCAGCCCGACATCCTCAGCGCCGACTTGCCCATGTGCTCAAAGCCAGACACGATCCCGGCCTTGAGCTTGGTCAGCGCCTGCTCAGACAGCTTATGATCCGAGCCCTTGAGCGCCATTTGAAGCAACACCACCTCTGACGCACCGCGCGCGTACCCCTCCGCCACGTCTGGCGCCACCGAGGAAGACCGCTTGGGATCGGCCAAGAGCACCTCGATCTCGTCATACACCAGATCGACCAACGGCCCACAGCTCTCACGGGCGCTGTCGAGTCGCTGAGCGCAGTGGTACACACAGCGGTGCAGTATCCGGCGGCGCAGCCGCCCACGTCGTGGCTCCGAAACCGCTTCCAAGGCATCGTAAAGGATGCCCAGAGTCCGCCCCATCCAGACCGGCTTCATGGCCCTTGGCACAAAGTCCTTGGCCCGGTCCAACGCCTCGTCGAGCGGCTGGGGCCACTGGCCGCCCAGGGCCTCCAGACCCGTCATCAGCGCCAACGCGTAGTCCAACGCCGCGCGGGGGTTCTTCTCCAACGCGTCCATCTTCTGGGCCAACTCCCGAAGCTGCGCCTCGGTTGAAGGGGGCTCGGTGATAAAACACAGCAGCTCAGAGCCAGCAGAGGCGAATTGGCTCAGGATCCAGCACAGCGTCTGAGGTTGCGGCTCAGCAGTCGTCATGGGGCTTATCTCCAATACAATGTCAGGGATGGAGCGCGCCCCAGGTGAGTGCTTGCCCAGCCACCCACAAATCAGGGACAATCCGTCTCCATTCAAAGCACCTTCTACAATGGCGCACATCATGGATCACAAAGGCCCCAAACACCACTCCAAACTTTGCGTCTGTGGGCGCTCACAGACCTACCCGCTGTGCGACAACAGCCACCAGGACGAGGACTGGTCGTGCGCGACGGCCTCGGCCCCAAAAGTCAGCCACGGGTTCTGCGCCCCGTACCGCTACCAGAACCTGGCCATGAAGTTGGCGGCCCACTACGACGGGGTCTCCATTGGACTTCAAGACGAAGACGACGCCCCTGGACTGGAACACCTGGTGATTCTGGTCGATGGCTCCGACGCCAGGGGGACGCTGAAGATCGGGGCGAGCCTGCGGTATGAGCGCTGTACGATTGTGTGTTTTGGGCATGGGGGGGCGTTGCTGGAGCGGCACCTGCCTGGGGCTCAGGTCTTGGAGTTGGCGCTGGACACGGCGCCGAGCGCGTTTGGGCTGATTCGGCGCGTGCTGGACGGCCAGGAGACAGTGGCGTTTGAGCAGGCCAAGGGCGCGCGCACGGCGTTTTTGTCCCACGCGGTGGCCGATGAGGCGCTGCTGATGCCCGCCGTTGAGTCGCTCCAGACCCAGTACGGCGTGGATCTCTTCACCTGCGCCGAGGCCATCCCCACCGGGGCTCGCTGGCACGACGCCATCATGGACGCGCTGCGCGACAAGGAAGTGTTTGTGGTGCTCTTGTCGCAGGCCTTTGCCCGCTCGACCTTCTGCGCCTTTGAGGTGGGCTGCGCATACGGGCTGGGCAAGCCCATGGTGGCCATCTCGCTCGACGGCAGCGCCCCCCCTGCCTTCATCCAGCACCTGCAAATGGTCGACCTGCCCCGTCAACACCAGCGGCGCCCTTGGATGACCCCCACCGAATTGCTCACCGACGCCCTCCTGGGCGCCGTCTTGCCCTCAAAAGAGGACTGACGGGCTTGTTTGAGGCATCATTCCTTGTCCAAGGGCATGTTCAGCCGCTGCATGAGGCGCACAGTGACATCCTGGGGAAGGCTGACGGGCACAAGCTCTTTGCGCAGCGCGACGATGGTCCCGGCAAACTCAGCGCCAAAGCGCTCGCACCAGTCACAGCCCCGCAGGTGGGCCTCGATTTGAGTTCGGGTGGCATCGTCGAGGTCGCCATCGAGGTAGTCCGAGAGGTGCTCCAGGACCTGACCACAGCGCAGGCCCGCCACGGTTCGTTCTTTAGCCATCAAAACCCCCTTGGCGCAGCTGCGCCACAAAGCGCAGCCGAGCCCGGTGCAGGCGACTCTTCATCGCCGCCAACGAAACCCCCAGGATCTGGGCGACCTCTGGCCCCGTCAGCCCTTCCAGATCACGCAGGATCAACACCTCACGGTCCAGCGGCGACATGGCATCCAAAGCCACCTGCAAAGACACTCGCCGTCGCATCGCGATCAACAGCGCCTCCGGCGTCTGCTCGCCCCACCCCGCCTCAACGCCAAGCTCGCCAAGCGGCTCAAAATGCTCGGGTTGGCCGCTGCGGCGGCGCATGTGACGGCGCGCTTTGTTGCGCGTGATCGTCAACAACCAGGCGCGCATCGATCCTTGAGCGCGCCACCCATCAAGGTGCCGAAACGCCGCCAGGAAGGTCTCCTGCAAGACGTCCTCGGCCGAGGCCTCGTCCGGCGTCAGCGCACGCGCCAGCCGATACACAGCCCCCTGGTGCTCCAACAAAGCCGCCCGACGCTGGTCCAGCGTCAACGCGTCGTCGCTTGGAGGTTCTTCGCTCATGGCTTCCTTCTGCCCCATAGAATCACACAAAACGGACACTTTTCAGCGCTTATTGTACCGACGAATCGTGCAAGGCACACCCACCTGACCCCACAAACGGGTCCCCAGCGCGCCGCGCGATGCCGCTGGACCGCTCAACTGTCTTTGCGCGTGGTGAAGCCAACGAGCCGGTAAAGAGGGCATCGGCCAAGCAAGCCCGTGGCAAGCGGCACCAACCCCACCAAACCCCAAAGGGTCTGGGGGCCGACAAAGACCAGACTGAGCAAAATGAGGCCAATGATCACCCGGAAGGCGCGGTCCAGGTGGTTTTCGTTGTGGGGTGCGATGAGGTCGAGCATGTCCTTTTCTCCAGGATCAAATTCAAGCCGCGCCAGACCACGCCCGGATCCGAGGTGTGTTCTGACGCGTTTGGGGCTGCTCCAGGTCGCGCTGCGCGCCGCGCTGGCCTTTGAGCGTTGGGTCTTTCCAAGACAAGCTTTTGCTCGCCGTTGGGCACGACCCGGCGGTTGTTGTGGGAGAGTCACGCTGGGAAACAAAGGATTCAGGACAAAATGAGGATTTTTTTATGGGTCCGTCGACGCCGTCTGCATCGAAATCCACAGTCTTTTGGTCAAGATTAAATTCAAAAGTACGGCAAAAAAGTGTGACAAAGTACTGGAGAAAGGCATCGAGTAGGCGCTAGACTTGTTGTGACGTCGAGGGGCGTCGCGGGCAGAGGTGCCTGGCGAGCATGGCCGGAGGTCTTGCTGGTGGGTGCCTTTGTGGGAAGTGAGCGCTGGGCAGCGGCGCTGTGGATGAAGGGAACGGGCACCGTGTTGGTGCAGAGGTTTCCCGCAGCAAGGGGTGGCCAGGGGCCTGTGGCTTGAGAGAGCGCATGGGTGGTTGGCCGCCGATCGAGGATCGGGACATTGAAAGCAGAGATATCCTGGGCTGGAGCGGTCAAGTTCGACGCGAAAGCGGGCAGCGGACACACATTGCGCCTGGATGGGCCACCGGCCTCGGGCGGTGAGAACGATGGGCCGCGCCCAATGGAGTTGATGTTGATGGGCGTGGGCGGGTGTTCGTCCTACGACGTGGTGCAGATCCTGCGCAAAGGCCGCCAGGACATTGAGGGCTGCGTGGCCAAGCTTGAGGCCGAGCGCGCGCCCGAGCCGCCCAAGGTCTTCACCAAGCTGCACATGCACTTTGTGGTCACCGGGCGCGGGCTCTCGGAGCGCAAGGTGGCGCGCGCCATCGAATTGTCCACGGAAAAATACTGCTCGGCCTCGATCATGTTGAGCCGCGGCGGCGTTGAGATCACCCACAGCTACGAGATCGTCGAGCTTGGCGCGGAGGCCCAGTGATGAGAATCATCGAAGACATCAGCGAGATGGTCGGCCGCACGCCGATGCTCCACTGCAAGAAGCTCTTTCCGGGCTCCAAGGCCCGCATCCTGGGCAAGTTGGAGTTGTTCAACCCGATGTCGGTCAAGGACCGGCCGGTGAAGCACATCGTGACCAAGGCGCTGGCCGAAGGTCGGATCAAGCCCGGCACCGAGCTGGTCGAGGCCAGCAGCGGGAACACCGCCATCGCGATCGCCATGTTTGGCGCGGCGCAGGGTTTTCCGGTGCGGATCTTCATGAGCGAGTTGTGCAGCGTGGAGCGCTTCAAGATCCTCAACTCCTTTGGCGCCACGGTGGTCTTGACGCCCGGCGTGGAGCACACCAAGGGTGCCAGAGCGCGCGCCATCGCCTACTGCAAGGAAAACGCCCAGACCTCCTTCTTCATCAATCAGCACTCGAACCCGAACAACGGCGAGGCCCATGAACTGAACACGGGGCCGGAGATCTGGGAGCAGACGGGGGGTGAGATTGATGCGATGGTGATTGGTCTGGGGACGTCTGGGACGTTCGAGGGGTTGTCGCGTTATTTCAAGCGCCAGAACCCCGACATCCAGATTGTGGCCTTTGAGCCGGCCTCCAGCCCGGTTTACGGCGGCGGTCAGATGGGCAAGCACCGCCTGATCGGCATCGGGCCGGGGTTTGTGACCGAGAACTTCCAGCGTGGTCAGGCCCGGATGGATGAGCTGGTCCGGGTGACCGATGAAGACGCCTTTGCGACGACCAAGCTGCTGGCGCGCACCGAGGGTGTGATGGCGGGGGTGACCGCTGGCGCCGCGCTTTGGGTCAGCGGCCAGTTGGCCAAGCGCCCCGAGTACGAGGGCAAGACCATTTGCTGCATCATCTGTGACAGCGGCGAGCGCTATCTCTCGGTCGAAGGGCTCTTCCCGGCGGACAACGTGATCCGCATGGACTGACGCCAGCGCGGGCTTATGTCCCTTCCACCCGACGCCCCTGGGCGTCGAGCGCCTGAAGCGCGGCCAGGTATTTGAAGTCGTGGAAGTCCAGCCCCTCTTTGAGGATCTGGGGCACGAGCGCCCTCTCTTGCTCGTCGCGGTGCCCCACGACCGCCAGCATGGCCTGGGCGCGCGTCGTAAACGCCTCTTTGTCCTCCAAGACCTCCTCCAACGCTCGGTGAAGGCTGCCCTTGGCCAGATGGATCTTGCCGACCCAGGCGACGGCCTGCATCAGCACCAGCGCCCGATCGGCCTGGGAAGTGAGCATCTCAAAGCCAAAGCTCAGCGCGTCCAGAAGCGTCAGCACGTGCAGCCCCATCCCCCCAGTGTCAAAGAAGATCGACTCGGCCGCCACTTCAAAGAGGCCATCCCAGACGCTGGCGGGGTCGATGCCCGAGGCCAAAAGATCGACGGCGACGTTGTGGGGCTCGGGCTGGGGGCTGCGCAGCTCGGCGGCCAGGTGCGCCGAGGCTTGCCCGTCGCGCTGACCGCTGTCCCACCCCGGCAAGAGCAGTGACGCGGCGCGCTGTGAGCCAGCCAGCATCGTGTTGGCCTCGTCGGGCACTGAAGAGCGCACCAGAACGCGGGCCACAGAGGCCAACATGTCGGGGGCATGCATCAACCCAAAGGTGGCCAGCCCCCGGGCGACCTGGGCGGCGTAGATGGCCCGATGTGGGTCGGTGGGCGACATGCAGGCGCCGACCATCAGGGCCTGGAGCGCGGCGTTGATCCCGTGCTCACGGTAAAGGCCCAGGATGGCTTGCTGGGCCTGCGCGGCGTCGGGCTGGCGCAGCGCCGCCTCAAAGCGTTGGCGCAGCGCGCGGGCATCGCCCGACAAAGGCTCCGGCAGCGCCGCCGCAGGCTCGTCGCGGGTCCAGATGTTGGCGTTTTGAACCACCCAGCGCACCGGGCGTGCCCACTGCGCTTGCGGCACCTGCTCGCAGAGCGACCGCACGGCCTCCACCACCATCACGACGTGCACATCCCCCACATCCGAGCCTTTGAGGACGGGGGCGTGAAAACAAGCGCGCAGCAACTGGCGCTCGGTCGCCCCCTGGGCAAGCAGGTGATCAATGGCCCGATCGATGTCGCGCTCAGGTGTGGTGGCGATGGCGTCAATGATCTGATCCTGGGTCACGGTCGTACCGCAGTCAGGCCAGGCAAGCCAAAGCCCCGAAGCGGCGGCGGCGCCCACGGCCACAGCACCGGTGAGGAGTGAACGGCGAGTAATGCTGGCGGCGGCAGGGGTCTTGGTCATGATGGCCCTCGATGCATCTGGTGAACCGTTGGCGGTAAAGATGAGATTATTTTGCCGTGGGGGGTTTCAATCCATGACACCAGTGCTCTTATAATGTAGGACTTATTGTCCGGGTCTGGTGACGCAGCGCATGGTTTGAAAACCCCAAGCCACACGCGGTCCACGTTCAGAAGTACCATTTGTTCCAGGGAGTGATAGAGACCATGAAGATGATCCAGACCGCGTTGTTGGCGGCGCTGATGTTGCTGGCGATGGCGTGTGGCACAACAGAAGAAGGCGGCGACGTCGATTGCAACGGTGGCGGATTTGTCTCTTGCGGTGACGAGGGAGACGACGACAACAACGACACCGATGACGACGACGATGATGACGACAACAACGACGTTGACGATGGAAACAACGACGTTGATGAGCCCCCGGTGGAGACCTGCTCCTACCCGACCGACTTCTTCGTCCGTCCCGCGCTCAACTACGCCCTGCCCCCCATGACTTTCAACAAAGTCTACGACATCGAGGGCAACGCCGACAGCCTGAGCCTGGAACAAATCATGTGCGACGAGGAGTTCGAGGACATCGAAACGATCGTCTTCATCTTCTCGGCCACCTGGTGCCCCAACTGCCCCGGATACGCCCAGTACCTGCAGACCTTCCTGGACGACATGCGTGAAGAAGGCGCGTTGATGATCTGGGTCAAAGTCCAGAACGACGACTTTGAGCCGGCCACCACCGACACCGCGCTGGCCAGCTTTGGCCGCTACTTCCTCAACGACAACGCCGGGGTCTACGGCTACTTTGTCGGCGACGCCAACATCGAAGGCGCCTCCTTCAACAACACTCCCCTGGTCAACGCCTTCCCCAGCCAGATGGTCGTGCGCAAACGCGACATGAAGGTCATCGGCGCCTCGGCCACCTACGACTTCCTGCTGCCCATCCTTCAGATGGCCCGCTACCCCGAAGCCGACTGGAGAGACGCCGCCAACAACGTCCTCGACACCCAGATCGGCACCGCCTGCGGCCGCGACGCCGACTGCGACACCGGCACCCTCATCCCCTACTGCTTTGCCGAAATCGACCAGAACCAGATGCGCACCGGCTGGGATGACGGCTACTGCACCGGCCTGACCTGCGCCGACGACGCCGCCTGCGGCGAAGGCAACGTCTGCGCCCAGATCGACGCCAACGGCCTGACCGCCTGCTTCAAGTCCTGCGACCCCGAAGCCGCAGAGACCGGCTGCCGCGAAAACTACGCCTGCCAACCCCTGGCCGGCCCCGGCAGCCCCGCGGCGTGTACTCCGCCCACTGAAGAATAATTTTGTTTGGGACGGCCCTGATGGCGTCAGGACTCACACAACTCGCTCGCAATAGCGGTTTGGGGCGGCCCCGGCGGCGCCAGGAGCCACGTGACTCGCTCGCAATAGCGCTGCTATGGCTTCG
>CAKZKQ010000542.1 GCA_937123825.1 uncultured Pseudomonadota bacterium
CGAAGCTGTAGCAGCGCTACCGCGAGTGAGTTCCGTGGTTCCTGGCGCCGTTAGGGCCGCCCAAAACCGCTATTGCGAGCGAGTTCTGTGAGTTCTGACGCCATCAGGGCCGCCCCAAACGGTTCAAACTAGACGAGCATGGTTAGCTCGCGTGTGACCGGCTCTTCGAGGGTTTCGATGTTGCCGCGTTCGGCTTGTTTCATCAGTCGCCAGATGTGGCTGCCGAGCACGTCCAGGTCTGTCGAGACGAACTGCTCGCCGCCAAAACGCTCGATCGTTTCGGTTTGAAGTGCCAGGACTTCGGCGTCTTGGGCAAAAATCCGCACGGCGATCGGCTCCAACACCGGTTTGATCAGCCGTCCGGGCACCCGAAAGCGGTAGCTGATGACCGCGTGGAGCATGGTTTCGAAGTCGTTGAGCGGTGTGCACGCCGATGTGACCAGGATGTGGTTCTCGGTCCCGATGCTGTACTCGACCTGGGCGATGGACGGCATCAAAAACCGGTCGTAGTGGGTCACCACGCCTCCCGAAGGCGAGAGCAAACGGCCCACCACACCTTCTGGGCGCGGCTCGCCGATGTACTCGGCCTCCGTGCGGTCATGCCAACGCCGCACCACGACCTTGATCTCGTTGGGATCGCTGGTGCCCCGAAAGAGACCCTTGTGCAAAAAAGCCGTGTGGGGCACGTCCAGCGCGTTCTCGATCACCGCGTGGACGGTTCCTTTGGTCTCCAGGCGCCGCGTCACCGTCGTGTAGCGCGGATCATCAATGTGCGGCAGCTTGTACGGTTTGCTCTCCGGGTTGGAATCCGGCTCGCCGTACACCCACACCAGCCCATCTTGCTCAATGACCGGGTAACTGGGGGTCTTGCGGCCTTTGTGCTGCGCGTCGCCGCACAGTCCCGGCACCACTTTGCAGTGTCCCTGAGTTCCAAACTGCCAGCCGTGGTAGCCGCACTCGATGTTGTCGCCTTTGACGCGCCCGTAGGAGAGCGGGATGTTGCGGTGGGGGCAGCGGTCGAGCAGCGCGCCGACGCGGCCGGATTTGTTGCGGAAAAAGACCATTGGGATGCCCAGAATCGAGCGCGCCAGCGGTTTTTGACCCCGCTTGAGATCGCTGGACTGACAAGCGACGTACCAATACGCCGTCAGACGGGCCACCGAGATGTGTCCTTTGGACTGGGGGGCTTGCAGGAGAGTCTTGAGATTGCTCATGGTTTGGGATCCCTGTGGGTCGCTTCATTGTGGCACCCCAACGTAGGGTTGAGGCGGCGGTCGGTCAATGGGGTCAGGCATTGACCTGAATGGATGCACAAGGCAACCTGTTGGCCGCAAGATGCAATATCAACCGCCTGGGGCGGTTTCTCATATTAATATGATGGGGGAACCATGCGGATTCAGGGCTATGGGCTGTCGGACGTCGGGCAGGAGCGAGGCAACAACGAAGACAGCCTCTTGATCGACGATGCGTTGGGTCTCTACATCGTCGCCGACGGGATGGGCGGACACGCCCACGGTGAGGTGGCGTCATCGGCCGCCGTGCGCACGGTGGCCCGCTACCTGCGCGAGGAGGGCATCGCCTCCAAGCCCGACCTGCCCATCCCCGAGCTGGTCGCCGTGGCAGAAACAGCCGTCCAGCACGCCAGCAAGCGCATTTGGGAGATGGCCACCTCTCGCCAGGGCTACGCCGGCATGGGCACGACACTGAGCATCCTTCTGGTGCGCGACACCAAGGGCATCATGCTCCACGTCGGCGACAGCCGCCTCTATCTCATGCGCGGCGACCGCATCGATCAACTCAGCAGCGACCACACCTTCACCAGTGAACTGGTCCGCAACGGTGTTTTTACGCCCGAACAGGTCCGCAACAGCCCCTACTCCAACGTGCTCACACGCGCTTTGGGCAAATCCGAGACCGTTCAAGTCGACACGCTCGTCTTTGACATCCTGCCTGGCGACACCTTCTTGATCTGCAGCGATGGCTTGACTGGCTATGTTCCCGACGATGAGCTGGGCGACTATCTGTGCGCCGACGACATCCGGGGGTTGCCACATCAATTGGTGGCGCTGGCCAACGAGCGCGGCGGACATGACAACATCACTGCCGTGGTGGTGCGCTCTGACGATGGCGACGCGGTCTCCCAGGAAGAGTTGCTGCACTGCACCCGGATCCAGGAGCAGTTCTCGACCCTCCAGGCCATTCACCTCTTTAAGGGCATCTCCATGGCGGGGCTGGTCAAGCTGATGGACATCAGCCGCGAGTTGCCCCTGACCCCAGGCCAGAGCCCCATCAACGAAGGGGACGTTTGTCCCGGTTTGTTGATCATTCTGGAGGGCAGCGTGGCGGTCATCAGGGACGGTTACCAGCTTGCCACGTTGGGGCCGGGCGATATGGCCGGCGAGATGTCTTGCCTGCGCCAAACCCCCAGCACGGCGACCCTCAAGGCGCTGACCCCGTGCCGCTATATGGTCATTGACTACAGCGAGTTGGAGCGCCTCTACAGCAAAGACCCCACGCTGGGCATCAACTTACTGCGCAACCTCGGCCACACGCTGGCCGAGCGCCTCGATAAGACGACCAGCAGGCTGCTATCGGACCGAGCGGAGCAGGAGGAACTCGACGAGTTGCCGTCGATCCTCTTTGTCCCGTGACTTTTCCTTCGCTGACTTTGAATAAATACGCCCTTGGTGCGACCAAGGGCTAGGTCGTGTTGATGTAAGGGGACCGAGCCCGGTGGAGACGAGAACGCGACAAGATCACCTTCGACAACCGAATGCGTACTGGAGGTACGCGGCAGGGCGTCGGGGGGGATGTTGGCCGTTGTCGGCCCGCCGGCGACGGGAGCTGACGTCAATACGACCTAAGGTTCTGGGCTGGTGCGCGTATATAGGGCACCACTGTACCTTCTCGATGACCCCGCAGGAGTTTTGAAGATGCTTTTGAACGTGATGACCCCCCAAAGGCGCGCTGGCATGCGGCGCGCTGCCCTTTTGACCCTCTCAACCGGCCTGATTCTGGGTGCTGGGTGCAGCTCTGCGCCGGACGCGCTGCCCTCCAAGGGGCTCGTGATGCCCGTGCCGGACAAATCGGTGTTTTTGCGGGCCTCTTTTGACGATGATCCCTCGTCTTTCATCGGTCGCTTTTTGCCCAACAACCTCGAAGTGCACCAAATTGACGAAAATCAGGCGATGAAGACCCGCTGCAGCGAGTTCATCACCTTCAAAGAGGTGCGGGCCAGCGGCTCCTATGACGAATATTACAACTCTGCCCGTGAAGCCTCGCTCGGCGTGAGCGTTCCTGGGGTTGCCAACGCCACGGCTGGCGCTGGGGCCAACGCCACGGTGCGCGTGCGCTACCAGTTGAGCAAGAAGATGCGCGCCGAGGTCAACGACCAAGCCGCCTTTGACCAGTGCTGCACGGCGGCTGCCGACCAATGCCCCGACTTTATCATCGGCGAATTCTTTTATGGGACCGGTGAGGTCTTCCAGGCGGTGGGTTCGAGCGCTGGGTTTGATGGCGAGGCCAGCGATCTGACCAAGAACGCCGAGATGAGCCTCAAAGATGAGGTGGCCTGGAAGCGCCAGACGACCTTTGAAGAGGTTTACTTCGCCTTCCGCAAGCAGCGCGTGCGCGACAACGCCTCTTTGGCCGCCAACAGCGACGACTGCTCCTGGGCCGACAACGTCCCGACGAGCCTTGATGGCCAGTACTTTGTGGGCATCTCGGCCCCGACCCTCTCTGAGGCCGACGCGCGCGACATGGCCATGCGCAACGCCCGCGCTCAGGCCGTCCGCTACCTGGGTGAGTACATCACCAGCGCCTCGGCCACGACCTCCGGCGCCATGGAGGGCTACCTCCAGGACGAGAAAGTCGTGACCGCCGTGGCCGAAGGACTCGCCAGCCGGGTCAAAGACCAGCGTTGGTGCCCCGCGGCCAAGAGCGACACCCCCAAAGGCACCGCCTACACTGTCAAGGTCCTGGCCTTCTTCCCCAAAGCCGATGAAGTCGCCGCCGCCAAAGAGGCCGTCGACAAGGTTGAGGCGACCCTGGACGGCGAAGGCAAGCTTGATGGCAAGGCCAAAGACGCGCTCAAGAAGACCCGGGAGGCGCTCAAATGACGATCAGGCCCTTGATGCGCTGGTTGGTGCCAGCCGGGGCGCTTCTGGCCATGTCTTGCGGGACGGCGCCCACCGGGCCCACCTCAAACATGGTCCCAGGAGGAAACGCCAAGCCTGATCCTGTCGATGCCGAGGCGTGGAATTGCCAGGGCAACCTGGTGCCGCCCAACGGCTGGGAGCAGGAGACGGCGTTTGAGTCCAAGAGCACCCCCAACGCCAAAGATGTGGCTGTGTCGCGCTCCAGGGCTCGGCTCTTGAAGCGCTTGTGCGGCAACGGCGCCAACTGTGACGCGCTCGCTGCGGGCATCGCCACCTGGAAGACCGGCGCTGGCAACGGCCAGGTTTGTTCCATGGCGGTCATCGACGCCAAAGACCTCGAGGCCTGGCGGCGCGCCAACACTTCGGTGGCGGGTCTGGACAAGGCCATGGCGCGCGCGGCCAAAGAGCTGCTGGGTGACAAGCCCAAGATGCGCGTGGCCATCGACAAGATCATCGACAACGGCGCGGCGGGAGGCGATCGCGCCGACTGGCTCAGCCAGCGCATGCAGCGCGCCTTGAGCCAGGCCGGCGCTTCGGTCAAGGACGTCCCCAAGTCATGGAACGGCCAGGGGCTGCCGCCTGGGATCGACATGGTCGTCGGTGCGGTTTCGACGTCGCGCAAAGAGCGCCAGAACCGCGTGGTCGAGGTCAGTTGGAATGCCCGCGTGCGGGGTTCGAGTGGTCTGGAGAAGCGCTTCGCGGCGCCGCTGACCTTCCCCGAAGAAGCCGCCCCCAGCGGCGGAGAGGTGGTGGTGACCCTGCCGCCGAGCGATCCCGATCTCTCGGTGCGTCTGGAGACCCAGCACGGCGGGAGCCTGTGTTTGGGCGAGCGGACCCAGTTGTGGCTTTACAGCGCGCAGACGGCCCATGTGCGGGTGTTTGATCTTTATGGCAAGGACGGCGCATTGCTGCTCTTCCCCAACGAGGACAACCCTTCGGGGATCATCAAGGCCGGTCAGTCGATCCCGCTTGGCGGTGACCTTGGTTTTGAGGCGGTGCCTGCGCCGGGTTCGGACGTGGAGCGCTTTTTGGTGATTGCCGCGCCCAAGCCGCAAGGGCTGGGGCAGTTTGCCAAATCCAGTGGATATTGCCGGGTGCCCACCGGGGACGCCGTCAAGCTCCACCAGAACAAGGACATGCCAGCGGGCGCCAAAGCCGCCAGCGACAGCTTCCGTCTGATCAAGCACGCCGACTGCCCCGCCCCGCCTGCCCCCGGCCAACGTCAGGGCCAGGCCGAGGCGCTCGAGGGGCTGCCGCTGTGCAAGCTCAAATGAACTTTGTGAGATAAGACACGCGCGGCTGGCAGACAGGTGGTGGGTGCAGGGAGCGGGCTCCCTGCGGCGGGGCATGAGGGGCAAGGCCCCTTGGCCCTTTCTCAATCCGTCGCCTGCGTTGGCCGTGTGCTACAGCGAGGATGTACCCATGTTTTCCCCCCGTTTTGTCAGCCGCGCGGCGGCGGTCGGCCTTCTGGCGTTTGTGATGACGTTGGTGGGCTGCTATTCGCGCGTCGCGCTGCCGACCAAGAGCACGCCTCCAGCGGCCAAGATCTACATCAACTTTGGGATGGAAGATGGTCTGGTGGAGAGCACCATCCAAAACCAGCAGCAGGTGGCTGAGCAGGCTGACATGGAGGTCAACACCGCTCAGCTCCAGACCGCCTACGAGACCACCGCGCGCCAGCTTGAGGCGCAGGTGCGCGCCGACGTCATCAAGCGCAAGATCGGCTTTCCGGTCATGAGCGCCGAGGCCGACGCCGACCTCCACCTCCTGGGCAGCATGGCCCCAGGGACCTACGGCGTGGTGGTCAACTGGCAACTGATCGATGTGCGCAGCGGCGCCGTGGTGGCCTCTGGGATCGCCAACTCCGCTTTCCTCAACACCGAACAATACGCCGACCAGATCGTCGGAGAGCTGTTGGGCGTCAACGTCGACCAGTACGCGGCCAACACCGGCAACTCGCCCAAGCCCCCTGGAGGCGGCGACAACAAGCCTGCGGTGGCCACTGGCGATTTCCCGGCCAGCGCCACCGATGGCGCCAACGCCTACGCCGTCATCATCGGCATCGAGTCCTACCGCGAGGACATCCCGACGGCGACCCACGCCGAGTCTGACGCCAAGGCCTTTGCCGCCATGGTCGAGCAGACCCTCAACGTACCCCCGGAGCACATCCGTTTGCTGGTCGGTGACCGCGCCAGCCGCGCCGACATCGCCAGCGCCATCGAAGAGTGGCTGCCCCGCAACGTCCGCGACAACAACGCCACCGTCTACGTCTTCTTCTCGGGCCACGGCGCCCCAGACGTCGAGACCGGCGACGCCTACCTGGTGCCCTACGACGCCGACCCGGCCTTCCTCAAGACCCGCGGCTACAGCATCGACGCCATGCACGACAAGCTGGCCGCGCTGCCCGCCAAGCGGATCTACACCTTCCTCGACGCCTGCTTCTCGGGCTCCGGCAGCCGCAGCGTCCTGGCCGCTGGCACGCGCCCGCTGGTTCCGGTCAAAGATCCCAAGGCGGTCCGAGGCGTGATCTCCATGTCGGCCTCCAGCGCCAGCGAGGCCACCGGCGCCGCCCAGGACGCCCCCCATGGGCTCTTCACCTACCACCTCTTGCAGGCCGTCTCGGGCGCCGCTGACATCGACAGCGACACCAACGTGCGCATGGACGAGATCTTCGAGTACGTCTCCAAAACCGTCACCCGCGAAGCTCGCCTGCAAAACCGCGATCAGACCCCGACCTTGAAAATGCCCAAAGGCATGAAGGCCCAGTCGGCCATCCTTATCGAAGGGCTCAAGGCCAACTGACCGCACACACATATTTAGCGCTCCCAGCCCCCATCGCCTCTTTGGCCGTGGGGGTTTTCTTTTGCGGGGATTGTCGTGGCCCGGAGGGTCTTGTAGAGCCTATGGGTACGCGGTCTGCTCTGACAAAGGGCAGACGGTTTGTCTTAAAGACCGGGTGAGGACATCAGCGCGCACATGGCGCGTGGGTTGGACTGGCCCCCGAGCACTCCCCTTTGGTTTATGGCCGCAATGTCTGGTCGAGCGATGCACACCACGGGTTTGTGGCGCGCGCTGGTTGTCCTTTGCTTTCTTTTGTCGGGGGCCACTGGGCTCTTGTACGAGATCATCTGGTCCCGATACCTGCACCAGCTCATCGGGTCGTCGGGTTACGCCCACACGGTGACGCTGGCGACCTTTATGGCGGGCCTTGGCCTTGGGTACCACCTCTTTGGGCGCCAGGCGGATCGCTGGGCGCGCCCTTTGGCGCTCTACGCATGGCTGGAGCTGGGGATCGGGGCGTACGGGCTGGCGTTTGGTGCCATCTTTGCGGCCTGGACGGCGGTATACATCGCTGTGGGGACGTGGTTGGGCCCGTTTTCGGTGTGGATCACCCCGCTGAAGCTGATCCTGGGGGCGGCGGTGATGGTTTTTCCGGCGGTGTTGATGGGCGGCACGCTGCCTGCGCTAAGCCGCTGGCTCATTCAAAGCCGCCAGGACATCGGAAAGCACATCGGGGCGCTCTACTTCATCAACACGGCGGGCGCAGTGCTGGGGTGTTGGCTGGGCGGCTTTGTGGTTTTGGAGTGGTTGGGCCTCTCGGGGGCCATGATGGCCACCGCCGCGATCAACATCGCCATCGGTGTGGGTCTTCTGGGGATGATTTACGCTCAGAGCGGCTCGATATGGGGTCGTTGGGAGGCGCCATCGTTGGAGGATATGGACGAAGATGGGCTTTTGGACGCCTCCAGGGATATCCAGGTGCACAAGGATGAGACAAATGGGCCTTCGGGCGCCGATTTGCCGGCCAATATCGGCCCCAATGAGGGCGATGATGGTGATTTGGGAGCGGCCGCGGAGGGTCAGGAGGTCAAAGAAGGGCGTTCGGCGCTCGATGTGCGCTCCAAACGGCGGATCAATGCGGCGTTGATCGGCAGTGCGATCGGCGGCGGTCTGGCGATGCTCTACGAATTGGTCTGGATCCGGCTGGTGGGCTTTGTTTTTGGGTCCTCGACGCAGTCGTTTAGCGTCATGTTGGTGACTTTCATCGGCGGCATGGCGCTGGGCGGGCTGGCGGCGGGGTGGTGGATGCGCAAAGAGCGCGATGCGCTGCGCTCCATGGCCTGGTGTGAGGTGGGAATCGCCGTCGGTGTGCTGGTGATGGTGCCCGTCTATGAGCGATTCCCCTACCTTTTTGCGCTCTTAAAGGGGCTGGTGGCCCGCTCGGACGCTGGTTTTGCCGCCATGAAGCTCTTGCAGGTCTCTTTGTTGGCGTTGGTGATGCTGATTCCGACCACTTTGATGGGCATGGCGCTGCCGCTGGCGACCCGTGAAGTGGCCGATCGGCTCGATAAGCTCGGCGGGGACGTGGGAAAGGTCTTTGCGATCAATGTCACGGGCACTTTGATCGGGGCTTCGGCCACGGGGTTGCTCATTTTGCCGCTCCTGGGGCTGCAATGGACCCTCTATCTGGGGATTGTCTCCAGCGCGGTGCTGGGTTTGTGGCTCTTGCACGTCACTTCAGGGCGCGGTGGGGTGCGTCAGGTGGTGGTTTTGGGGGCGGTGCTGGCGGCGATGGCCGGTTTGATGGCCGCGGGGGTGGGCAAGTGGGACCCGATCCTGCTCACGGCAGGGTTTTTCCGCCACAAAAAGGCCCCCAAGAGCTTTCAGGACTTCAAAGAGCGCTACGTCAACCACAAGTTGCTCTATGCCAGGGATGGTCAGGACACCACAGTGACGGTTTTTGAGGTGGACGAGACCGTTTTCTTGAAGGTCAACGGCAAAACGGACGCCTCCACCCTGCGCGAAGACATGGTGACCCAGATGATCAGCGGTCACTTGCCGATGTTGATCCACCCGGGAGACCCCAAAAACGCCCTCGTCATTGGTTTGGGCAGCGGGGTGACGGCTGGGAGCGTGCTGCGTCACCCGGATATGGCCGTGGACATCGTGGAGTTGAGCCAGTCGGTGGCCGAAGGGGCCAGACACTTTGGCCACGTCAACCACAATGTGCTGGACGACCCGCGCGCGACCATGCACATCGGCGACGCCAAGGACTTTTTGCTCCTCCAGGGGGACGCCTGCGACCCTTGCTACGACGTGATCATCTCCGAGCCGTCCAATCCCTGGATCAGCGGCGTGGCCAACCTCTTTTCGGTGGACTTCTTTGGGGCCATTGAGCGCAACCTGGCCCCGGACGGGGTCTACGTCCAGTGGCTGCAGCTCTACGCCTTTAGCGACGAGGCTTTTGCCCGCTCGGTGCGCTCGCTGCGGTCGGTCTTCCCCGAGGTGACGGTCTGGCGCTTTACCCCCGCCGATGCGCTCATTGTGGCCTCAAGGACGCCCTTTGTGCGCAGCCTGGACAGCGGCGCTCTGGAGCGCAGGATGGCCCACCCACCGGTGGCCAGTGATCTGGGGCCAGAGGGTCCGATTCCGCTGGCCGATGTGGTGGATCTGTTGAGCCATCAGGTGCTCTCGGCCGCCGACATCAGCGCGCTCTTCACCCCGCGTCCTCCCTACAACACCGACGAGCACCCCTACCTGGAGTTCGAGGCGCCCAGGGCCATGTTCCGGGGGGATCGACCGCGTTTGTTGGACGAGTACGATCGCCGCCGGGTCCGCCACGATCACCAGGAGTTGTTGGTGTGGCGCTACATGGAGCGGGTGACACCGCAGCGCGCGCTGGCACTCTCGGAGGTCCTGGAGCGCAGCGGTCAGGAGGGTTTGGCCAAGGCGCTGCGGCTCAGCGCGCGCACTCACCTCCCCGTGACCGAGGAGCGCGTGCGCAGCGCGCTTGAGCGCCAGGAACACGACGTCCTCTTTGCCCAGCACATGGCGCGGTTGATGGACGACGCCGAGGGCCCCGACGCCGAGGGCTGTGCCCTCTATCTGGACCAGCTTGCGCGCCGTCACCTGGCGATGGCCAACGTCTGGTTGTTGCCCAGTGATGTGCGCTTGATGTCGTGGACGACGCGCTGCGCGCAGGCTCATCCGGACCGTGCGCCGGGTTATGGGCTGACGGCATCGGCGGCGCTTTATGGGGCAGGTCAGGCGCGCAGCGCGCTGAAGTTGGCCCAAAAGAGCTTGAAGGTTGCAGGGCAAGAGGCCGATAAAGGGCTCAGGGTGGACTTGTTGCGGCTCATTGGTCGGGCGGCGTTGGACTTGCGCGATCCGGCTTTGGCGCGCACGGCGTTTGAGACCATCCTGACGCTCAAACCGGGCGACAAAGAGAGCCGCCGGAGGTTGGGGCGTTGACCTGAGGGGGTGACCCTCTACACTGTACGACGAGTTGGATGGTGCGTGATGTGGGCGCGGGCCGTTTTGGGGTCGGCGCTCTTCTGGGGAGCAAGACAAAAGCAATGCTGCTTTTTTCAGGGACGAGATCTTGGGTGTTGTTGTGTGTGTTGGCGCTCTCATTGGCGGCTTGCGGGGACACGGCTGACCCCGGCGCGTTGGGGCCAGATGGTCCGGTCAACAATGACGACGGCAACAACGACACCAACAACGATGAGAACAACGACGACAACAATGACGCCAACAACGACTTCGACGGCCCTCGCCTGAGGGTGGCGACGTGGAACGTGGAGCGTTTCTTTGATGTCGTCTGCGACAGTGGTGGCTGCAACGACGAGAGCTTCGAGTCCATCCCCAGCGTGGAGGACTTTGCGGCCCGCGCCGATCAAATCGCCCAGAGCATCGAGGCGTTGGACGCCGACGTCGTCCTCTTACAAGAGATCGAGAACGAAAACTGCATCGACGCTCTTAAAGCTCGCCTTGGCGGCACCTACACCGTCTTTGAACTGGGCGAGGTGCGTCAGGCGGGGTCGTTGGACACGGCGGTGTTGGCGCGTGGGGAGCTTTTGGAGGTCAAGACGCACCGCCAGAACCCCATTGATCACCCTGTGGGCGGCACCACCCGGTTCATCCGTGAGTTCCTTGAGGTCCACGTGGAGATCGAGGGGCAGCACGTCATCGCTTTCTCGGCGCACTTCAAGTCGCAGCGCAACGACGACCCCAACCAGCGCCTTGCCGAAGCCCGCGCAGCGCGCGAGTTGATGCTTGAGGCTGCCGACGAGCACTCGGATGCGTTGGTGGTCTTGGGTGGTGACTTGAACTCGGCGCCCGGCGAGCCTGCGATCGAGGCGATGGAAGAGGGTGGAGAGCTTCAGCGCGTGGCCGAAGAGTTGGCGCTCGACGGTTGGACTTACTCGGGAGCCGGTCGGGTGCAGGCCATCGACCACATCTATCTGGTCCAGGGCCAGGGCGGACAGTTCATTGACGGGTCGGCCGACGTGGTGCGCGACGGTGCCTCGTACGGGGGCTCGGATCACAGCGCGTTGATGGCCGACTTTGTGGTGGAGTAAGGGGACTTGATGCTTTAACGGTCGCGGTAGCGAGGCTCGCGTCCGGTCATGGAGGCGATGATGCCCTCGCGGGCGTCGTGGGTGCTCATCAGCTCTTCGAGGTAGAGCCGCTCAAGGTCGGGCAGGGTCTCTTCGAGCAGCGGGCGCAAGGTGGCGCGGCTGGCCAGTTCGGCGTAGTGCAGCGAGCTGGCGGAGCGAGGCGCCAGGTAGCGTTCAAAGAAGGCGTAGGCGTCGGCCGAAGGGTCGTCGCCTATTTTTTTGATCAGGCCCATGCCCAGCGCCTCTTCGGCGTCAAAAGAGCGGCCTGAGAGGCAGAGGTCCAGGCCCGCGCCGCCGCCCAGTCGCCAGGGCAGGAGCACCGAGCCGACCGGCGGAAAGACGCCGATCTTGATCTCGGGCTGAGAGAAGCGCGCGTCTGGCGCGGCAAAGATCCAGTTGCAGTAGGCCGCCAGTTCAAAGCCGCCGCTGAGGCAGTGGCCACGCACCACGGCGATGGTGGGGACGGCCAGTTGGAGCAGGCGCAGCAAGACGCGGCGAAAGCGGGTCATGAGCGCCTCGACCTTGTCCTTGCGGTGTTCTGAGACGCTGGTGCCGTAGGAGAAGTGGTCGCCCGCCCCCTCGAATATGATGGCTTTGAGGCCCTGAGTGCGCCCGTGAGCGCCCAGGACGACGTCGAGCCCCTGGAGCATGCCCGTGTCGATGACGTTGCCTTCGGGGGCGTTGAGGGTGACGTGGAGCAGCTGGCCGTCTTTGCGCAGTTCGCAAAGGATTTTGCTGCGTGTTGCCTCCATCGCGTGATCCTTTTGATGTGTCAGCACAGGCCTCAGGAGTCCCTGGGAGCCGCTGCGTCCCACGGCGTCGCGTTGTGACAGGTTGCTTGGACGTCGTGTTTGTCGCAGTGGAGCGCCGCCGTGCAGAGGCTCTGAGGCCTTTGTGGCGGCGTGTGTCCCCGTGCCGGTGTGTTTCCTTTCTGATTGGACAGTGTCCACAGACAAGGTACCGCCCCAGGGACTGGTGGGGCAAGCACGAAGGCGGGATTATCAGGTAAAAGGGTGCGGTGGGGGAGCGCAGCAGGGGGGCGAAGTGAGGGGAGGAGCGGTGGGGCTCATTTTTTGCGGTCGATGGCGGCGTCGGTGCTCATCTCCATCTGGAGTTTCTGGGGGCCTTCGGGGGCTTTGATCTCCATGTCGATGTTCTGGACCATCTCGGTGTCGCTCTTCATCAGGCGACCGCCCTGCTGGTCAAAGTAGATGAAGCCGGTGCCTTTGCCGCCGCCGCTGATGTTCATCTCGATGCCCATCATGTTGCTGGTGGTGTTCTTGATGACCATCTTCAGGTCGGTCTTGAAGACCGCCACGCGGGTGCCCTGGATGGTGGAGTAGCCCATGAAGGTGTACTTGATCTGGAAGTCCATCTTGACCGACACCGGGCCCTGCTGAAGATCGACGGGCATGTCCTGCTGCCAGCCTTCGCCGGGCTTGAGGCCTTTTTCGGGGAAGGTGGGGGTGGCACCGACCATGGCGTTGCTCAGGGAGTCCTGGAGCTGACGCATTTCGGCCGGCAGGCCTTCCATCTTGATGTCTTTTTGCTCGCCGCGGGGGGTGACGGTGGCGGTGGTCTTGATCTTGCGGACCATGTCGGCGACCTGGGCCAACTGGGGGGACTCGATGACCTGCCCGCCCTGGTTCATGGTCAGATCAAAGGTGCCGTAGGTGGTGATCACGACGGCGTCTCCGCTGGGCAGGACTTTGTCGGTGCGCATGTCCATCTGCGCCTTCATGACGGAGGTGACGTTCATGCCCCCCAGACCCGGCGCAGCCTGCCCGGTCATCTTCACACCCTGGTCGATCTTGGCGTCAAAGCTGTTGATCTCTCCAGCTTTGTGCTTGTATCTGAAGGTTTGAGGCGCTTTAACATTGGTGTCGAGCTTGCCGGGCGCCTTGATCTCTGCTGTGAGCGGCTGTGCCAGACTCATGACGAGGAAGAGCGCCAAAAGCGCGGCGGGGACAACAAAACGATGCTTCAGCATGGTGTGGCTCCGGGTATGGATGGATCTTACCTTGAGGGTTGCGCCAACCCAACGCGCGTTGCGCCCCGTTGTGGGGCCTCTTGCGCGGACAAACACAGGTTGAACACACCTTCAGGTGCCGGTTATGCCGAACCTCGACTGGCGGATCAAGTACTACGGTGTCCAGGCAATCTCTTTTATGGCCAGCTTTCTCATTCTGGTCATCAGCGCCGTGCCTGGGCTCATCTCTGAGGATCTGAGTTGGACCATCTGGCTCGGACTCCCGCTTGCCGTCGTCATCGGCGGCGCGGGGTGGCTTCTGGCCCGGCGCTTCTCGCCCCACACCCGCACCCGGCACCTCTCGCCGCGTGAGTGGGAGGAGCTGCGCGGCGCGCTCGAAGATGTGCCCGTCATCAGCCTCTTCCATGTCTTCCTGGCCGATCGCAGCCGCCTGGAGCGCTTTCGCTACCTGCCGCTGCTCAAGCGCTACTTGTGGGAGACGCTGGCCGAAGATGACGTGGACTATGAGCGCGTGGTCCGCGCGGCGTTTGTCCTGCACACCTTTGGCACCGACATGAACGAGTTCACCGACGCCGTGCCGCTGGTGCAGGACCCCGTGGTGCAGGCCTGGTTTCAGGATCTGATCGCCGAGCCCAAAAAACTCACCCAGCGCCAACACCTGCGCGCCCACATCGGCGGCCTCTCCAAGCAGGTCGCCAGTCTTGCCGACGACGATGGTGCTTTTGAGGCCGCCTGGCGCCTGATGCTCTTTGGACCGCTGGCCCACCAGGAGATGCGCCACGGCCTGAGCCACCGCGACCCCAAGGTCCGCGAGGCTTGCCTCGGCCTGCTTGAGATCCAACAGGCCTGGCCCGAGCGCTTTGATGATCTGGCCACCCGGATCCGCCGTGACGTGCACCCCAGCGTCCAGCAAGCCGCCATGGAGCTGCTGGCCATGGACGGCGCCAAAGCGGTGGAGGTGCTCCAGGAGGCCCAGCAGGATCCCTTCCTGGCGGCCAAGGCCGAAGAGCTTCTCAAAGAGATTCAGGTCAACTGACCCCAACACCCCACGCACAACCCACTTCACTGGAGATCCCATGAGCGACGCGCCCGTTTTGATCGACCGCCAGGACGACGGCCTGGTCATCCTGACCCTCAACCGGCCCCAGCGGCGCAATGCCCTGGGCAAAGAGCTGGTGACGGCGCTGCGGCAGACGCTCGACGCGCTGGCCACGGACGTGGAGGCGCGCGTGGTGGTCATCACCGGGGCAGGGCCCAAGGCTTTTTGCGCCGGGGCGGACCTCAAAGAGCGCGCTCAGATGTCGCCGCCCGAGGTGCAGCGCTTTGTGACGGCGCTGCGCGCCATGATGGACGAGATCGCGGCGCTGCCCAAACCCACCATTGCGGCCATCAACGGCTACGCCCTGGGAGGAGGCTGCGAGTTGGCCCTGTCGTGCGACCTGCGCATCGCCGCCGAGGGCGCCTCGCTCGGCCTGCCCGAGACTCACCTTGGCATCATCCCCGGCGCCGGAGGCACCCAGCGCCTGCCGCGTCTGCTGGGCCCGGCGCTGGCCAAAGAACTGATCTTCACCAGCCGCCGCCTGACCGGCGCCGAGGCCGCCGCCATAGGCCTGGTCAACCGCGTCTGCCCCGACGACAAACTCCTTGAAGAGGCCGCCAACCTGGCCGCGCCCATCCTCACCGCTGCGCCCATCGCGCTGGCGCAGGCCAAGGCCGCCATCGACGCGGGTCTGGAGGTCGATCTGGCCTCGGGCATGAAGATCGAAAAGGCATGCTACGCCGTGACCATCCCCACCGAAGATCGCCTCGAAGCGCTGGCCGCCTTCAAAGAAAAGCGCCGCCCACAATTCAAAGGCCGCTGAAAGGGGTTTTCAAAAGAAGAAATGGGGTGGGGAGAAGGGGAGAGCGCGCCTGCGCTCAGCGGTACCACGCGTGCACCAGCATGGGGTGAATCACCCACGCCGACACGATCATCATCACAGCGCCCACCAACGCCGGAGGCAGGCGTTTGACCGGCAGCGCCTCGATGCAGAGCAGCGCGCCGCCGCAAAAGAGCAGCATGACCCCGACCATGGCCATGGCCTGCACCGATCCAGGCGTCGCCAGAAGCACGCCCAAGAGACCGGCCGTCAGTCCCAGCACCACACCGAGCGATTCCCAGCGTCTGGCGACCCCTGCGCGGGCCACTCCATGGCAAAGCAGCCATGAGGCACCGGTAATCAGGACCTCCAGGGAATCTCCCGAGGTGAACGTGCTCACCCCAAGCATCAACCCACCCACACAGAGCGCGTTGATTCGATTGCGCCCCTCAAGGCCCACCAAAGCCTCGGCCAACCAGGCCCCGCCGATGGCCGCCGCAGGATAAGCGCCGTAGGGCCAAAGCCACATCGCCACCAAAAGGGGCACACAGAGCAGCGCCGCCCCCCAAAACGGCAGCCGGCTGCCCCAGCGCGCGTGTGCCCACGGCAAAACCGAGAGCGACAACAACTGGGTCAACGGGTTCCACAGCGACACCACCGGCGCGCTCTTCTGCAAGGTCGCCCCCAAAGGCGCCAACCCCCGAACCCCAGCCAGCGACGTCTTCAAAGACTGCCGAGCGCGCCACAGCCGACTGGCCAGCCCCTCCTTGCTCAGCCCCAGCTCTTGCTGAATCTGCTCATAGGACTTGCCCTCAATGTAAAACGCGCGCGCCGCAGCGGCCTGAGACCGCGGCAAGGCATCCACAGCCTCCCGAACGAGCCGCTCTCGCTCCTGACGCAACACAATCGCCTCGGGCGAATCCACCGGCGCACGCTCAGCTCCCACCCCCAGGCCTCTGCGCTCCAACGACCGCCCAAAATCCGCCACCTTGCGCCGCGCAATCTGCCGCAACCAAGCCGCTCGCCGTCCCTCACAAGCCAACTGCTCCTCGGCCCGCAGCGCGCTGACCATGGTCTCCTGCACCACGTCCTCAGACTCCGCCCCAAAACGCCCCCGAACGACCCCACGCACCACATCAAGCTGTCTTCTGGCCTGCATCGCTCACCCCCTACCGTTCCATCATGCCACCCCAGGACGGCCCCGCACCCCAAAAGTTTGCTCCCCACCCCCATTTTTTCTCAAAAACCACCCCAACCCCTCCCCACAAACATCTAAAAAGGCGTGGACCGACCAAACCCACCACCCAAACCCAACCGACCACCAAAAAACGAACCACTTTCGCCAAAATGCCCCACTCCAACCGGCGAAGCCAAGAACCCACCCATCACAAATGCCATCAGGGAGCGCAGCGACCGCACCAAAAGGGAGCCAAGCGAAGCGCGGCGACCGAACCAAAAGCGAACGCAGTGAGCGCACCAAAAGCAAGCCAAGCGAAGCGCCGGCGCCGCGAACCGCTCTCAAGCGACCGAGCACAGCGAGGAAGCGCCGAGAGCTTGACCGGTTTGGTTTATGGTTTGAGTATGTGGGCGGAGCGAGCCGCAGTGTGGTGGATTTTGGTGCTCGCCTTTTAAATGAATGAATGGGGGGTTGTATGACCCACATGGAACGCACGCGTAATTTCTGCATCATCGCGCACATCGACCACGGCAAATCGACGCTGGCAGACCGCTTGATCCAGCTTTGCGGGGCCATCGAAGACCGCAAGTTCCGCGATCAGCTCCTCGACAGCATGGACATTGAGCGTGAGCGCGGCATCACGATCAAGAGTCAGGCGGTGTCGCTGGCCTACACGGCCGAAGACGGCAAGGACTACCGCCTGAACCTCATCGACACGCCCGGCCACGTGGACTTCTCCCACGAAGTGCGCCGCTCGCTGATGTCGTGTGAAGGCGCGTTGATCCTGGTCGACGCCGCCCAGGGGGTCGAGGCCCAGACCGTGGCCAACCTCTACCTGGCGCTGGAGCACGAGCTGGAGCTCATCCCGGTCATCAACAAGATCGACCTGCCCGCCGCCGACATCGAGCGCGCCCAGGAGGCCATCGACGCCGAGTTGGGGCTGGACCCCTTTGAGGCGCTGCCGATCTCGGCCCGCACCGGGGAGAACGTCGAGACCATCCTCGAAGCCATCGTCAAGCGCCTGCCCGCGCCCGAAGGCGATCCCGAAGCCCCGCTCAAAGCGCTGATCTTTGACGCCTACTACGACCGCTATCGCGGTGTGGTTTTGATGTGTCGGATCATGGACGGGCGCCTCAAGCCCAAAGACACCATCCGGTTCATGCACACCGGTGTGGAGTATCTGGTCGAAGAGATCGGCCTGAACCACGCCACCAACATGAGCAAAAAGGACGAACTCTCCGCCGGAGACGTCGGCTATGTCATCGCTGGCATCAAAGCCATCCAGGACATCGACATCGGCGACACCATCACCCACATCGAGCGCCCCGCCCAAGAGCCCGTCGAGGGCTACACCCCGGCCAAGCCCGTCGTCTTCTCGTCCATCTACCCGATGAGCACCGACGACTACCCCGATCTGGTCAAAGCGCTCGAAAAACTCTCCATCAACGACGCCGCCCTGGTCTACCAAAAAGACTCCTCGGTGGCGCTCGGCTTCGGGTTCCGCTGCGGCTTCCTCGGACTCCTCCACCTGGACGTCATCCAAGAGCGCCTCAACCGCGAATTCGACATGTCGCTGATCCTCTCGGCGCCCTCGGTCCTCTACAAGGTCAAGCTCAAGGACGGCACCGACGTCGAGGTCGACAACCCCTACTACTGGCCCGACCCCGCCGAGATCGACTGGATTGAAGAGCCCTACATCAAGGCCAGCATCATCATCCCCGAGCGCTTCCTGGGCGCCGCCATGACGCTGTGCCGCGACAACCGCGCCTCCAGCATGACCACCAACTTCCTGTCGGTCGGCCGCATGGAGGTCATCGCCGAGATGCCCCTGGGCGAGGTCCTCTTTGAGTTCTACGACAAACTCAAGACCGTCACCCGTGGCTACGGCTCCTTCGACTACGAAGAGCTCGACTACCGCCGCAGCGACATCGTCAAAGTCGACATCCTGGTCAACAAAGACCGCATCGACGCGCTGGCCTTCCTGGCCCACCGCGACAAAGCCCGCTACCGCGCCCTCCACTACTGCGAGCAGCTGTCCAAAAACATCCCTCGTCAGCAATTCAAAATCCCGATCCAGGGTGCCATCGGCGGCAAAATCATCGCCCGCGAAACCATCAACGCCCTGCGCAAAAACGTCACCGCCAAATGCTACGGCGGCGACATCAGCCGCAAACGCAAGCTCCTCGAAAAGCAAAAAGCCGGCAAAAAGAAAATGCGCATGTTCGGCACCGTCCAAATCCCCCAGGAAGCCTTCATCGCTGTGCTGCGCACAGACGACGAGTGAGTGGGTTCACTCGTCGCTAGCCGCTCCTCGCTCCTCACCCACTCACTCGGGTTCGCGGCGCCGGCGCTTCGCTTGGCTTGCTTTCGGTTCGCTGCGCTGCGCTTGCTTGTGGTTCGGTCGCTCGCTGCGCTCGCTTCCTTGTGGTGCGCCTGCTGCGCAGGCTTGTAGCATTTGTGATGGGTGGGTTCTTGGCTTCGCCGGTACGAGTGGGGCATTGAGGCGAAAGTGGTTCGTTTGGGGTGGTTGGGTCGTGTGGACTGTGGATTTGTGAGCTTGGTGCCTGCGCCCACACGTTTGTGCCCGACTTGAGGGGGCAGGGTAGGCGGCGTAGCTCGCCTTCCTGCCGGCCTTTGTAGGGGCGACGGCGCTGGTTCTCAAATGCCGGTGCCACTCAGGTGGTCGGGCTGTCGCCGCCCACCTTCGCCCCCAAACACCCCACCGCACCCATAAAACCCCGTTCACCCCCTTGGAACGCCTTCCAAACCTCCACCACCGACCACAAACCCCTTGGAAAGCACTTCAAATCTCAACCAGCGCCCATCCAGCCTCCAAAAATGAACCAATTTCGCCGAAATGCCCAACTCGTACCGGCGAAGCCAAGAACCCACCCATCACAAATGCTATAAGCAAGCGAAGCGCGCGCACCAAAAGGGAGCGCAGCGACCGAACCGAAAGCGCAGCGCCAGCAAGCGAACCGAAAGCAAGTCCAGCGAAGCGCAGACGCCGCGAACTGCTCTCAAGCGACCGAGCGCAGCGAGGGAGCGAAGAGAGAGAGAGCTTGACCGTGTTTGAACGGGGGCTATATTGTCCCGAATTATTGGCCCCGGTGTCCCCATTATGTTGGTTTTGGACCCCGTCACTTGCGACCTCCGTTTCTGTACCGGAGCAGAATCATGTTTGATTTTGTTAAGAAGATGTTCGGCTCGAAAAATGATCGAGAGATCAAAAAGATGCAACCGCTGGTCGCCAAGATCAACGCCATGGAGGATACCTTCAAGGCGATGTCTGACGATGAACTGCGGGGCATGACGGGGCGTTTTAAAGAGAAGCTCGACAACGGCGCTTCCCTGGACGACATCCTGCCTGCCGCCTTCGCCACCATCCGTGAGGCGGGTTGGCGCCGGATGCAGATGCGTCACTACGACGTGCAGCTTATCGGGGGCTACTTCCTGCACCAGGGGCGGATCGCCGAGATGCGCACCGGTGAGGGTAAGACCCTTGTGGCGACCTTGCCGGTCTACCTCAATGCCTTGTCGGGCAAGGGCGTTCACCTGATCACGGTCAACGATTATCTGGCGGCCCGCGATGCGGAGTGGATGAGCCAGATCTATGGTTGGATGGGGCTGAGCGTCGGCACGATCCTGAACAACCTCTCGGACACTGAGCGTCAGAAGGCCTACAACTCGGATGTGACCTACGGGACCAACAACGAATTTGGCTTTGATTACCTGCGCGACAACATGAAGTATTCGCTCGACCGCAAGGTCCAGCGTCCCCTTCACTTTGCCATCATCGATGAGGTGGACTCCATCTTGATCGATGAGGCCCGTACGCCGCTGATCATCTCGGGGCGCGCCAACCAGTCCACCGACCTTTACTACGACATCAACAAGATCATCCCCTTCTTGAAGAAGGACGAGGATTACATCGTTGATGAAGAGCACCACTCGACGACGTTGACGGACGAGGGTGTGGAGTCGGTCGAGCGCCAGCTGAAGATCAAGAACCTTTATGCGCCGGGCAACATCGAGTACCTCCACCACGTCAACAAGGCTCTCCAGGCCCACACGCTCTACAAAAAAGACGTCAACTACATCGTCGATAACGGCGAGGTTGTGATTGTTGATGAGCACACGGGTCGCCCGATGCCGGGTCGGCGTTGGAGCGATGGTTTGCACCAGGCGGTGGAGGCCAAAGAGGGCGTCAAGGTCCGCGATGAGAACCACACGCTGGCGACGGTCACCTTCCAGAACTTCTTCCGCATGTACGACAAGCTGGCGGGCATGACCGGCACGGCCGAGACTGAGGCCGAAGAGTTCAAGCAGATCTACGACCTGGAAGTCAGCGTCATCCCGACCAACCGCCCCATTGCGCGTATTGACCACAACGACCTGATCTTCCGCACCGAGCGCGAGAAGTTCCGCCGGATTGTCTCGACCATCGTCGACTGCAACAAGCGCGGTCAGCCGGCGCTGGTCGGCACCGTCTCGGTCGAGAAGAGCGAGGCCATCAGCAAGACGCTCAAGCGCAAGGGCATCCCGCACACCGTCCTCAACGCCAAGAAGCACCGCTCCGAGGCCGACGTCGTCGCCCAGGCCGGTCGCAAAGGCGCCGTGACGATCGCCACCAACATGGCCGGTCGCGGCACGGACATTTTGCTCGGCGGCAACCCCGAGGGCCTGGCCAAGAAGGCCGTCGGCACCGAGGAAGGCCCCGAGTATGAGCAGAAGCTGGCCTACTACAAAGAGATCTGCGCCAAGGAGCGCGAAGAGGTCAAAGCCGCTGGCGGCCTCTTTGTTCTGGGCACTGAGCGCCACGAGTCGCGCCGCATCGACAACCAGCTGCGTGGCCGCTCCGGTCGTCAGGGTGACCCTGGCACCTCGCTCTTCTTGCTCTCGCTCGAAGACGACCTGATGCGCATCTTTGGCGGTGACCGCCTCTCCTTCATCATGGAGAAGCTGGACATGCCCGAGAACGAGCCCATCGAGGCGACCATGGTCAGCAAGGCGCTTGAGAGCGCCCAGCGCCGCGTCGAGGGTCGCAACTTCGACATCCGCAAGAACCTCCTTGAGTACGATGACGTCATGAACTCGCAGCGCAAGGCCATTTATGAGCTGCGCGACAAGGTTCTGGAGGGTGGTGACACCCTCTACGACATCGTCCTGGACGCCTTTGACCGCGTGGCGGTCTCGCTCATTGACCACTACTGCCACGAGCAGGTCAAACCCGACGAGTGGGACATGGAGGGCTTCTTGCGCGCCCTCAAGGATCGCCTCAACATCGAGCTCGATCTGACCCAGCACCGCGGGCGCGACGACATCGGTGAGAAAATCTGGGCCGCCATTGAGGCGACCATCGCCGACAAGGAGAAAGAGCTCCAGTACATCGCCGATCGCACCAACGAGAGCTTTGCCGAGGTCGATGACTACGAGCCCAAAGCCGGTCGCGACATCTTCCTTGAGTTGATGCAGAACATGTACCTGCGCTCGATCGACAACCACTGGCGCGATCACCTCAAGCGCATGGAAGGGCTGCGCGACGCCATCCGCTTCCACGGCTACGCCCAGAAAGACCCCAAGAAGGTCTACAAGATCGAGGGCTACGAAGTCTTCAACAACACCATGGCCGACATCGACAACAGCACCGTCGAGTATCTGGCCAAGATCCAGGTCGAGCGCGAGGACGAGGTCCAGGATTCCGCCCCGGACGCCTTCCGCATCCGCGCCGCCGCCCCAGCACCGCGCCCCGCCGCACCCAAGCCCGCTGTGCCCGCCGGTCCCGCCGCCGCGCCCAAGCCTTCGGGTGGCGGTCCGGTCTCGCTGGAAGACCTCAAGAAGAAAGAGGCCGAGGCCCAGGCCGCCGGCGAGCCCGCCGAAGCCAGCGGTGGCAGCAGCGAGGATCCCGCCGCCGACGCAGCCGAGGCTGCCGAGGCGCCTGCCAAGCCCGTCACCGTGCGCCGCACGCGTCTCAAGATCGGTCGCAACGACCTTTGCCCCTGCGGTTCTGGCAAGAAGTTCAAACACTGCCACATGGGCCGCGAGCACGAGCTGGATCTGTGATGAAGACCATCGACCGACGCGACTTTGTGCAGCGCGCGCTGCTGGCCAGCGCGGGGCTGACCCTGGTGCCCTCGCTGGCTTGGGCCGAAGACGAGCCCGAGCCTGCCGAGCAGCCCTGGGCGCCGCCTGCCCAGAACGACCTCAAGCTCAAAGAGCCGCTGCCTTTCCCCGAGGCCGACGCCTCGGTCGAGCGGGCCAAGCTCCTGGTCAAGGCCATCCGGGAAGACAACCCCGAGATCGCGCTGCCCTTTTTCTTTCCCCAGGATGTCTTCCGCCGCGTGAAGGCCATCAAGGACCCCGACCGCTACTTCAAGCGCTTGATCCGCGTCTACAATGAAGACATCAAGCTGATGCGCAAGGGCCTTAAGAAGCCCGACGAGGTCGAGTTTGTCTCCTTTGGCCTGGGCCGCCAGAAGCGCTGGGTCAAGCGCGGCAAAGAGGGCAACGCCTATCCCTACTGGGCGTGCTACAAGTGCCCGCTGACGGTCAAAGACAACGGGCGCGAGAAAATCCTCCCCATGCGCGTCATGATCAACTGGGGCGACCAGTGGTACGTCACCCACTTGACCAACAAATAGCTCTCCCCCTCACCTCCCTGCCCCATTTTTACCGCCGCCGAGCGCAGATCCGCCGCGCTCGCATCGTCCGAATCCACCGCAGTTGACATGTCTGTCTCCAGGGGCCACCCTCTGCCCTGAACCTGGTCCAGTTCTGGATGATGTGTTGGATGGTGCGCCAAGGCCCTCTGTGAGAGGGTCCAAGCACCCAGACAAAGTGTGATTCGAACACGTATGACACACGTTTTTTTGCAAAGTGAGGCCAAAAAGCGCCTCAAAACCGCCGTGGAGGCCGTCGAAGAGGTCTCGGCCGCCGAGATCATGGTTGTCATTCGACCCTGGTCAGGCCGTTACTGGCACGCCTCGCTGCTCGGCGGCGCCGCCACCGGCCTGATCATGCTCCTCGTCGCCCTCTACTCACCGTGGCACTTCTCAGAGCTTGCCGTGGTCCTCAACGTCGTCCTGGGCTTTGTGCTTGGCGCGGCGCTGGTCCACGTGGTGACGCCACTCAAGTTGCTCCTGGCGGGCTCTGGGGCGATCTCAGAGCGCGTTCAGACCAATGCCCAGGCCCATTTCTACCGCCTGGGCGTCGATCGCACCCGCGACCGCTCCGGGATCCTGCTCTTTGTCTCCCTGATGGAAGGGCGCGCCGAGCTGGTCCCCGACGTGGGCATCACCACGGCCCTGGGGCAGGACGACTGGAAGACACTGGCTGTGGGGAGCACCGGCGTGCTGCGTGCCAAAGGCATGGGGATGCCCGGCCTTGAAGCGCTGGCCGCCAGCATCGAGGCCATGGCCGAGCCGCTGGCCGACGCCATGCCCGTGCGTGAAGATGACATCAACGAGCTGCCCGACATCGTCGAGGACGCCTGAGCGCCAAGGAGGTTTCTGATGGATACACTGCGTGCGTTTCAGGCCAGGTGCCTCACCCGGGCCGCCGCCATCGTCCATTCGCCCGTCACAAGACAACTGGTCTCTTCACCGCTGCTCTGGCTCCTGCTGGTGATGATGCTGGGCCTGCCCGACGCCGACGCCCGCGTGGGTGGTGGCAGCAGCTACTCCGGCGGCGGAGGCGGCGGTGGGGGATACTCTGGCGGCGGCAGCTACTCCGGCGGTGGCAGCAGCAGCGGCGGCGGCGGGGGCGGCGGCGACCTGATCGTCCTCTTGATTTGGTTGTGTGTCGAGTACCCGGCCATCGGCATCCCGTTGGTCTTGATCATCGGGGCGGTTTTCCTCTTCTCGCACTTTAAAAACCCCAACTCGGGGGACTCCTGGCAGAGCGCTGGGACGCCAAGCTGGACGCCATCGACGGGCGCGCCGGTCTCGGTCAACAACACCCGCTTTGATCTGCACACGCTGCGCGACACGGACCCCAACTTCTCGCAGTTCCTGCTCGAAGACTTTCTGGGCAACCTCTACACGCGCGCCCATGAGACCCGTGGCCAGGGTTTTGAGGCTCTGACGGTGCTGGCCCCCTACATGTCGCAAAAGACCCGCGCCAAGCTGGCCGGGCGGCGCAACAAGAAGCCCATCAAGAACGTCATGGGCGTGGTGCTCGGCTCGCAGAAAATCATCAGCTTCAGCGGCGCCAGCGCCGACCCTGTGCGGATCGTGGTGGAGTTCGAGTCCAACTACTCCGAGCGCTACATCAACGCCCCCAACGCCAAACCCACCGGCTTCTATGTCCGCGAGCGTTGGACCATCAGCCGCGCCGCCGGGGTCACCAGCCGCGCGCCCGACAAGCTCAGCTCCCTCAACTGCCCCAACTGCGGCGCCCCGGTCGAGGGCAGCCAGGATGATCAGTGCGCCAACTGCGATGCGCACTTTAACAGCGGCGAGTTTGATTGGTTCGTCGAAGACATCCAGGTGATGAGCGAGCAGCGCCGTGGGCCGTTGTTGACGGGCTCGGTGCCGGAGGTCGGGACAGACTACCCGTCGCTGCTCGACAAGAACCTCAAGGGCAAGTTCGACGCGCTCAAGGCCAAGGACCCGGCGGTTGACCTGGAAAACATCCGCGAGCGTGTTCGGATGGTCTTCCTGGAGGTTCAGAACGCCTGGACCGAGAACGACTGGGAGAAGGCCAGACCCTTTGCCACCGACCGCTTCTGGCTCACCCAGAACTACTGGGTGCAGGCCTACCTGCAGCAGGGGCTGCAAAACCGCCTCGACGGCATGCGCGTGACGCGCACCGAGCCTGTCAAAGTGGACTCCGATCCGTTCTTTGACACCTTCACGTGGCGGATCTGGGCGGTGAGCAAGGATTATACGGTCAAGAAGGCCAGCGGCGAGGTCGTGGCGGGCAGCAAGCACCGCGATCGGCGCTTTAGCGAGTATTGGACCTTCATCCGCTCGACCAGCGCCAAGGGCCACGCCCACGCCGACAAGAACTGCCCCAACTGCGGCGCGCCGCTGGAGATCAACCAGGCGGGCCACTGCAACTATTGCTCGGCCAAGATCGTCGGCGGCCAGTTTGACTGGGTCATCAGCCGCATCGAGCAAGACGAGTCCTACCGCGGTTGACCCGCGCGCACGCTGTGGTTTGTGGATGCCAGGCGCCAACCCGGCCACAACACACCACAGCGGCCCATCCCCACCCTACTCAAACTCTTTTTCGGGATCCTCAAGGAAGACGGGGGTCGTGCTCAGCTCGCCGCTGTCGGCGTCCGCTGATCCTTTGATCATATACTTGGAGGTCACGCCGTCGCCGTCCAGATCGCCCTCTGCGAAGGTCTCAAAGGCGTTCTCCTTGTTGTTGGGCTTGTAGCTGTAGCGGTAGTGGATGGGGCCGTAGGTGTTGAACCTCAGTGCCTTCCAGGGCTCCTTTTCCCAGACCTCGTATCCGGGGTCGAACTTGGTGCCTTTGGGGACATCGCTGGGGAGCTTGGCCTTTTTGCGGCTCTTGAACGTGCCGTCGGCGGTGGGAAACTGGCTTGGCAGCGGCGAGCCCTTGTCATCAAAGTGTTCGGACTGGTAGTACGCGGAGGCGCCATCGCTGATCATTTTCAGGTTGAGCGCCGCTTCAGCGCTTTTGGCGTTGGCCTCAAACTTGGTGAACGAGTTGTAGCCGACAAATCCCAGCAGCCCAAAGACCGTCCCGCCGATGAGCAGCGTGGCCAAACAGCCGCATCCAATCACACCCGCGACGATCTTGATGGTGTTGTTGCCATCTTCACTCATAAAACCTCCCAAGAAAGGCACAGGACCCCAAACCCAGCAGCAAGGTCGCTGTTGGGGTGTGGTGGTCCAGTTGTTTTGAAGACAAGATGGACCGCCGCAGGTCAGATGTCACGGCGGTCAACTCAGGAGCAGAAACTCACTGGGGGGGAGGGGGCACCGAACCGCCACCGGGAGGGGGCGGCACGCGCTTGGAAAGCTCGGCGTTGATGGCCGCGCCCAGCTCCGGGATGTCCTGAGGCTTGACCCACTGACCGCCCGAGAAAATGTAGTGGCTGCCACCGGGCTGCTCACAGACCGAGGCCACAATCTGGTCCATGGCCACCTCGCCCTTGTCGGTCCCGTTGACCGCGTAGCGGTATTTGGGGTTGAGCAGGGCGGCGACGGCGGGCACATCCTGGGGTTTGACCCACTGGCCGCCCGAGAAGATGTAGTGCTGGGTGCCTGCGGGGGCGTTGCGGATCTGCGCGGCGATCTGATTGACCGAGAGCTGACCCTGGTTTTGGCCGTTGGCGGCGTAGTGGAAGCTCTGGCCGCCGGGAGGGGGCGGAGGCGCAGCGGCGCCGGGAGGTTGAGGCACCGCGCCGCCCGCGCTGGGGGCCATGGCGTTGCCAAAGGTCTGCCCCACGGTCAGGCCAGCGCCCAGCGCCACGCCCATGCCCGCGATGCCGCCGGGTTGGTTGGCCGCGTCGCGCAGCGCGTCGGCCGCCTGGAACTGGGTGTAGCGGTTGACGTCACCCAGAATGCCCATCGAGGCGCGCTTGTCGAGGACCTCTTCGAGCGCAGGCGGCAGCGAAATGTTCTCGATGACAAACGACACCAGCTCAATGCCCAGCGGCTCAAACTCGCCCTGGAGGTTGTTCATCGAGCGGGCGCCGATGGTGTCGTAGTGGGCCGCCAGGTCGATGGCGGGGACTTTGGCCTTGGCCACGTGGGTGGTGAAGGACGACACCAGGGTGCGGCGAAGCTGGCCTTCGATCTTGCGCGTGGTGTAGTGGCCATCGGTGCCGACGACTTCACGCAGGAAGGTGGCCGGGTCTTTGACGCGGATGGCGTAGATGCCAAAGGCGCGCAGGCGAACCACACCAAACTCCGCGTCGCGCAGCATGATGGGGTTTGGGGTGCCCCACTTCATGTCCATGTAGCGACGCGTGTTGACGAAGTAGACCTCGGCCTTGAAGGGGGACTCAAAGCCGTACTTCCAGCCCTTGAGACGAGAGAGGATGGGGAGGTTCTGGGTGGTCAGGGAGTAGAGCCCGGGGGGGAAGACGTCGGCGATCTGCCCTTCGTTGACGAAGATGGCCGCCTGGCCCTCGCGCACGGTCAGCTTGGCGCCGTTTTTGATCTCATGATCCTGGTCGGGGAAGCGGTAGACCAGCGTGTTGTTGCTGTCATCGAGCCACTCGATGATGTCGATGAGTTGGCTCTTGATAAAATCCATCAAGCCCATGACGTACCCTCCTTAGGTGGGGGAGTTGGAGACGCGCCTGTGGCGTGCGCTCCCCCTAATGTGCGTGTGTCACGGCGACTTGCGCCACGACGACTTCTGCTTGTTCAATGGCCTCTTCAAGCTCAGCCAGCGCCTCATTGGCCTGCGAGGTCGAGCCGACCTGCGCGTCCAGCTCCTGGAGTCTTGCCCAGGCGGCTTCGGAGGCATCTGCGAGCTGCTTCAGTGTGTCGGGTGCCGTGCCTTTATGGCCGGCGTCGATGGCTCTGGCCGCGGCGACCCCGCGGGCGAGCAGCTTTTGCACCGTGGCGGCCAACCGTTCATCGGTCAGGCCCGCCGCAAAGGCGACCATGGACTCAGAGGCAAGCTCGGCTTGAATCTCTGCCACGGTCGTGGTCAACCGCCCCAGGTCTTCGCGCGCCCGAATCGGCAGGCGCTCAAAGAGCCCGGGCAATTCACCCTGGATATCTTCCCATCCGTCGAAGGTGCTGTACTCCATCGGCGCCGAGGCGGCGGTTGGGACCGAACCGCGTTTCTGGCGCATCCACAACGCGCCCAGCGTCATCGCGTAGAGTATGATGGCTGGGACGATACCGATGATAGGCAGGAAAATGGCGACGGCTACCCCTATCGCCATGAAAATCAGCGCCAGGGGGTGGAAAAAGACCTTCAGCACGCTGGCCGAGTGCTTTGGCGCCTCGTCCACCAGCTTGGCTTTGGCCCTCAAATCGGTCAGCGCCGCCGTCAAGGTCTGCGCTGAGGCCCGATTCAGGTTGCCGCCCACGTACACCGTCCCTTTGCCCAGCGCCTCCGAGAGCTTCTGGGGGTTGTCGACTTGCAGGTGCGCGTCGAGCCACTGGGAGACCTCACGGCGAGCGCTGAGGCTAGGCAACGGCTCGATGACGACGCCCCAGTGTCCGTCGGGCTGACCCACAAAGAGCGGGCTGCCGCACTGCGGACAAACCCCCACGCCCGATGGCACGGACGCAGAGCAGGACGGGCAACGTCTGCGGTTCTGGGTTGCGGTGCTCATGGCAGACCAGGGCCCTCGTCAGGCAAACGCCACCACACCGTCCACTTCCGCCTCCAGCTCGCCCAGCAGGTCGCTTTGACCAAAGGCGTCGGCCAGGCCTTCCACGGCGGTCCGCTCGGCGGCCGAAAGCTCACCGTCGGCGCGGACCAACACAATCGCAGCGCGGATGAAGAGGCGGCGCAAGAAGCTGGTCTCCAGGACGTCGTGGGCTTCGTGCAGGTCAAACGGGCGCTGGGAGAGCTGCTCAAAGAGGCTCGACTGGCCAGCCTCGGAGAGAAATTCGCGGATCACCGTCAACTCTCGCTCATCGATGCCGTCGACGCTGGCAAGGTGGTAGAGGCCTCGGGCAAAAATCTCCACTTGATCGCGGTCCATCACGTCGCTCATTGGGATTCTCCTCTTTTGACTTATGGGGAGCGCAACCTGGACTCTGGGCTTTCCTGGTCGTGCGCGCGCATGTTTATGGATTGCCGAACGGCGCACAGCCTAACCGTAGCCCTGGGATGGCGTCAATCACTCGGACGCGCTCATGGGCAAGGTCTTGCACCGGTCAAAACCAGAATGTTTCATGCCGGGCTGCCAGAAGCTGTGAAGAACGAGAAAACGGGGGAAATGGGACCCACCCAGTGGTTTGGAGGTGTGGGGTGGGCTCACTCGCACATGTCAAAGCAGTCCTGCTCGCACTGTGTGCTGGTTTGGTTGTCGAGTGGGGGTGGGCTGAGGTTGTCTTCGTTGACCGGCGGCGGGGCGCCCTGTTGACAGAGCTTCAGGCAGGCGTCGATCTTCGATTGACACTCGGGTGAGACGCTGACAGGGATACAGGACATCCCCAACGTGCACACGCATACCAGACCCAGGAAAAAGAGGCGCTTCATCGTGTCTCCACTGTTTAAGATTGTCGATTGCCGATGCCTCCTCAAGCATCTTAATCATAGGAGGGCTCGCCGTGAAGGTTCACCTCATCCACAAACTCGATGAACGCCACATGGATGTGCTCAACGCAGCGTTGGACGCGCCGGTGCAGTGGAGCTTTGGCAAAACCGAGGTCCCCCCAGACACCGACATCCTCATCGGCGGCCGCCCTGGGAAGAGCTTGTTGGACGCCAGCGCCAATTTAAAGGCCTTGATCATCCCCTACGCCGGGCTCCCACCTGAAACCCGGACGCTGCTGGTGGCCAGACCGCACTTGAAGGTCTACAACCTGCACCACAACGCCCCAGCGGTGGCCGAAATGTCGCTGGCGTTGATGTTTGCGGCGGCCCGTTGCCTGGTGCCCATGGACAAATCGCTGCGCGCGGGCGACTGGACGCCCCGCTACAACCCCGATCCAGGGCTGATCTTGGCTGGGAGACGCGCGCTGGTGCTGGGTTATGGGGCCATCGGGCGTCGCGTGGCGTCTTTGTGCCGCGCTGTGGGCCTTGAGGTGGAGGCCATCCGGCGCAGCGGGCCGCAACCGGGCGCTGATGGGGTGCCTGTCCATGGTCCGCAGGCGCTGGAAGCCTGTTTAAAGCGCGCCGATGTGCTCCACATCTGCGTGCCGGACACCGAAGAGACCCGAGGCATGCTCGATGCCTCCCATTTGGACCTCTTGGGAACCGATGGGGTGTTGGTCAACGTGGCCCGAGCGGCCGTGGTGGAGGAGAAAGCGCTCTTTGAGGCGCTGCGCGACCGTCGAATCCACTCGGCGGCGCTCGATGTGTGGTACACATACCCAACCAAAGGCCGCCCCAGGGACAACACCATGCCCGCCGAGCATCCTTTTGATACGCTCGACAATGTGGTGATGAGCCCACACCGCGCCGGACACGGCGAAACGGTCGAGATCGCCCGCGCCACAGCGCTGGCCAGGACGCTGAGCGCCCTCATCCAAGGTCAAAAACCACCCCACGAGGTCCAGCCAACCCTGGGCTATTGAAGATCGCCACCGTAGGAGCACGTCAGAGACGATGAAAAAGCGCGACATCACCCAGAGCCTGGCCGATGGCAGGGCATCCATGGAGTTTTGTGGGCCCGTGGGGATTTTTACCGTCACCCGACCCCACGTGCGCAACGCCCTGGACCTGGATTGCATCGAGGCCCTGAGCAAATTTGTGAGCGAATTGGAGCGCAGACCCGATGTTTCTGTGGCCATCATCACCGGTCAGGACCCCGGGGGCTTCATCGCCGGAGGAGATCTGGCGCAATTTGCCCTCTTGAAGGGCCATGAAGCAGGCCGCGCGCTCTCTGGGAGGATGGGGAGAGTCCTGGCGAGGCTAGAATTGGCCCCCCAGGTGGTGATCGCGGCCATCAATGGGGACGCTTATGGGGGCGGCTTTGAGGTCGCGCTGGCCTGCGACCTGCGTTTTATGGACGCTGAGGCCCGTTTGGTCATGGCGCAGCGGCGTTTTGGCCTCACGACCGGCTGGGGAGGTGGGTCCAGGCTGGTGCGCGCCGTGGGTTATGACCGCGCGCTGATGATCATGCTCCAGGGGGCACCCATCAGCGCCCAGGAAGCCCTGGACATGCGCCTGATCACTCGGATCGCTGAGCCAGGGGCTGCGCTGGCGCAGGCCAGGGACTTTGCCGAGCGCATCGGGAAGATGGAGCGGCCCTTGGTGAGCGGCATCAAACGGGTGGCGCTCTATGGGGCGACGCTCCAGGGGGAGGACGCGATCTCGGAGGAGCGGCGGATCTTTGCCGGGCTCTGGGCCA
>CAKZKQ010000543.1 GCA_937123825.1 uncultured Pseudomonadota bacterium
CCCCGGCAGCAGTTCGATGGTGATGGGTTCTCCGCCGGGGATAAGGCGCTCGATGGTGTGTCCCAGGTGTCCGTCGGCTTCGGCCTGGAGTTTGTGGCCAAGGCGAGCGACGGGACCAGCGGCGAAGCGTCCTTGTGAGTCGGTTTTGACCTCAAGGGGTCCGTGCGGGTGTTTGCCGCGTCGGGACAGCGGGGTGAGCGTGACGGTGGCGTTGGCCAAAGGCTGACGACCTGCGGTGACGACTTGTCCGCGCACCAGACCGGCCCGCAGAGGCTTGCCCAGGCGTTTTTCCTGCTCGGGTGGGGCGGCGGGGGCCTCGACAGGTTCTTGCGCGGGCTCCTGGTTGGTGGCCACAAGGATGCCGACGCCCACGCTGATGACAAAGAGCAGCCCCAGCGCGGCCCAGAAGCGTTGACCCCCTTTGGAGGTTTGCTCATCCTGGGCTTGCTGGCCTTCATGGTTTGCCTCGGTGGTGTCTTCACCGGTAGGCAAATCCTGCGCCTGAGACTCTGGGTCTTCGTTGGGCGGCAGTGTTGAGTTGTCAGCGGGGTTGTTCATGAAGGCGTAGGCACCCCAAAGGGTCTTTTGTGGTCGCAGACCAGGGGTTGTAGACTTGTCTTTGTGCAGATGTCGAGTCCCAACCCGTCCATCTGCTTTAAAACCGACGTCACCAGCGACGGTCATCCATCGAGACACAATTCATATGAAGTCCACAATGTTCCACATATTCCATGGCGTCCATCGCCGAGATGTTTTGAAGGGTCTGGCGGCGGCGGCTGTGTCCGTGGCGTTGGGCCCATCAGCCTGGGCCCAGTCCAAAGGTGGGCCGGACATTCTGGTGGTCAACCTCAACCTCAAGGACGAGCCCGCGCGCGCGGTCGAGAAGCTGGCCCGCGAGCTTCGCCGCCTGGCCCCCGGGCGCACCGTCGAGGTGATCCACTACAGCAAATGGACGACACAATCCCACCAAGACAAGGCCCCCAGCGCCGTGGTGCTCTCGCCCCAGGGCGACCCCTGGTGGCAATACCCACCTGAAGATTTGGAGCGCGTTGGGGCGTTGGTGCGCGGGCTTGAGGTGCCGGTGCTGGGGGTGTGCGGCGGCCATCAGTTTTTGGCGATCGCTTTTGGCGGTGAGGTGGCGCCGATCAAGGGCGAAATCGGGGCGCCGAATTACGACGGGATGGTGCGAGAGAAGGGCACCACGTGGGTGACGGTCAAGCAAGCAGACCCATTGCTCAAAGGTTGGAAGCCCGGTCAACGCATTGCTGTGGCCGAGTACCACGCCGAAGAGATCAAACGGGTGCCCAAAGGGTTTGTGGTCCTTGTGGAAGGGAAGTTTTCGCCCTACCAGGCCATTCGCCACGCCGAGCGTCCGTTCTTTGGGGTGCAGTTTCATCCCGAGTCCCACAACCGCAAGCGTCCGGCGGGTCAGCGCCTTCTGGAGAACTTCTTGAAGATTGTTTTTGAGTCTTGAGGATTGTTTTTGCGGTTGGACACTGTGCGCTGAACAGTTGAGCGATGCGACTGTACAGAAGTCTGTTCAGCCGCGATCCCGTGTTTTCCGCATTTGGACTGTGCAGTCCATTTGGCCCGCGTCTTGCTCTATCGGTGGGTGCTGGTGACGCAGGGGAGTGGCCGTTGAGATTGTTTATGACGGCATTCGGGACTCACGCCCGATAGATATACAACGGTCACTTCCCCGGCGGCACTCTTTTGCCGTTTTTGCGCAGATTTCTCCTTGACAAAATTACAATCATGCTGTCTTTTTGCGTGCATGCTGTAATTTTCCATGGCGCAGCGCGCCGCAACATCACGACAAGGAGATTTGAATCATGGCTTACAAGATTGACACCATTGAAGGCATTGGCGCCACCTACGCTCAGAAGCTTGGTGAGGTGGGCATCGCGACGACCGACGATCTGTTGGAGAAGTGCGCCGGTCGCGCGGGGCGTCAGAAGGTGGCCGAGGAGACGGGGATCAGCGGTAAGCTGGTGTTGTCCTGGGCGAACATGGCGGACTTGATGCGGATCAGCGGCGTGGCCGGTGAGTACGCCGAGCTGCTGCACGCCGCGGGTGTGGACACGGTCAAAGAGTTGCGCAACCGCAACGCTGGCAACCTGGCGACCAAGATGGCCGAGGTCAACGGCCAGAAGAACCTGACGCGCGCGGTGCCTTCGGAGACGGTGGTGGCCAAGTGGGTCGATGCGGCCAAGAGCATGGAGCCGAAGATCACGCACTGAGGTTTTGCTTCCGCACGGTCTGTCAAAGATGGCCAGGGAAGGCCTCTTGTGGGCGCGGTGAGGATTCTCCGCGCTCCACGATGGACGACGGCGTCGGGTGTGCCTGTTTGGGCAACATCCGTGAGGCAGGATGCCAACAAGGGCCGTCGTTGTGTGTGGACCAGACATTCAGGGCGAGCACCTTTGAGGGGTGCTCTTCGGGTCTGGGACCCGCGTTGGCATGCCAGCGCGGGTTTTTTTGCTCTGGTGGGTGGGCAAAAGCATTCAATGCCGGTTGCGGGCGCGGTGGTGCGTGGCAAGTGTGGCGTTGAGGGTGTATGATTTTTTGAAACTGCTCACAGCCCGGCCCTTGTATTGATCCCGAGGTGCGGCGCCGAGCAGTGGCTGGCGCTGGTTCTTTTGGACAATGGCACGCTTATGAAAGGTTGGCCTTTATGGGTTTGTGTGTGTTTGGGGCTTTGGGGTGGGGGCTGCGCATCGGATGCGGCGCTGACCGATGGCCGCTGCACACCAGCGGACGCGTGCGTCGATGCTCTGGATGGGAGCGACGGCCTTGGAGACCAGGGCCCAGCGGACTCATCACAGGAGGACACGGCGGCTGAAGATGTGCCGGCGCAGCAGGATGTGGTTGGCGGCGATGTTCTGGGCGACGATGCCGACGATGCGGTGGTGGAAGACGCTCCAGAGCCAGACGCTGGGGACGATGAACCCGACGCTGGCGATGGATTGCCGCCCACCGAGCCTCCCGGGGGGGACTATGCGGTCTTTGGCGGGCTTGACGTGACGCGCTTTGAGGGGGCCGAGCAGCGCCTTGTGACCACCCTCGAAGACAACGGCCCGGGTTCGCTGCGAGATGTGTTGGCCTGGGCTGCGCAGCGGGGGCAAGATGGGCTCTACTCTGTGGTGGGGGTGGCCGACGACATTGCAGGTGGCACCGTCATTTTGGACACTGAGCTTCCCGAGGTCTCCAGGACCTGGATCAACGGCAGCGGGTTGGAGGTCCTGGGTCAGGCGCAGGAGCCGCTCTACCACGCCGACTGCGGTGCGGGGTGTCAGGGGCCGGCCGATGGCTTTGTGTTGGATGCGGAGGTGATCCTGGAGAATTTGACGCTGGGTCATTTTGACGACGGCATCAAGATGAAGCAGGACGCCACGGCCATCTGGGTGCGGCATGTGACGCTGAAGTTTTGCGCCGATGAGCAGGTGGACGCGGGGTTGACGTTGCCGGACATAGAGCGCCACGTGACCTTCAGTGACAACCACTTTATGGCCTCCCAGCAGGGTTCTACGTCGCACGCGTTGACCCTCCAGCAGTGTTCTCGGCTTGATGAGGACGACTGCGAGGATCATCCAGCGGGGTTCTTTGTCTCGATGCATCACAACCGCTTTGATGCTGGCTTCCACGGCCGTTTGCCGCTGGGCGGTGTGCGTTTGCTTTATTACAACAATCACATAGAGGGCTCGCAGGACGGGGCGGGGATGGTGGCGATGTGGGATGAGGGCCAGGTCATCAGCCGCCACAACATCTTTGCCGATGCCCAGGACGACGGGGTGGCGTTTGAGCGCGGCACAGCCAACCACCAGGGAGACTGGTTTGAAGGCGTGGAGCCCGGTCTGGAGAGCGCCGAGGTAGATTTTGCGAGCCCCTTTGGTTTGGATCTGCTGGTGGAGCGGGCGCAGGTTGAAGGGCGCGCTTCGCAAGCAGGGGTCCGTTGAGTGTTTTGAGGGCCTACGGTGTGGGGAAGGTTGTGATGATTGGATGTCGAAGCGCGCAGCGGTGGTTGGCGCTGTGTTCATGCCTTGCGTTGCTCTGCGGCGCGTGCGCCAGCGATGAGGCTTTGCCCCAGCAAGACGGCGCGGACGGATGTCAGGAGCGCGGGGATTGCGACGAGGCCGACGCCGAGCCAATGGACGCAGCGCTGCCCCAGGATGGTGGGGGCGCTGACCCGGCCGACATGCCCGATTTGCCCCCAGAGCCTGAGGATCTGCCCGAACCCGAGGATATTGAACCTCCTGAGGACGCCGCGTTGGATGTGGATGGGCCAGACGACGTCGAGCTTCCCGAGGACGACGTGCCGCCGATGCCAGACGTCCTTGAGGACGTTGATGTGGACGATGTGGCGCCAGACGACGCCGACGCTCAGGAGCCTGCGCCGCCGCCAGTGGGTGGGGATTATGCGGTCTTTGGTGGGCTCGACGTGACGCGCTTTGAGGGGGCCGAGCAGCGCCTTGTGACCAGCGTCGATGACAGCGGGCCGGGTTCGTTGCGTGAGGCGTTGGCGTGGGCGGCACAGCGCGGTCAAGATGGGCAGTATTCCAGGGTGGTGGTGTCGGGCGAGCTTGAGGGGCGACGGATTTTGCTCCTTGAGCCATTGCCCCGTGTGTCTCGGACCTGGATTGAGGGCCAAGGGGTGCAGGTCCTTGGGGCCATCCAGGAGCCTCCTTTTGGGCGCGACTGCACCGGTGAGTGCGTCAACCCGCCCAACGGCTTCATGTTGGGCGATGAGGTGTTGCTCGAAGGCTTTGTCATTGGCCACTTTTACGACGGCGTGCAGCTGCGCGGGGACTTTAGCGCAGTCTGGTTGCGCCACAACACCTTCTTGTACTGCGCCAACGAGCAGATCGACGCCTCGGACTCTCGCGCCGAGCAGCGCTACCTGACCATCAGCCACAACCGCTTTGAAGGCTCTGTTGGGGACTCGCTGTCGCACTCAGTGTTGCTGCAAAACTGCCAGTTGGGGGTCGATGGCTGCCAGGATGACCCCACCAACTTCTTTGTCTCGATGCACCACAACCTCTTTCGGCCCCGGATCCACAATTATATGCCCATTGGCGGGGTCAAGCTGGTCTTCTACAACAACTACATCGACAACCCGCGCACGGGCGTTGGCGTGGTGTTGATGCGCGGCATCGGTCAGGCCTTCAGCCGCTACAACATCTTCCGTGAGCCCAACGGCCACCCCGCGTTTGTGGACGGCGCGGTGGACTCACAAGGGGACTTCTTCGAAGAGGGGGCCATCATCGGTTTGCCCCAATCTCGCCTTGAGTTTGCACCGGCCTTTGAGTTTGAGCCTGCCACTGAGCGCGATGTGATCTTTGAGCAAGCCAGCGCCGCAGGGGCTCCCGATTGAGGTTCTGTGTTTGGGGCTGTGTCGGTTTGGGGGCCGTTTAAAAGGCGTCCAGGTTGGTGGCGCCCAACGGCGGTGCAGGGCGCGTGGGCTGGGTTGGGCGAGGCATCAACGGCAGCGGGGTGGTGAAGTCCTGCGCGGTGGCCTGGGAGCGCCATGTGCGTTTGTCGAGTATGCGAAGGTCATTTTGGTTGACGATCATGGGCAGGTAGAGGTTGAGCAGTGGGAGCTCTCGATCGTCGGGGTTGCCCTTGAAGTCCTGGACATGGAGCAGGTTGTTGCGGTGGCGGCGCAGTTTTTCTGGGGAGTTGTCGACCATCAGAACGCGGCGAAGGTTGTAGCCGCGGCGCGCCACCTTTTTCAGGTCTTTGATCCACCGCGCGGGTCGATCGGGGCTTTGGCGCACGGCGGTGCAGCGATCACTGCACCAGACAAAGCTGGGTTCGAGGTCGAGGCTTAAGAAGAGGTGCCGCGCGATGGCATGGGCGTAACTGTTGGAACCCGTGGTCCACAGGGCCAGTTCATCAAAGATGTGCGCACAGGCCAGCAGGAAGTTGTCCACGCCGGGGCGCTTGTGGACCACGTATGGGCCAACCTCAAAGTCTGGTTGGATGCCATTGATGGGTTTGGCGTTGGCAAAGACCAACGTCTCATCAATGTCGAGGATAAGGAGTTTGGTGTGTGAATTGGCCATGGGCGCGTCGAAGGCCTGTGGTCAGAGACAACAAGTTGGGTTTGTCAGATACGTTATAAATATGGGTTTGGATGGTGCTGGCCGCAAGAACAATGCGGCAACAAGGTATTACCAAGGGTCAGAAAACCCCACGCCACGCCTATTTGGTGTGGGGACTTTGTGTCGAGGGTGTGTCTTGGGGGCGCTGTGATGATCGGATGGATGTGTTGAGTGTGGGTCCTCAGCGTCCGGGGTGATCGGGGTAGCGCTCCAGGTAATGGATGAGGACATCGATGTAGCTCGACAGGTGGGGACAACGGATGTGGGTGTCTTCCAGGGCGTCGAGGGTGTTGGCGGTGTCGTAGCGGGCGTTGTGGTTGAAGTAGGCCACGGCCTCGCGGGGGACATCGAGGAGGTTGCGCACGGCGCCGAGCCGCAGCGCGGTGTCGACCAGCAGCGAGGGGACCTTGCCGACCGGCGGGGCTTTGCCCATGGTCTCAAGGATGAGGCTGATGAGGTCGCGGGCGCGCATGGGGTTGGGGTCGGCGATCTGGTAGATCTGGCCGTCGGCGTTGGGCTGGGCAGAGATGGCGGCCATGGCGTCCACGGCGAAGTCCACCGGGACGATGTTGACCAGCGCGTTGCCCTTGCCGATGTTGGGCACGGGCATGGGCTCTGGCAGGCGCATGATGAAGCGCATGATGTAGTAGGGGCCGTCGTACTTGGCGGTTTGCCCCGTCTTGGAGTCGCCCACGACGATGCCGGGGCGGAAGATGACGGTGGGGATGTCATCCATGCGGCGCTGGACTTCGACCTCGGCCCAGAACTTGGTGGACTCGTAGTGGTTCTTGAAGCCCTGGCCCTCGTCGAGTTCGACCTCGCGGATGAGCCCCTCGCGGCTGCCCGACACATAGCAGGTCGAGACGTAGTTGAGCCGCACGAAGTGCTCGCCGCAGGCCTTGCAGAAGTCCAGAATGTTGGCCGTGCCGACGACGTTGACGCGGTAGGCCAGTTGTTCTTCGACGGCCAGGTTGTAGAGGGCCGCCAGGTGCCAGACGTGGGTGACGCGCTGGGCCAGCGCTTGATACTCGTCGGCGTCCAGGCCCAGGCTGCGATCGGTGATGTCACCGACCACCAGCTCCCATCGCCCAGAGAACCCTTCGATCTGCTCGCCGAGCGTGTCCAGATCGCGCTCGGCGGCGTCGATTTGACGTTCCTGGACCAGAAGCGCGAAGCGGTGTCCGGGGTGGTTCTGGGCCAGTTTGCGCAGCAGGCGCTGTCCGACGAAGCCGGGGCAACCGGTCAGCAGCACGGTGGGGGGGGTTGTC
>CAKZKQ010000544.1 GCA_937123825.1 uncultured Pseudomonadota bacterium
CAAACAAGCCACCTCCGCAGCCCATCCAGCCCTCAAAACACAACACCCAGGCCCCACAAGCCGTCACCACAGCCCATCCGACCCCCAAAAACGAACCAATTTCGCCAAAATGCCCAACTCGTACCGGCGAAGCCAAGAACCCACCCATCACAAACGCCATAAGTGAGCGCAGCGAACGCACCAAAAGGAAGCGAGCAAAGCGAGCGACCGAACCAAAAGCAAGCCAAGCGCAGCGCCGGCGCCGCGAACCAAAAGCAAGTCCAGCGAAGCGCAGACGCCGCGAACCGCTCTCAGCCCCGCTGAGAGCTCACAGTCTGCCCCAGCGACGGCGGAGGGTCCATTCGGCGCCCAGGAGGCCGCAGATGATGATGAGGACGTAGAGGGTGTCCCAGAGGTCGATGAGTTTGCGGCGGTTGACCTGGACGACGCGGGGTTCGCGGTAGTCGAGGTCGAGGGTGAAGTCGGGCAGGAGCATGTGTTTGCCGTTTCCGGCGGCGGCCAGTTGTTCGAGCAGGTCCTGGCGCGGTTCGATGGAGCGCAGTTCCTGGGAGTCGAGGGTGACGAGGAAGATTTCTTCGTCGATGAGTTGGCCGGCTTCGGTTTTGGCGCTGGCGCGCACGGTGTAGGCGCCGGGTTTGGGGGTTTGGAGGGTGACTTCGGCGCGGCCTCGGTCGTCGGTGGTGAAGGCCTGGTTGCTCAGGACCTGGGGCTTGAGGGTGTCTGTCTCTCCGCTGAGGGCTTCGAGGGGGCGGAAGAGGACTTCGACGACGCCTTCGACGCCGGGGGCGGGGGTGTAGTCGGGTTTTGAGACGCGCAGTTGGACGGGGACGTCGGTGTTGGGGGCCACGGAGGTGGAGTCCAGTTCGACGCGCAGGAGCTTCAGGTCGGGGTCTTTGATGAGCCAGCGGATGGCGGAGTTCCAGAAGGTGCTGTAGGGGCGGCTGGTGCTGCCTTTGCCGACGTTCTGGAAGCTCCACATCCAGGTAGAGTCTGTGGTGACGGACATGGAGCGGCCCTTGCCGACTTCCCAGACGGCCACGGTGGGCATGGGCTTGCCGCCGACGGTCAGCCGGGGGTGGGTGCCCAGGACGGTGGCTTCGGGCCGGGCGCCGAGGGTGGTGTTGGTGCCTTCGAGGGTGGGCAGGCGGCTCCAGCGCTCGCGGTTGGTGGCCGGGTCAAAGGCCAACTGGGTGATGGGGTGCCGGGCGCCCGCATCGGTGATGTTCATGACGAAGGGGTCGGGGTTGATGAGGGCTTCGCGGGGGCCTTCAGGGGGCAGGACGACGGGGAGGATGTCGGCCAGGGGGGTGCCGTGGTAGCCGCCGCTGGTCATGGACAGGTCGCCGCCGAGCATGACAAAGCCGCCGCCGTCGCGGACGTAGTCGGCCACGCGGGGCAGGTATTGGCTCATGTTGTAAGGGCGGAAGTTGAAGTTCTGGAAGAAGACGATGTCAAAGCTGCCCAGCTCCTGCTCAAAGAGTTCCCGGGTGGGGAAGGGGATGAGGGACATTTCGCTGTTGGGGGCCAACTGGGCGTTTTCGTTGGTGCGCAGGATGAAGAAGCTGATGAGGTCGACGTTGGGGTTGCGCTTAAGGAGCTGGCGCAAGAAGCGCACGTCCCAGCTTGGCTGGCCGACGACCTGGAGGGCGCGGATTTTGTCGCGGATGACCTTGAGCACAAAGTCTTTGCGGTTGTTTTCCAGCAGCGCCTCGCCGCTGTAGGGGGGCACGTTGACGGTGTAAATCTCGCGGCCAATTTGCTGGGGGACCAACTCAAAGGTGACGGTGTACTCGGTGGCGTCGGGGCCGATCTCGACCTCGCGGGTGGCCAGGAGCTTGCCTTCGCGGCGCAGCGTGACCGGGATGCGGGCGGGTTCAAAGCCGATGGCGTGTAGGACGACGTCGATGCTGATCTTGTTGCGGACAAAGGCAAAGTCGTCGTAGAGGACGCGCTTGATGGACAGGTCCTTGAGTCCCTCGGCGCTGGCGGTGGCCACGGTGTGGACCGGGGCCTGGAGGCGCTCGATGAACTGGCTGGTCTCGCGGTCGAGCGCTTCGCCCTGCCTGACGCGGCCGCCGAGCAGCCCCGAGTCAATGCCGTCGGAGATGACCACCACGCCGCCCAGATCGCGGCGTCCGACGCGGCGCACGACCTCCTCGATGGCCTCCAGCGTGCGGGTGCTGTTGCCGGTGGGGGTCAGGTCGGGGTGGATGGCCTCGGGCAGGGTGGTGGCGCCAAGCTCGGAGTTGAAGGTGAAGAGGTCAAAGATGTGGTCGTCGTTGGGCGTGGTGAGGAGTTTTTGGACGTCGCTGTCGGCCAGAGCCTGCTGGGCGCGCTGGTGGCGCGTCAACTCGTCGGTGACGCGCAGCGACTGTGAGCGGCTGGTGTCGAGCAGGACGGCGACGTGGTTTTTGATCTTGGTGACGTTGCGCAGCTCCAGCGCGGGCTCCAGGAGCATGAGCACGGCCAGCAGGTAGACGGTCGTGCGCAGGCCGATGAGCGTCCAGCGCCGGGCTCGGCTCATGTCGCGCAGGTCGTACCAGCTCAGGCCCACCACGGCCACGCCCAGGGCGGTCAGCAGCAGGACCGTCCACAGGCCCCAGTCCCCCAGAAAGAGCAGGGAGCTTTCGTTGTAATCCCCCGAGAAGAGGTCGAGCATCAATCCACCTTCCACTTGCGGCGGCGGAGGATGAAGGGCACGTGCACCTGGTCCTCCTTGTAGTTCAGGCACATGGAGTACATGACGATGTTGATCCCCAGGCGGTAGGACATCTCGCGCTGGCGTTGGCCGCCGGGGAAGACGTCAAACTCGTACTGGCCCAGGTTGTCGCGGCTCCAGGCACCGAGCATGTCGTTGACGCCCAGCAGCACCATGGCGCGGTCTTCGCCAAAGATGGCCTCCATGCGCGAGGAGACGGCCACACGGCCGACGGGCTCGGGGATGAGGTAGAAGCTCTTGTAGAGGACGTGGGAGCGCGGGACCTCGACAAAGCGCTTGGCGGGCATGGCGCGGGCCAGTTCGCGCTTGACGGCCTTTTCAAAGGCGCCGCCGAGGGTGGCTTCGGCCGAGTCGACGATCAGCAGGCCGCCGGCGCTCAGGTAGAGCGCCAGGTTGTCGAGCTGGGTCTGGCTCAAGGGGGCAAAGTTGCCCTGGCCGGTCCAGAAGATCATCGGGTAGTCAAAGAGGGCGCGCTTGTCGCTCAGATCGACGCTGGCCTTTTGGGGGGCCACGGCGATGCTGGTGCGCTTTTCGACCTCCTGGAGCATTTTGCGCAGGCCGTTGGGGCGCTGGTCCCAGCTCTGGCCGATGGCCAACATGGGGATGGTCAGCTTGTTGGTGGGGCCGATGGCCCAGGCCGCCGTCGTGGGCAGCGCCAGCGCCGCGCCCAGCCCCATCAGGCCGCCGAGCGCCTGCCGCCGTGTCAGTGCGGCGAGTTTGTCTTTGGATCGTGCCGACATGTGTCCTTGACGCCAAGGGGGTTGTGGGGCGTTGGATGCCCGTTTGGTCGATGTCCGGTGACGGTGCCACGCGCAGTGGACCTGGTACAATACCGGTTTGTGGCGGTCGCTATTCCGAGTGTTGCTGGTCTCAGACTGACCGCTGCGGCCTCAATCGTCAAAGATCACGGCCCGAAGTTTGGCCAGGTTGACCTTGCGGGCGTTTTTGGTCGCCTCGGTCAGCAGGTGCGGGTTGGAGCCCATGTTGATGAGCAGGTCCTTGGGGATCTCGTGCAGGAAGCGGCTGGGTTTGCGCTTGCGGGCGGCCTGGCCGCGGCCGCGTTTGCGCGCCGAGGTCAGCACCAGCGAGCGCTTGGCCCGCGTGATGCCCACGTAGGTCAGCCGCCGCTCCTCCTCGATGTCCCCATCGGCCCCGGCCTCCATGCTGCGGGCGTGGGGCAGGATCTCTTCTTCAAAGCCCACCATGTAGACGTCTGGGAACTCCAGCCCCTTGCTGGCGTGCAGGGTCATCAAGATGACCTCGTCGCCGTCCTCTTCTTCCTTGTCCTGACTGCTGCTGTCGAGCGTGAGGCGCGTCAGGTAGCCCTCAAGGCCGCCGGGAGCACCTCGGTCGTGAAAAGCGGACATGGAGGCGACCAGCTCTTTGATGTTTTTGAGCCGGATGCGCGCCACCTTCTCCGATTTCTCACTGTCCATGATGTAATCTTCGTAGCGAAGGCGCGCGATGAGCGCCGCCAACACCTCATGGGGCGGTTCGACCTCGAAGCGTTGGCCGAACTCGTCGAGCATCTCCATCAGGCCGCCGATGTTGGTCCTCAGCATGGGGCCGACGCCTTTGATCTCGTCGACGCGACGCAGGGCCTTGTGCATGGGCAGGCGCTGGTCGGCGGCCCAGCGGCTGATGCGGGACATGGCGGTGGGGCCAGCGCCTCGGCGCGGGGTGTTGATGATCCGGCGCAGGCTGACCTCGTCGTCGGGGTTGATCATGGCCCGCATGTAGGCCACCAGGTCCTTGACCTCGCGGCGGTCAAAGAAGGACTTGCCGCCGATGAGCTTGTAGGGGACGTTCATGGCCCGCAGCGCCTCTTCAAGCGGGCGGCTGAGGATGGCGGTGCGCATCAGGATGGCGAAGTTGTGCCAGCGCTTCATCAGCGTCTCTTTGCGGCGGCTGATGTCGGCCGCCACAAAGTTGGCCTCCTCCTCCTCGTTGTCCAACTCAAAGTATTTGAGCTTTTCGCCGTCGCCCAGCGCGCTCCAGAGGGTCTTGTCGCGGCGGGTGCGGTTGTTGGCGATGACGGCGTTGGCCGAGCGCAGGATGATCGAGGTCGAGCGGTAGTTCTGCTCCAGCTTGACCACGCGGGCGCCGGGGAACTGCTTGTCAAAGTCCAGGATGTGCTTGGAGACCGCGCCGCGAAAGGCGTAAATCGACTGATCATCGTCGCCGACGGCGCAGAGGTTGACGCGCGGCTGGCAGATCAGCCCCAGGAGCTTAAGCTGGGTGTCGTTGGTGTCCTGGTACTCGTCGACCATGATGTAGCGGTACTTGTCGCGGACCTTCTCCAGAACGTCCTCGTGCTCCATCAGGAGCTTGACCGGCAGCGTGATCAGGTCATCAAAGTCCACGGCGTTGAAGGCCTGGCAGGCCTCGACGTAGCGGGTGTAGACCTTTTGGGCGTAGGGCAGCAGTGGGTTGAAGCGCATGGCGCCGCCCATCTCGTTGGGCTCTTTGAAGGCGTTCTTGGCCCGGCTGATGATGGCGTGGATCTTCTTGGGGTCGAGCTTGTCGCGCTTGAACTCCAACTCTTCGAGCACATCCTTGACCACCCGGATCTGGTCGCCCTGATCGAGGATCGTAAAGCGGCTGCGGAAGCCCAGCCGGTGGATGTACTTGCGCAGCAGGTCTGCGCCCATGGAGTGGAAGGTCGACAGGTTGAGCCGGGCGGCCATCTTCTTGCCCACCATGCCTGCGGCGCGCTCGCGCATCTCGCCGGCGGCCTTGTTGGTGAACGACATGGCCAGGATGTTGTGGGGTTGGATGCCCAGGTGGAGCATGTAGGCGATGCGGTGGGTGATGACGCGGGTCTTGCCGCTGCCCGCACCGGCGAGCACCAGCAGCGGGCCTTCGACGTGGGTCGTGGCGGCGCGCTGCTCGGGGTTGAGTCCGCTCAGGATGGATTCTGCTGCTGTGGTCGTCATGGCCTTGGTGGTTGCGCCAGGTCACGCGTCGCCGATCCGCTTTGATCGCCGCGCCCGACCTTGTCCGTGCTGCGAAAGCAACGTCGATCCGAGAGACGGCCCCGGTGCTTTATCACAAAGCCCGGCCATCCCCCGTTCAACCGCAGGTGCGGCGGCCACCATACCCGTCTTGGACTCAAAAATCGACGCCTTCTCCGCGCCTTGAGGTGCTTCTGGCCATTGCGCAGGACCTTCCATGTCGCCAACAGCGCAAAATCCCTCTCTTACGCTCTTTTTCGCGCACGCCGACAAGCTGCCGCGCAAAGCATGGCGACGCTCACCCACAGCGGCCACAGGGGCAGGTCGGGTCCAGACAAGGGCAGGGTCTGGCAGCCGACGGCTTTGCGGGAGCTGCGCCCCAGATCGGCCTCGGCCGGTTCGTCAGATGCGGGAGGGTCGTTGTGGTCTTGCGGCGGCGCGTCGTTGTTGGATGACTCTGTGTCGTCTTCAGGGGGGGCGGGGCCTTCTGAGCACGCTGGGGCTGCGTCTTCAGTGCACGCCAACCCATCGACCAATGTCTGGGGAGCAGCGCAGACCCAGGGGATGATCTCGACGCCGGTGTCCTCATCGAATCTGCGTTGAAGCAGCCGAACACAGATCTCCTGGGGCCATGGCGGGGCCAAAAAAGAGGAGAGCGAGCGGGCGATGGAGTCGCCCTCTAAAAATCCTTCCCAAAGCACCCGTGGTGTTTCGGATTCACCCAGCGTCGCTTCAAGGGTGAAGACCCACCAACGCCTGGGATCAACGTTGGGGTCACCCTCAAAAGACTCGAAATCGACCTGTGCGGCGGCTTGTAGGCGCACATTGCACGTCGCGATGTCGCAATCTGCGTCCTGATTGCCGTGGCAACAGGCGACCTCTGAGCGTCCCGTGTTTGAAAGCGCCAGGTCGACGGCCACGGGCGCTGCTGGCAGCGGATCCCCTGTGATCGTCAAGACAAAGGTCCGCATCTCCAGCTCAAAGCCGCTGCCGTTGGGGTCGATGTTGTGGCGCAGCTCGGCGGTGTACGTTTTGCCGATCTCCAGAGGTTCATCTGGAAACCAGGCGATCAAGCCCTGGTCTTCGTCGGCCACCAGCGTGCCGGGGATGAAGGTGTCGTCGCCATGGCGAGTCAAGATGTAGGCGTCGTCGGGTTCTTGCCCTTCACAATTCCAACTGGTCCAGAAGTCCCCTTCGATGATCAGCGGCGCCCCCTGGGGAAGCTCCACCGCGATGGGATCTTCTTGTGGCAGGTCCAGGAACCAACCACAAAGACCGGGCGGCTCATGGAATTGTGCCTGAGCGCTGCCGGGCGACATCAAACCAACGACAAAGGCGGTGATGCCAGCCAGATGCAGCCCCATCTGGCGCTTCGATGGGTCAAGGCTCATGTTGCAACCCCCCGTGGCATGTTTTGAGTGTAAAGCAAGCCCAGGGCAGCGCCCCAGGCCTTGTCGCTGTCACTGGCAGACGCCGACGGTGTCGCTGCCGAAGAAGTCGCTGAAGCGGCAGCGGCCGCCGTTGATGCAGTCTTCGTCGCCGTTCTCAAGGCGGCACAGCCGCTGGCACTCAGCCCCCCGGCGGCCGGTGGGGTGGCACAAGACGTCTTCTTCGCACATCGCAAAGCCGCCGAAGTTGCGGCAGCGGCTGCCCTCGGGCTGGCCCAGCGAGTCCACGCAGAACCCAAAGGTCTCGTCGAGGCTGAAGCAGGCCGTCTCGCCCTGGCAGACCGAAGGGACCCCTTCCAGGGTGCTGAACGGGTTGCACAGCCGCTCGCAGGTCTCGGTGTTCTGGCTCAACTGGGTGCACACCAGGCCCGCTTCGCACTGATCAAAGACGCCTTCAAAGGCGTTGCAGACCTCGCCCTCTTCACCGTCCCCGGTCGGCGTGCAGCCGCCCGTGTCGCTCAGCGCGATGCACCCCTGGTCTTCAAAGCACCCTGTCTGGGTCACCGGGTCGCACTCCAGCAGGCAGAGCCCGTCGCCCACGTCAAACTCAAAAGCACAGACCGAGCCCGGCTCCGGGCAGGTGGCGTCGGGGTCCTGTGCCCCAAGCTGGCAGCGTCCAAAGCACAGGCCGTTGTCGCCCCCGGCAAAGTCCACACATTGGTATTCCCGGGTGTCCGCGCCCACAAACGGGTCGCAAGGCTGGTTTTGGAAGAGGCACTCATTGCGCGGCGCCTCCCGGCACTGCCCATCCACGCAAAGCTCGCCTTGCGGACAGGTGCCCGGCTCACACTCGGCGCAGTTTTCGTCGATCTGACCGTTGCAGTCGTCGTCCAGGCGGTTGCCGCAGATCTCTGGCTCGGGTTGACGCGCCGAGCACTGCGCAAAGCGCCCGTCGATGCAGACCTCAAAGCCCGTCCCGCATGCCGTCGAACAACGCTGCTGCGTGTCCTCGTCCGGCCGCGCGTCGCAGTCGTCGTCCAGTCCATTGCAGCGCTCGGCCGCGCCGGGGAAAATCCGAGGGTTGTCGTCGTTGCAGTCGATCTGCCCCACGCAATCCGGACCCGCGTTGAAGCCATCGCCGTCGGCGTCCTGACAATCGGCCCTGGGCACGCACTGGCCACCCTGGCAGAAGTTGCCCTGGGCGCACTGCTCGGTCGAGAAGCGCTGGCCGTCCATGTCGCAGATGCGGATCTCCAGGTTGGTCGCGCATTGACGCTCCCCAGGGTTGCACAGCAAGCCCGGCGGCGGCTCGTCCACGTCTGGCATGTCGGGCGGCACGTCTTGCTGCGGCGGCACGTCTTCTTGCGGCGGCGGCACATCGGCCGGCGGCGGCAAGTCTGGCTCGCCTGGTCCTGCGTCGCGCGGACGCTCCGGCGGGGCAAAGCCCACATCGCGCCGTTCCTGATCGCTGAACTGAGGCCGCTGGGTGGGCTCACAGACCAACCCCACGCACTCCAGCCCCGGACCGCACTCTGCC
>CAKZKQ010000545.1 GCA_937123825.1 uncultured Pseudomonadota bacterium
TTCTGGGCCTCTCCTTTGGTTTCAGCCCATCATACCATACCCCTGTGTGGTGATAACTTTTAAGCGCCCCGTTCTATTGACCGTGGTCACCGCCCCCATAAAGGGAGCACACACGGACAAAAAACCATGTGAACTCTGATGCGCACAAAGGCTCAAAACCTCGGGGCCTTCTCTGTCAAAGCACAGCTGCGCCATCACCACAGCACTGCAAAAAGGAGCAATTATTTAACATGCATTGCCGCCACTAAAACCCAGAAAACCAATGGTTCCAAGCGGGACAAAAGGAGCTGAACTGAACCTTAGCCCAAGCGCCCTGCTCCCTTTATCAAGCCAATAAAACCCACAACTATCACAACCCCCCAGAGCACCATGTAACAACATCACCAAAACGCATAAAACCAAAGCAATTGCCCCCCCCCTTGATGCCCATGCTGGTCGACCTCAACGGATTCGCTCACCGGTCACATCGACACAGACCTTCCAACTCGAATCCGATGGGCACAGGGCGCATCCAACTTCAGCGCCAATCGACATGCTTCGACACACAGCCTGACCCTTCACTGCCAGCGCCCTGGAGGGGGAACGATTGCAAGCCAAGGAGCACACAATGTCCAAAGAACCCAAAGAAAAGAAGATCAACGCCGTCTTCGAAGGCGGCGGCGTCAAAGGCATCGGTCTTGTCGGCGCCATCGCAGCGACCGAAGAAGCCGGATACACCTTCGCCAACGTAGGAGGCACATCAGCAGGGGCCATCGTCGCATCGCTCATCGCCGCGGGTTACAACGCCGCCGAGCTCAAACAAATCATGGATGCGCTGGATTACACAGACTTCCAGGACAAAAATACCATTGCCAATATCCCCATCATAGGCACCACCAGAAGCATCCGTAAAAAATACGGTCAGTACCTTGGTCAATTCTTTGAACATTGGCTCCGAGAGTTGCTGCTCGCACGCGGTGTCCGCACATTTGGCGATCTCATATCCGACCCCGAAGCCACAGATCCATGCCAGCGCTATAAACTTCAAGTCATCGCCTCTGATATTTCTCAAGGTCGGCTTTTGATATTGCCTGGCGACATACAAAAATTTGGCATCAATCCAGACGACTTTGAAGTTGCCACGGCTGTTCGCATGAGTATGAGCTTGCCATTTTTCTTTGAGCCAGTGTGCCTTGAAGATTTGTCCGGAGAGGTTCACTTCATTGTAGATGGCGGCCTTTTAAGCAACTATCCTGTTTGGCTTTTCGATCCTCAAAACAACAATAAAACACTGCCGACCTTTGGCTACCAGCTGATCGAATCCGCTCAAAAGCCTCTTCATGAAATCACATCTTCAGTCACCTTTGGGCTTGCCATGGCGCTCACCATGATGGAGGCTCACGATCAACACTCCATTCGACAAATCAATTTTAATCGCACCATTGAAATCCCCACTCTCGGCGTGGGAACCACCGAATTTGAATTGACCCGTGAGCGAAGCGATATGCTCTACCAATCCGGGTTGAAGGCAGGACGTGCATTTTTCAACCGCCGGGACTCTGAAGAGCACCTCCATACCCACCACACCACAGAAAAAGGGACGTGATGAAGACGCTCAAAAAAGGGGATCGCGGAGACGAGGTCCTCACCCTTCAAAGCTGGCTCCGGGCCCTCGAACACTACTACGGCGCCCTCGACAGCATCTTTGGTCCTCGCCTCAACGAAGCCGTCTGTGGGTTCCAATCCGAGAACATGCTCCTGACCGATGGCATCTGCGGACCACAAACATGGGGCGCCCTTGAACAAGCGATGAACGTCGTCCCCAACGGCCGCCGCCAGTTTGACGACGCTGGCGATCCTGTCGCCGCCAAACCCATCGACACCACCGCGCGCCTATGCCCCGATGACGTCTGGAACCACCTGCTCTGGGCCGTCGACACCCTCAAAAACAGATCCCCCTACATCGGCTATGGCCCAGGCCGGGGCTTCTATCTTGAAGAAGACAACACCATGGTCGTCACCATCGGGGCCAATGGGCTTGGACGCACCACCTACACATCGCAGCGCACGCCGATGACCAACGCCTTCACGTGCAGCCCCTTCACCTACTTCATGCTCTGCCTCATCTACCGCGTGCCCGAGTTCAACAGAGCCCAGGCCGGCGGTATGGTGAGCCTGACACGGGTCTTGACCGCCAGCTTCGGCATCCACCCCGTCGAAGGCTCATCCTATGGCCACTACGGCTTTGGTGAATTCACCCAACACGTCCCCTCCGACGGCTCTTCGCGCAAACTCATCGGCCACCCATGTCCCAAAGACAGCTTTGGCTGGAAAGAACTCTACGAACGACGCGCCGAGCTGCCCGAAATCCTCTTCATGGGCCAGTCCTCCAAACGCAAACGCAACGGAGAATGGACCTGGGTCTGGGGCCACCACACCGTCATGCTCATCACCCGCAAAGATCTGCCCGGCATGCCCATGTGGAGGCTGGCCGCTGACGGCTACAAGTCCAGCTCCAAAGGCTTCTCAGGCACCCCATTGTCCATCCAGGAACTCCCCACGAGTTACCTGAGCAAAAAAGACCAGTTCTTTGACGTGTATGGCCTGGTTGATTTTGACAAAGCACTGGAGCGCCCCCCAGCAAACCTCGGCTTCGAAGTGGCCCCTGAAGAGGTCGAATTCATCACCCACCCCCAAGCCAGCGCCTAACCACCCCAGGCACAAATGCAGCCCATGCGCATTTCTCCCCCGTCCACCCGCATCCTGATCCTCACCCCGCGGACGTGCCCTTCAATCCTCTTCTGATCGAAACACGCTCGTCCATTCCAATCATATCGCGCACCAGTCTGTTCCATCATCCCAGCACCCGTTGGCTTGAACTCACCCCACCCCAAACCTACTATTGAAATCGTCTATGACGTTTGCGTGACAAACGCATGAAGCAACCATCAGGGTCCCCATGATCAAAAAACCACTCTTGCCCCTCCTACCACTCCTGCTCTTCGGTCTGCTCGCCTGTGGCGACGACGATGGCAACACTAACAACACCCAGGCGCCCAACAACGCCGCCGACATGGGCATCCCCGACATGGGCGTTGAAGACGTCGAGGAGGACGCCGACGAGGCCGAGGACATCGCCGAAGATGTGCCGCCAGACATGGAGGATGAGCAAGAGCCACCGGAGTTGATCCCGCTGGACCCCGACCCTGCCTTTGATGAGGACTACGAAGGCGTCGGCAACGAGGTCGTCACAACGCTTGTTCAAACCTGGCGCCCCAGGTACGGCTTTACGGACTACCTCAGCAACGACGGCCGCCCTCGCGCGCCGCTTGAGGAGTTTGGGAAGGTCTACCCGCAGCCCGGCGAGCCGCACCTCTTGCGGGACCAGTTGGCGATGCCAGACGGTGACGTGGCGTGGACCGCTGGCGCGCTGCCCGAGGGGAGCCGGTCGGCGTTTTACGGCTTTGTCATCGCCGACCCGCAGCTCATCGACATGGACTCCCCGTCCCAGATCGCCAAAAACGCGGTGGACATCGGCGGGTTTACCCTCCCGGCCTACCTGCCGCAGGGTGAGATGATCCCGCACCTGATGGACGCGCTGGTGCAGTCGGCGGACAAATTCCAGCAAAACCGGCCGCTGGACGCGGTCATCATCGTCGGCGACCTGATTGAGAACGGGCAGGCCAACGAGTTGGCGTGGTTTGTGAGTTTGATGGAGGGCGGCGAGGTCTCTTCGGACAGCGGTCCTCGTGACGACGTGGTTCCGGGGCCGGACAATGACCCCAATGATCCGTTTGTGGCGGCCGGGTTCAGCGAGGGGACCCCTTGGCTGAGCACCATTGGCAACCACGACATCCTCATCAACGGCAACTTCCCCCATCCGCTGGTGGACGCGGTCTGGGCAGATGACGAGATCCGCACTGAGCTGGAGTCCGTGCTGCTGACCTTTGGGCTGACCATCCCTGCCCCATCGACCTTTGACCTGCACCCGGCATGGTTCCCCCACGAGGACCGGGCGGCGTTCCGCATCAACCCCGACGACTTCCAGCTTGACCAACTCCCCAGCCAGGAGACCCTCCAGGCGCTGGAGCCCTTGGAGGTCGACGCCGACCCGGAGCGGTTTGGCATGGACGTGTGTGATTACGTCTCTTTGCACCACGACACCGGCGGCGAGCCGGTCGGACATGGCTTCACCCTGGAGAACGTGGCCGACTGCACCGCCTGGTACACCTACGACCCCGTCCCCGGCGCGCCGGTCCGCATCATCTCTCTGTCGCTTGGACCGCTTGAGGGCGGCCCCTCGGGGATTCTGGCGCGCCCCTACGCCAACGGAGAGTTGATTGAGGAGCAGGTCGGCAACCCGCGCTTTGACCAGGTGGCCTTCCTTGAGCAGGAGTTGGAGCGGGCCCGCGAAGAAGGCGTGGCGGTCGTCGTCATGACCCACCAGGCCTCGGACTCCATCGTCACCGCCTCAAGCCTGAGCTTGCTGGACCTGCTGATTGGCAACAACCCGCTGCTGAGGGCCTTCCTTGACGAAAACATCCTCAACCCGCCCGAAGGCGCCGCGGTCTCCGAAGGCCAGTTCCGCCAGATGCTGACGGACTCCCAGGTGGTCATCGCCCACCTGGCGGGCCACAACCACGCCAACCGCATCCTGGCCATCTGCCCCGACGGCGAGGCCCACGGCCCCGAGGATCCGCGCTGCGAGCCCGGCGACGACGGCCAGTCCGGCTATTGGGAGATCACCACGGTGGGCACCCGCGAGTTCCCCCACCAGGGCCGCTTCATGGAGTTGGTGCACGTCGAAGGCCAACTGGGCGCCCTCTACCTGACCCTCATCGACCCGCACATCCCCGAGGGCAGCTTCACCGAGCTTGGCCGCTTCATCACCCGCGCCAGCGACTCTGTGGACGGCGACCGAGGCGGACGCCAAGGCACGCTCCTTGACCGCAACGTCGTCCTGCCCTTCCCGCTGCTGCCCCAAGTCGCCCAGAACTGGAGCGACGCCGAGCTGCCCGGCACCCTCGAATCCGAAACCTCATTGCTCGAATCGCGCGGACCGCTGCCCGAACTCCCAGTCTGGCCCTAGTTTGGGACGGCCCTGATGGCCCCATAAGCCACGTGACTCGCTTGCAATAGCGCTGCTATGGCTGCGCTCGACCCGAGGCCCCTGGACCTCATCATTGCTCGCCCCAAACCCGTGGCTTCTTTGAGTTTTTCTTTTGGCTTACATACAAAAATAGCCATCCAAAGGCGGCCAAAACCGGCCTCTTTGGATGGCCATCAAGAGCGTTGATTTAAGCGCCACTCCAGGCATCAAGCTGGGTGGCGCTTTCTTTATGTGATGTGGAGGACGGTGCTCAAGCGCCCGTGCGCCAGAGCAACTCGTAGTCCATGCTGTGGCCAATCCGCGACGAGAAGCGGTGGATGGAGCTGGCCGCCATCTTTTCGCCAATCGGCACCGGGATCCAACTGGCCAACCAGCCCACCAGAGTGAGTTTTTCGTCCTGAAGCCTGCGCGGGCCGCTGGCGGGCGTGTAGTTCAGCTTGGCCTCCAGGCGACCGGCGCGCTGGAGCAGGTCGTAGAGGTCGCGGAAGACGATGAACGCCGTCTCGTTGGCGTGGATGGTCCAGTTGGACACCGGCAGGAAATCCACCAGGTGGATCAACTGGTAGTTGAGTTGAATCCAGAAGTCCTCGGCGCTCATCTCCAGCGACTTGTTGTCGATGACGCGGTGAAGGCGGATGCCGTCCAGGTCACCCAGGCGGTGCATGTTGTCGCGCAGTTCACGGCGCAGCTTCATGTCATAGAGCAGCCGCAGCATGGATGGAAAGGCCGACACGTGCCCCCAATCAAACTCGGGCATCAGCGACTTCAGCGTCGGGATCTTGTGCGCCTCCATGGCAAAGGTGTTCGTCCCCGTGCCCAGGATGGAGTGCAGCAACATCACCAGCGCCGACTGGGTCGGATAGTGGTGGATGCTGTACTCATAGCAAAAGTAAAGGTGGTCCAGGAAGGAGCCATCGGCGTGCTCAACGTCAAAGTCGCACTCTTCCTTCAGAAAGCGCAGCAGCAGCGGATCCACCTCGGGAAGCGGCTCTTGCTCCGCCAAAGTCTGATACTGGCCGTCAATGTCCCGCGCCACGTTCTGCCGCCAGGTCGGCTCTTTGGCGATGCGCGACTGCATCACCATCCGAGGAATCGCCCCCTCAAGGGTGTTGAAGATCGTCCTGTTCAGATCAAACGGGTCGATGGGCTTGACCGAAACCGAACCGGTGTAATCACGCGCGGCTGCATGAACGATGGCAGCTTTGCGCTGCACAGTGGGAATCGGAACCAGAGCAGCATCCTGTGTCATGTTGACCTCGCAAGGCGGTGTGTGGGTGAGCCAAAGGTTGGGTTTATCATTTTGGGGCTGAAACGACCCCAATTGGGTCCATATCAGGTTTATTGAGTTTTATAACCACCTGAACCCGCAACGCAATTCAAAGCGAGGCGACAAAGTCTTCAAGCTGGCCAAAGGTGTGGCAGGCGTGGAACTCGGTGCAAAATGGGATGTAGGCGCTGGCCTCGCTGTCGCCCGAATCCCAAAACTCCGCGGGCTCCGGGTTGAGCCACAACACGCGCCGAGCGCGCTTTTGCCAACGGGCCACAAGCCGATGCTCGGTCAGGTGACCATTGTTGCGCGCGTCCCCCATGATGAGCAGCGTCGTGCGCGGACCAAGCTGCGACCCCACCTCGGCCTCAAAGCGGCGAAACGCGCGCCCATAATTGGACGGCACCGGACTTTGCACCAGCGGCGTCGTCATCACGCGCCGCAGCACCTCCTCAGGGTCGTAATGGTCAATGCGCGCCGAGATGTCGATGATGTCGTCGGTAAAGGCAAAGACCCGCAACTGACTCCAAACCCCCGCCAGCGCGTGGATCATCGCCAGCGTCGTCTGCGCCATGGAGCGCACCGAGCCCGAAACATCGGCCAGCACCACCAAATCCCCTTTGCGGTCACGTTTGTTGCGATGATGAAGATTGATGGGCACCGCGCCTGTGCGCAAACTCGCGCGCAGCGTGCGCTTCACATCGAGTTGACCGCGACGTTGACGTCTCTGACGACGGCTGTGCACCGTCGCCAGCTTGCGCGCCAGCCGCTGCATCAACTCAATGAGCCGCTCTCGATCTCGCCAGAACAACTCGGCCAACCCGCGCCCCCGCAACCCCTCTTGCTCGGTGTGGGAAAAAACACGGGTGTCGCGCCTTGGCGCCTCGTCCAACATCCACTGACTGGCCTGACTCAAGCGCCGCTCGCGCCGCTCCAACCACCGCCTGGCCACCGCATCGCGCGTGGCATCACCGGTGGCCTGCTGAGTCACAAAGCGGCGCAGCGCCTCGCGCATTTGCTTGATCACCATGATGGCGCGCAGCCGCTGACTCAACATCCACAGCCCCGAAATCTCCCCATCCCGCGCCTCATCATTCCCCCCCGGCATTTCGCCGCTGCCAAGCGCCTCCAACGCCGCCAGCACCCCCGGATCATCGTCATCAAGCAAGGCCAGCAAAGCGTCGCGCAACGTCTTGGCCGCGGCGATGTCACCAGGGTCAGTCAACTCTTCAGGGGCATCGTCGAGCAACGCCGCGCGCTGCGCCTCCCAGCGCTCCTCCAACTCTCGGGCCGCCTGCGCCGTATTAAACGGGTTGGAAAGCTCCCCAGAACCCTCGGCATCATCAAGCTCGGTATCCTGGCCGTCAGATGGGTCTTTGGCGGTCGGATCAGCACCTCCCGCGATGTGCAGACCGGCGCGTTGGGCCTCATGGGTGTCAAAAAAGAGCTGAAAGCAGCGGTCAAAGGCGTCGTGGTGCCGCAGCGACTTCACAAGCGTGGCGCGCAGGCCGTGGTAGAGCGCGTGCTGGTCGAGCGGAGTGAGGTGTTCGAGCGCGCGGGCGGCGTCGAGGGTCTCGGCGCTGCTGACGGGGACGCCAGCCTGACGCAAGGTGTGGGAGAAATCGGCGAGCAGGCGCTTCATGACTCAATCCGTCCGGGCGGTGGCGGTCCAGTGGACTTGGTGCTCAATCCAGCAAGGCGCTCAGAGTGCGCTGGAGGTCGCTGCGGTGTTTGAGCAGCGCGGCCAGAGTGTAGCGCAGCTCGGGACCGTCGAGCGAGTCGAGACCCAGGGCCTGGAGGCTGCGGACCCAGTCGAGGGTCTCGGAGATGCCGGGGGGTTTGCGCAGATCGAGGCCGCGCACGCGCTTGATGAAGGCCATCGCCTCGCGGCGCAGGGATTCGCCCGCCTCGGGCACCTGGGCGGCGACGATGGCGGCTTCGAGTTTGGGCTCGGGGTAGTCGATGTAGAGGTAGAGGCAGCGCCGCTTAAGGGCGTCGCTCAAGTCGCGCTGGTCGTTGGAGGTCAGCACGACAATCGGCGGCACCTGGGCGTGCAGCGTGCCCAACTCCGGAATGGTGACCGAGAAATCGGCCAGAAACTCCAGCAAGAAGGCCTCAAACTCGGGGTCGGACTTGTCGACCTCGTCAATGAGCAGCAGCGCGCCGTCGGGGCTTTGCAGGGCCTGGAGCAAGGGGCGAGCCATGAGAAAACGCTCGGAGAAGAAGGCGTCTTCGTGTTGTCCGATGGCTTCGATGGCGGCGCCCAGGTCCTGAGAGCCTGCCGTCAGGGCGTCCACACGCTGTCGCAGCAACTGGATGTAGAGCAACTGGCGCGCGTAGGCCCACTCGTAGAGAGCCTTCGACTCGTCGAGCCCTTCATAGCACTGGAGCCGGATGAACGGCATGCCGCAGGCGGTCGCCAACTGGCGCGCCAACTCCGTCTTTCCGACCCCGGCGGGGCCTTCAATGAGCAACGGGCGACGCATGGCGATGGCCAGGTAGGCCACCGTCGCCAGCGTCTCATCGGCGATGTAGCGCTGACCGGCCAGCGTCTGGCGCAGCGCGTCGGGAGAATCCGGCAAAGTCTGCGGGGTGTCTTGCTGAAACATCTTTATCCATGACCAGGGTCTTTCCCAAGCTCGCAGCCGGCAGCCTTCCACAAGCCATCACCGACCGCTCGCCTTGACCCGATGAGGAACGGGAGCGTTGGGTTCACCCAGCGGCCTTCAAACCCATGGGTTCTTTGCCCCTGACAAACCAATCGAACGCTCCAAATCCATCACCCAAAGTAGTTGGGCGCGTTGCCGGGCTTCCACTTGATGTTGCAACCGACCGAAGGCGACTGGTCGGCGCTGGGACGGCCGCCGCCAAGCAGCGCGTCGATGGCCGCGCGCAGATCTTTGCCGTGCGGGCCGCCGTCGCGACCGTCGTAGTTGCCAGACGAGATGCGATAGGGGCGAGTCTCGTCCAGGCGGCCGCAGTAGGCCAGCTCCTGGTTGGCGTCAAAGACGTAGAAGTCGGGGGTGCAGGCGGCTTTGTAGGCCTTGGCCACCTCCTGGGTCTCGTCGTAGAGGTAGGGGAAGGTGTAACCCCACTGGGCCTTCTCGGCCTTCATCTTTGCGGGGCTGTCGGAGGGATAGTTGGCCACGTCGTTGGAGCTGATGGCCACAAAACCCACCGACTTGTCAGCGTAGTCCTTGCCCAAACGCGCCAACTCCGGCGCCACGTGTTTGACGTACGGGCAGTGGTTGCAGATGAACATCACCACCAACGCGTCCTTGCCCTCAAAATCGGCCAAAGAGACGGTCTGTCCATTGTCGGTGTCAGGCAGCGAGAAAGACGGGGCCTTGGTGCCAAGCGGCAGCATCGTCGAAGGGGTCAGGGCCATGGGAGGAACCTCGAAAGTGGGGTTGGCATCAAATCTATGTTCGGAAACGCGGTCCTTAAAGGGGTGACACGGCACAACACGGCGCCCAGAAAACACGGGCTCCAGTCACGCGCGCACAAAGAAGCGCACCGCCCCACAAAAACCAACCCCAAAACCTCCAAAAGAACCCCACCAACCCCGCAAAGCGGCGCCAAAGACGCCCCCTCGCACAAATCCCCCCAAGAAAAGGCAAACGCCGCGCACCCATCAGGGCACGCGGCGTTTGGCAAAGACACCTCGCAAAGGCATCAGCTTGGCACGACAGGGTCTGTTTGAGAGGGGATTTCGGGCTCGGCCTCGGCCTCAGGCTCGGAAGGCGCGGCCGCCGTCTCCGGAACATCAGGGTGTCTGCGCCGACACACCTGATTGCGGCCACCTCGCTTAGCGTCATAGAGCGCGTCATCGGCGCGCTTCAGACAACTCTCAATGGTCTCATTCGGATCGTCCTGGTTGAACTCCGCCGTGCCAAAGCTGGCCGTCACCTTCAACGTCCCGCCATCGGGCAGCGCCACCTCAATCGCCTCCACCGCCTCACGCACACGGTCGGCGGCCTGCACCGACCCATCGAGCGCCGTCTGCGGCAGAATCACCATAAACTCCTCGCCGCCATACCGACCCACAATGTCAATGTCCTCGCGCACCCCCTGGCTCAACACCCGGGCGACCTCAACAATGACCTCGTCGCCCACCTGGTGGCCGTGGGTGTCGTTGACGCTCTTGAAGTGGTCAATGTCGCACATCACCACCGACAAGGGCGTCTTGTAGCGCTTGGCGCGGCGCTGCTCCTCGGTAAAGCGGTGCATGATGAAGCGGCGAATGAAGAGCCCCGTCAAACCATCGGTGATCGCCGCCTCGTACAAGCGCGTGCGGGCAATCGCCACCGCCGCCTGATTGGCCAGCGCCTCCAAAATCGACTCGTCCTCTTTCTCAAAGGTCCGGTTGTCGTTCTTGTTGGTGATGTTGATGACGCCGATGATCTCCTCATCGACGTTGAGCGGCACACACAAAATCGACTGCACGTGCGACCCATCGCTCTTCTTAAAGTCCTGCGCCCGGTCCACGTCATTGACCCGGATCGTATGACCCAGCTCAATCACCTTCCCCGCCACGCCCTCGCCGCGGCGAAAGCGCCGACACTCGATCTCGCCGTTGTTGATCTTGCGCTCAACCTCTTTGTCCGGCAAACCGCGCACCACCCGAATCACCAACTCGTCGGTCGCCTCATCGAGCAGCATCAGCGAGCCCTTCTCGGCCCCGACCGCCGCACAGGCGCGCTCCAGAATCAGCTTCAACAAGCGTGTCAGGTCCGAAATCGCCCCCAACGCACGCGTCACATCAAACAACATCGAGAGGTTGTGCAGCGAGCGGTCCAATTGCCGACGCGCCACCGCCACCGACTGATAGAGCTTGGCCGTCGCCAGCGCGCCTGCGGCCTGCGAGGCCAGAATGTGCAGAAAATGATGGTCCTCGGCCGTGGGCACCTTCTCCAACCCCGGACCGCCCACCGAAATCACGCCCACCACCCGGTCACCGACCACCAGCGGCACCCAAAACGCGCCGCCCAGCGCCTCCAACCCGTGGCGTCGGAAAAACTCCGGAAAGCGCGGCGACCCACTGCTGTCTACCACCGAAAACGGCTCGCCGCTGCGCAGCAACCGCCACAAGACGCCGTCCGTGTTCGGGAAACTCAGGTTCGCTGTGGCATCGCTGAGCCCCGTCTGGGCCGCCACCTTCATCTGGGCGCTCTCCTGCCAGTGCAGGATGATGGCCACCTGCTCCATCCCCGAGCGCTCGCGCACCATGGCGATCAAGAGCTGACAGATGCCCTCAATGTTCAACTCCGTAAAGAGCGCCCGACCCGCCTTCAAGAGCGAGAGCAGGTCAAAGACCTGTCGGTCCAGCGTCGAGACCACATCAAGCATCTCTTCGCGCGTTGTCTCAGTGGACATGTTCAGCGGTGTCAGCACGGCATCCTCTCCCTTTGACGCCAGCGCCCAGGCCCCTCTTGGCGCCCAACCCCAAACGCGCTTTGGAACCGCCCTGATGGCCCCAAAACCCTGTCCGAAGTCTCCATTCGCGCCATGGCAGCCTGGCCCTGGCGACGACCGAGGCCTCCTTGGCCACGGCGCAGTCTCCAAACCAGTCGTCCCGCCAACCACGACCCAACAAGGGCGCTTACCGACGGCGGGCATCCAACCAACCTGGCTCTCTTCATCGACGCACAGACCCACGGCCTGAAGAAAAGGCGCAATAAATGCACAGCGCCCCATCCCACGCCCATAAAGAGATCAAATGTCGCTCAAAACACAGACAAGAAAGGGGGCACCACAAGAGGATTGCGGGCCCAAAAGCCGCAAGAACTCGCCCAAGCCGCCTGCTCAAGGCGGCTTGGAGCTTGGTGACATCGCTCAGGAGGGGAAAAGGAAGCGCTCGGTGGCGGCGGCGATCTCGTCCAGGCAACCGGCCTCAAAAGGCGAGCGCATCCCGGCGGTTTGAACGATCTTGGGGAACGGGGCCTTGCCGCCAAGGCGACAAATCTCCACGTAGCGCTCCATCGCCCCCTCCAGGTCGCTCTGGGACAGCACCCAGAACTGCAACGCGCAGGTGTAGGCCAGCACGTAATCCAGGAAGTAGAACGGCGTGTGGAAGAGGTGCGGGATCATCAACCAGCGGCGGCCAGCGGCGGGCACCTCGATGTCACCCCAGTTGGTGCCCGGGATGTACTTCTCTTCGAGTGCCTTCCACATCTCGTGGCGCTCGGCGGGCGACGCGTCCGGGTTGGCGTAGATCTCATGCTGGAAGTGGTCGCCCATGGCGCCGTAGGGCATGAAGGTCAGCCCCCCGGCCAGGTGGTTCCAGCGGAACTCATCGGCGCGGTCCCCAAAGAAGAGGTCCATAAAGGGCCACGTCAAAAACTCCAGGCTCATCGAGTGGATCTCGGCGCCGTCATAGGACGGCCAGACGTAATCCATGATGGAGGCGTCCCGGCAGGACCAGGACTGGAAGGCGTGACCGGCCTCGTGGGTGAAGACGCGCACGTCGTTGGAGGTGCCGTTGAAGTTGGCAAAGATGAACGGCGCGGCCAGATCCGGCATGAAGGTGCAAAAACCGCCCGGTGACTTCCCATCGCGGGTCTCCAGGTCCAGCAGCCCCCGGTCATTCATCATCTTGTAGAAGCTGGCCATCTGGCCATTGAGGCCCTCAAACATGGTCTGGGCCTGCGCGCTCATCCAGGCCGCGTCCCCTTTGGGCGCCGGGTTCCCCCCAGGGCTATAGAGGCTGGTGTCCCAGGCCATGAGCTTCTCAATGCCCAGCCGCTGGGACTGCACCTGACGCAGCTTGCCCACCAACGGCACGGCCTTGGCCACGATCTCATCGCGGAAGCGGGCCACATCGTGCTGGTCGTAACCGGCGCGCTTCATCCGGTGGTAGCCCATCGGGATGTAGTTGTCGTAGCCCAGCTTGCGAGCCATGCCGTGGCGGAGCTTGACCAGATCATCAAAAATCCGGTCGAACTGCGCCTGATGCTGCGCCACCCAGCCCCACAAGAGCTTGTTGGACTCGTAGCGCACGTCGCGGTCGGGGTCCTCGCGGAACTTCATCAGCCCCGCGTAGTTCAGGTCCTTGCCCTTGAACTGGATCTTCATCCCGCCCATCAACTGCATATACTCAGAAACCAGCTTGGACTCCTGGGCCATGTCCTCCTGGATGGCGGGCTCAAAGGCGGCCAGATCCCCGGCCCAAATGTCAAAAACATGCCCGCCAAGCCACTGCTCCACCTCATGGCGGTGCTCACTTTGGCTCAGCGCCTGCTTGACCTTGTTCTCCAGCGCCACCCAACCGGGGCCAACCCGGTCCAACTTGTCTTTGTTGGCCTTGGCCACCGGGTCGGTGGTGTCCTGCGAGAACCGGATGTAAACCCAGGACTCCCAGCTGACCGTCTGGCGCACCATCTCATCCCAGCGCTGCACCGCCGCGCGGCGCTCCTGGGCATTGGTGGCCGCCTCAAAATCCGCCAACACCCCATCGACCGCGGCGCCGTACGCCTCGTTGTCCATGATGGTGGGCTCAAACTCTCCAAAAGACATCACCTGGCTCAAAACAACCTCTCCTGCTTCACATCGGCGCCCAAACTCGCCGCTCCAAGGATCCAAACAATCAGGAAATCCACCATAGTCAGCCCCACCCACGTATGTCCATGATGTTCGTTCAAGGCACTTGCACGACACCACAAAACCACGCGCTGCCGCCTGCCCAAAGGACTTCCAGAGGCCCCAACGGCACAACCCCCGTTGCCGATCCCCTCAAGGAGACCTTATATTGGTTGATGAGCGACGCCGCAGCCCCAAACCGCACGAAGCCCACCCGCTTCGCCCCCAACGGAGGCACCGATGCACACCATCACCCCCAGCAAGCCACCAGACGCGCACGGGGCAACCGATGGTGACCACCAGGCAAGGGCAGTGAAACGGAACTCACCGCCCTCCCCCACCCCCTCCAAGCGGCCACACCCCCTGCTCACCATGGCCCTCACAGGCGCCCTGCTCCTCGGGCTGCCCATCATGCAGGCCTGCGACAGCCCCAATTCACCATCCAACCCCATCGACACCGCCGCCGCGCCCCCTTCTCCCGCCCCATTCACTTCCGCCGACGCCCAGCGTCCACCACCCCAGGACACCCGCACCGCCTGCATCCTCAATCCCTGCGGCGGCTGCGGCCTCATCGACGTCGAGCCGGGCGACCCCTGCGGCACCTGCAACACCGGCCAGTGGCAATGTGCCGGACCCAACAAGATGCTCTGCCAGGACGACCAGGGAGACGACGCGCTCGACGCCTGCAGCGCCTGCAGCGACACCACCGCTCTGGTCGGCGACCCCTGCGGCACCTGCGGCACCGGCCAATGGCAGTGCGACCCACAAGACACCATGGCCTGCGACTGCGCCGAGCGCACCTGGCGCACCATGGCGCTGGGCAACCAATCCACCTGCGCTCTGGACACAGAGGGCCGCGTCTCCTGCTGGGGCCGCAACGACTACAACCAAACCGACGCCCCCGACCAGCGCATGACCGCGCTGACCGCAGGCGACTTCCACTTCTGCGGTCTCAACGCCGACGACAACCTCCCCCACTGCTGGGGCATCGAACACAACGACCAATCCGCCCCCCAGGAACCGATGCTGGCCATCACCGCCGGGGAGTTCCACACCTGCGCCCTGCGCACCGACCGCACCGTCACCTGCTGGGGCGTGGACGACGACGGGCGCTCGTCGCCTCCCCAGGGCACCTTCATCCAAATCAGCGCAGGCACCTACCACACCTGCGCCCTCGACGATGACGGCATGCCCCACTGCTGGGGCAACGACGCCCACGAGCAGTCCAGCCCACCAGCCCTGAGCATGATCAAAATCAGCGCCGGCGACCTGCACACCTGCGGCCTGCGCGCCAACGGGCGCCTGCTGTGCTGGGGACGCGACGACCACGGCCAGGCAAGCCCTCCCGAAGGCCCCTTCATGGACGTCTCCGCAGGCAGCGACTACACCTGCGCCCTGACCACCGAAGGCACCACCACCTGCTGGGGCAACAACTCCTCGGGCCAGACCTCCGCCCCCGAAGGCACCTTCAAGTCCCTGGCCACCGGACTCTTCCACGGCTGCGCCCTGCGCAACGACGACACCCTGGCCTGCTGGGGCGGCGGCAACCTCGGCCAGGCCAACCCGCCCCACAACCTTCAAGCCACCGCCATCTCCGCCGGAGACCGACACACCTGCGCCCTGACCCCAGATCGCACCGTTGTCTGCTGGGGCGGCGACCACATCGGCCAATCCACCGTCCCCCCCGGCACCTACCAGGCCGTCCAGGCCGGCAGCTTCCACACCTGCGCCCTGCGCGCCGACCACACCATCGCCTGCTGGGGCCGCAACGACCACCGTCAGGCTCGCCCCCCAGAAGGCCCATTCACCGCCACCCTCACCGCGGGCAGCGCCCACTCCTGCGCCCTCAACCGCAGCCAGGACGCCGTCTGTTGGGGACACGACACCTTCGGCCAGTCCTCCCCACCTCCCGGCCCCTTCACCACCATCACCGCCGGATACTTCCACACCTGCGCCCTGCGCACCGACCGCACCGTCACCTGCTGGGGCGACGACAACTTCGGCCAGGCCTCCCCACCCGACCGCAAATACACCGCCATCAGCGCCGCCGGCGCCCACACCTGCGCCCTGACCACCGAAGGCGCTCCCATCTGCTGGGGCGACGGCCGAAACGGACAAACCACCCCGCCCCAACACCCCCACCCCCTCACCACACTCTCCTGCAGCGACCGCCACTGCTGCGCCCTCGACATCCAACAAGAAATGGTCTGCTGGGGCGACAACGCCTACGGCCAATCCACCCCCCTTCCCGGTCCCCTCACCACGCTGACCGCCGGCACCCACCACACCTGCGCCCTCACCCCCCTCGGCACCCTCGCATGCACCACCAATCGGTTGGCGTCGGCGCCTGGTGTGTCTTCCTTTTCAGCGGGCCCTGCCCGCTGAAAAGGAAGACACACCAGGGCTCCGACGCCAACCGATGGCTCCCTGCGGGAGCTGTTCGCGGCGCTGCGCTTGCTTTCGGTTCGCTGCGCTGCGCTTGCTTTTGGTTCGGTCGCTCGCTGCGCTTGCTTGCTTGTGGTGCGGTCGCTGCGCTCCCTTGTGGCATTTGCGATGGGTTGGGTTCTTGGCTTCGCTGGTCGGAGTGGGGCATTTCGTCGAAATTGGTTCGTTTTTTGGAGGTCGGATGAGCGGTGGCGGAGACTTGAAGGGCT
>CAKZKQ010000546.1 GCA_937123825.1 uncultured Pseudomonadota bacterium
AAGGCGCGCCGCGCTGGAGCACCTGCTGGCGCCCGAAGGCGACGGTCCTGAGCGTTGGGAGAGGCACCTGGCGGGCGTGTTGATGGACATCGCCCACAAAGGGGTGCTCTGTCTGGCGCTGGACGATCTGCACCTGGCCAGCGCCGAACTCAGGCGCTGCTTGGATGCGCTCACCAGGGCCATGGTCCCAGGGCGCGGTGCGGTGGTTGTGTTGGGATCGGTCTTGCGCGAGTCGCTTGGAGGGCACAGCCCCTTTGCGCGCTGGCTGCTGGCCCTCAACCGCCGCTATGAGCGCGTGTTGCCACGCTCGTTGCCGCCGCTGTCGGTCTCTGAGGTGGAGACGATGGCCCGGCTCTTTATTGGGCTTGGGCGCCACCAGGAGGACGAGTCTCAAGAGGTGGTCAGCATGGAGCTGCTGGAGCTGCTGGCCCATCAATCGGGCGGGAACCCCGCGTACCTTGAAGCGTTGACCCGGCAGTTGTGCCGTGAGCGGCTCTTGGTGCGCACGGCGGGCGGTTTGGGGTTGAGCCCTTCGCTCCAAGGGGTCTTGCCGTTGCCCGAAGAGGTCATGGAGCGGTTTTACAACGACGCTTCGAAGCTCCTCCAAGCCCACCGATTGGGCCATGAGTTGGAGCGTCTGATGCGCCAGTGCACGGTCTTGCAAGAGCCGATGCCGCGCACGTTGATTCAGATGGTGCGCGAGGACCACGGCGTTGACGATGGGCACGCGCTCGACATGCTTTTGGAGTCTTTGGTGCGCGCCGATCTCTTCAAGCGCACCCAGAGCGTCGGCGGCTCCTACAGAGCCGGGGCCAGGTACTCGTTTGCTCAGCCGCTGCTCAAGCGTGTCATGGCCCATCAACTGGGTCAGCAAGGCGTGTGGCGCCAATGGCAAAGCCGTGCTCAGCGCTTTGAGCGCCAGTATCACGCTCAAAAAGGCACGTTGGAGGTCTACCTGGAGAGGGTCAACCGCCAACCGCTGATGTTGTCTGGGGGGCTGCGTGGCGAGCAAACCAGCGGCTCAAAGGCTCAAAGACCCTCTCTTGCGCCTGACGGCTGATGAAGAGATCCGCGTGAGCGCACGGCGTGGTCTTGTCCCCGCCCTCAAGGACCTCAACGTGGCTGCGCGGCATGACCTGGGTGATTGACGAGGCCGTGGCCGGTGGCACAACGCCGTCGGCGTTGGCGTAGACGCAAAAGAGCGGCAACCTGAGCGCCCTGAGCGCTTCGGTGACGTTGATCCCCGAGACAATCAAATCCCCGCCTTTGATCCAGTGCGCCATTTGTCTGTTGAGGCGTTGATCGGGGTCTTCGACCGTCTGAACAAGGCGGTCGGGCTGGCCCAGGTCGATCTGACGAGCGTTCATGTAGATCGACAGGAGCGCTGGCATGCGCTTGGCGACCGGAAGGACCATGCGGGCCATTTTTCGTGTGCCGCGCACGGGGATGGCCCCGGCGAGCCTGGGGGAGGTGAAGGCGACCTTGACCAGGGGGTGGACCTTTTGCCAGCGCAGGGGTCCGCCGACCGCCGCCATGGTCCCGATGGGGTGGTCCTGGAGGTGGTGTGAGAGGTAGATGTAGGTCAGCGCCGCGCCCAGGGAACAGCCAATGGGGTCAAGCCGGTCTTGTCCGGTGTTGGTGTGTTCAAGGACCGTCTTGAAGATGCAGGGCAGGTCGACCAGCGCCAGCTCTTTGAACCCGTACTTTTTGGGGCCGTGGAGGTGCTCGGAGGCGCCTTGCCCCCTCATATTGACCGACCAGACCTCAAAGCCCTGGTTGACCAGGTAGCGCTCCATGGCGATTCCGGTGGGGTGGAAGCCAAAGATGAAGGCGTTCATGCCGTAGCCGGGGATGATGACCAGAGGTCTGCGGCCGGGGACGAGCGTGTTGGGGTTGTGGCACTGCTTGAGGTCAAGCCGCCACCCCTGTCCGTTGTCGGGTCGGTGGTGTCGGACGATCATCATGGTCGGGGGCGCTCCGGTGGGTCAGCGTCGGGGGCCATCCATGGCCAGGACGGCCTTGTGGAGAGAGGCGATGTGCCATTGCAGGGAAGGGACCCAGGAGTCGAGCAAGAGGCCGTAGTGGTGGCCCTGACCATCGTAGAGGAAGAAGTCCTCCCAGGTCGTGTCGCAGTTGCGTGGGTGTTCCTTGCCGCGGCAGTTTTCATAGAGGGGATCGCTGGGTTTGATGATGTTCTCTTTGACCAGGCGCTGGTGAATGTCCAGGTTGCACGACCAGTACTTGTCGCGGTTGCCGATGGCAAAGCGGAAGTGAAGCAGGTCGTCTTTGGCGCGCTGACGCCAGGAGTCAAAGATCTTGTTGGTGTCGTTGAGCACGAGGAAGTCATCCTCGAACTGGAAGCCCCCTTTTCTGCCCCCACAGTGCATGCAGGTCAAGCCCACGGTGTTGTGGGCCTTGGGGCGGTGGGCGTAGGCGCGCATCATGGAGCGGCTGCCGGAGCTGATGCCGTCGGCGCCCACAGCGATTTTGCCAAGGTCCGAGGTGCCCAGGTAGGTCTGGGCGATGTGGGTGGGCATGTCGTGGGTGAGGAACTCGACGTTGCCGTTGATGGAGAGCCACCCGCCGCTGTTGAGGGCCACGACGATGGGGGGCGTGGTGCCGGGGTTGTTGGCCAAAAACTCGTCGGTGTGGCGCTGGACCTCCAAGCCGCCCGACATGGAGTCCCAGATGGTCTTATTGGGGATGGGTGTCAGGAAGTAGCGCGTGCGCCCGCCGTTGCCGCCCGGGACCAGCAAGAGGATCGAGCGGACCTTTTCGGGAGCTGTGATGAGCTCCTTGGGCAGATAGGCGATGTAGGCGTTGCGCTTGGCGCCCTTGCCCCGGCACAGCTCGCAGTCCCTGCGCGGCAGGTCGATGATGCAGTCCACCGTGTGGCTGCGGGGGTTTTCCTTCCAAGCCTTGCGCAACGCTTCAGCGCGTTTTTTGGCCGCTTGGGAACCTTCCGGCAGGCGCTTGTGGCGTCCCGTGTTGGGCACTGGCCCGGTTTTGGGTCTGAACCCTGTGCGTCTGGACCATTTGCGCCAGCCCACCGCGTACTCGGTGATGTCCAACTCGTCCACCAGGCAGTGGCTGACCACAAACTCCAGGAAGTCCAGCGGCTTGCCGATGCCCTCAAGGGGCTGCGCCGTGCGAATCTGACCGTGGGTGTCCTTGGGAGCTGGGGGTGGGTCCTTCTCGGGCGTTTTGGCGACATCAGGGGCGGGATCCTTGGCCTTAGCTGGCCCATCATCGCCCGCGTTGTCGGTGGTGTCTGCGGCTTTGGGCTCGCCGTCCTTGTCTTGCGGCTCGGCGGCGGGTGGGTTGGTTGTGGTGTTGTCGCCTTCATCGGGAGACGATGGGTCCCCCGCACAAGCACACAACCCCATCAACACAGCCGCCAGGATCCATCCCATCCAAAGGATGCCAGTGCTCTGCGTTGCCTTGGTCGTCACTGTCAACGTGTCCTCACTGCCCGGCCTCCATGCCGGGGTTTGCATCAAACCCGGGTAAGGGCGCTGATGCCTGAAGGGGGGATGGTGCAGCGTCCCCCCGGTTTTGACCTGCTTTTGTAACGCCCAGATGGACGTTGGGACAGTAGGCTGTGCTCATCCTGTCACACACGGCCCTGTCAGCGTTTAACGATTGTCCCGTCGTTCAACGCTGCGCGGGTTCCAACGTCGTGTCGTCGATGCGTAAGCAATGTCGCCTGCGCACCGTTTTTTGACCTGTGTTTGAGCACATTTGTCGAAGTTTGGTTCCAATTGTCAGACAATGCCCGAAACACACAGGTGAAACGACCCATTGCCTCAGTTGGTGGCAGCGAGTCAAGCCATGGGGTCCACTCAGTGCCAGCGTTCAAACAATGCAGTGGGTCGTTGAAGGTTCCCCACAGGCATTTGGACCCGCAGGTGGCGCACATTGGGCCAAAATGCGCGTCGGTGCATTTTCCCCATGTGAGACCATGACCCTGAAGGCAACATTTGATGCTCCACGACCCGTTGGCCAACGTTCGGCCTGGATTGATCGGGGTGTTCCATGTTTGGGAGAAGACCAGCGCATCTGGCCGCTCCCTGTTCCCAAAGCGTGCGCGACAAGGTAGCATGCGTTTGGTCAAGAAGCATACACAGGCCAGGCCTGGTTCAAGGGCTCGCCAGAGGGCGCCGATGCAGTGTCGAGTGTCGTCTCAAAGACGCGCCGCGCAACAACGCTGCGTCTGCGTGTTCCAGTGCGATCCCAGTATGTGCCTTGGCTGTGTTTCTTTGATAAGAGTGTCAAAAAAGCCTGCCATATGAACGTGGGGTTATCGGGGCAGGTTTGAAGCGGACGCGGGCGAGAATCGGACCAGGGCCCGTGTCTGATAAAACGGAGGAGAGAATCCATCATGGGTGTGGTAGACATCCTGAAAGTGTCGTTGGAGTTCTCCCCGAAGCTGGGCGTGCGTGAGCTGCCGGAGCTGTCGGGGACCAAGGAATCCAACATTGGCGGGCTTTATATTGTCGGCGATCTGGCCGACGCCCCCATCATCAAGGTGGCCATCAACCAGGGCTATGAGGTCGCCGAGCACGTCTTCAAGAAGGACCTGGGTGGATCGACCGACAACGTCGCCGACGATGTCCTGGACGTTTTGGTGGTTGGCGCGGGCCCTGCGGGCATCGGCGCGGCGATTTACCTCAAAGAGGCGGGCGCCAAATACCTCTTGCTTGAAAAAGAGCGCCCCTTCAACACCATCCAGAACTTCCCCAAGGCCAAGTTCGTCTTCTCCGAGCCCCGCACCATCCAGTCGCGTGGCAACTTCTGGTTTGACGACTCCCACAAGGAAGACCTCATTGAGCGTTGGGCCGAGGAGGTTGAGGACCGGGGGTTGATGCTTCATCAGCCCGAAGAGGTCGTCAACATCAAGAAGACCGCCGGCATCTTTGAGATCCAGACCAAGGTCGGCGACGGCGGTCTGATGACCGACTACCCCTCGCTTGGTGAGCACAGCGCCGAGCCGGGGGCCCAGAACACCTACAAGGCCCGGCGCGTCATCCTGGCCATTGGCCGCCGCGGCTCCGTCAACAAGCTGGGCATCCCCGGCGAAGAGTTGCTCAAGGTCGCCTACAACCTCAAAGACCCCGACCTGCACAAAGACCGCAAGGTCATGGTCGTCGGCGGCGGTGATTCGGCGGTTGAGGCCGCCGTGGCCTGCGCCAAGTCCGGCGCCGATGTCACCATCTCCTACCGTAAAGACCGCTTCTCGCGCGCCAAAAAAGGCAACCAGGACCAGATCGACGCCCTCATCCAAAAAGGCTCCATACGGGCCGAGATGGGCACCTCTCCGGTCGAGATCCGCGAAGACGCCGTTGTCCTAAAGCGCGGTGAGGAGACCATAGAGGTCCCCAACGACGATGTCTTTGTCTTCATCGGCACCAAGCTGCCCAAGCCCTTCCTGGAGAAGATCGGCATCAACTTTGAAGGCCAGATGACCTTCAAGCGCGCCGCCTGGATCATCTCCTTTGCGCTCATCACCTACCTCATCTACGTCATCAAGAAGGCCGATGACCTGCGCGGCATCCTTGGCGACGTCCTCTACCCCTTTGGCAAGGACGACATCCTGGGCTTTGTCCCCGACGCGGTCACCTTTGACCTGGGCTGGCGGACCGTCAACGGCGCCTTCTGGGGCACCGTCATCTACTCCATCCTCATCCTCATCTTTGGCATCGTCGCCTACAGAAAATACCCGCTAAAGACCCAGAAGATACGCTACATGTGTCTCATCGGCTTCCAATGGACGCTCTTATTTGGCGTCCCCGAGCTGCTGGCACCCCTGTTTATGGACCGGCCCTGGCGCCTCTACGCCCTCGGCGTGCCCTGGCCCCTATGGAAAGAATCCATCCTTGACGGACCCCTATGGGGCGGCACCGGCTCGACCGCCATCATGTGGATCGTCATCGGCGTCACCGTCTCCTTTGTCATCCTGCCGCTCTTTGTCCGCTTCCACGGCGAGCGCTTCTGCTCCTACTTCTGCGGCTGCGGCGGTCTGGCAGAGACCCTCGGCGACTTCTGGCGACACCTGGCCCCCCGAGGCAAGACCGCCGAGCAAGCCGAGTGGCTCGGCACCATCATCCTCGTCCTCACCGTCCCCATCACCATCCTGGTGGGCTTTGACATGTGGCAGGTCGTCGTCGCACCAGACGCCACACAGTTTGCCAACAAGTGGTACAAGCTCGTCGTCGACTTCTGGCTGGCCAGCGTCGTCGGCGTCGCCTTCTACCCCTACCTGGGCAACCGCGTCTGGTGCCGCTTCCTGTGCCCCCTGCGCGCCTGGATGGAGTGGATGAGCAAGTGGTTCTCCAAGATTGCCATTGACGCCAACGACAAATGCATCGGCTGCGGCGAGTGCACCCGCTACTGCCAGATGGGCATCCCCGTCCAATCCTTTGCCCAAAAACAAGAGCAGTTCCACAACGGCAACAGCGCCTGCATCCAATGCGGCATCTGCATCCAGGTCTGCCCCATGGAAGTCCTCTCTATCGGCACCCGTGGCGTCAAAATCAACACCAACACCCCCAAAATCGACGTCCCCGCCTCCAGCGGCGTCTGGGGCCTGAAGATCGACAACCCCGACGGCAAAGTCGAACTCCGGCACGGCTGAGCTCTCAGCGCGGGGCGCTGAGAGCGGTTCGCTTGCTGGCGCTGCGCTTTCGGTGCGCGGCGCCCCTGCGGGGCTTGCTTTTGGTTCGGTCGCCGGCGCTTCGCTTGGCTCCCTTTTGGTTCGCGCGCTTCGCTTGCTTATAGCGATTGCGATGAGTGGATCGTGCTTCGCTTCGCCGGTCGGTGTCGTCATCTCGTCGAAAGTGCTTTCACTTTTGGAGGCCGGATGGGGGTTGGTGGAGGTTTTTTAAGCTTTCCAAGGGGTTTGTGGTCGGTGGTTGAGACTTGAAGGGCTTTCCAAAGGGGCTGCGGCCTTCTTGGTGGAGGCTTGGAGGGCTTTGCGAGGGAGCGCCCTTGGAGTTTTGGGGCAAAGGCAGGCGGTGAAGCTCGCCTTACCGAGCGGCCTTGGAGCTTTGGGGCGAAGGTGGGCGGCGAAGCTCGCCTTGCTGAGTGGCCCTCGAACTTGAGAACCAGCGTCGACAGTGGTCCGGTGAGGGCGAAGGTGGGCGGCGAGGCTCGCCCCGCTGAGCGGCCCTGGAAGTTGAGAGCCAGCACCGCCTCCGCCCACAAGGGACAGCAGGGCAGGCGGCCAGTCAGCGCCTGAAGCTCGCCTTCCTGCCGACCTTTGTCGGCGACAATGGCGTTGGTCTTCAAACTCGGAGGGCCACTCAGGCAGGCGAGCTGTCGCCGCCTGCCTTCGCCCCAAATACCGAGCCCAGGCCCACAACCCTCCCCCAGCTCCCTTGGAAAGCCCCACAGTCCACCGCAAAGCCCTCCAAGCCTACACCACAAAAGCCGTCCAACCCCTTGGAAAGCCCTCCAAACCACCGCCACCCACCCACAAACCCCCTTGGAAAGCCCCCAAATCTCCACCATCCCCCATCCGACCCCCAAAAAACGGAGCAATTTCGCCTCAATGCCCCACTCGTACCGGCGAAGCCAAGAACCCAACCCATCACAAATCCCATAAGGGAGCGCAGCGACCGCACCAAAAGCCTGCGCAGCAGGCGAACCACAAGGAAGCCAAGCGCAGCGCCGGCGACCGAACCGAAAGCAAGCGCAGCGCCGCGAACCGTGACCGAGCTCCGCTCGGTCACTTGCTGTTTGTGTGGTTTCGGGGTAGAGAGCGGGGCTGAGATTCGCCGCGTTTTGGAGAGATTTGATTCTGCCATGTTGTTTAATTCGGCTGAGTACGGCGTCTTTTTGATCGTCGTTTTTGTGTTGTTCTGGTTGTTGGCGCGTTTTCAGATGATGCGGTTGCTGATTCTCTTGGCGGCCAGTTACATCTTTTACGCCAGTTGGAACCTCCAGTACCTCTTTTTGATCATCTTCTCGACGGCGGTGGATTACTTCATCGGCCTGGGGATGGCGGGGACGGAGGATAAGAAGAAGCGCAAGGCGCTGCTGATCTTGAGCCTGGTGGTCAACCTGGGGATGTTGGCCACGTTCAAGTACTTCAACTTCTTTATGGGGTCCATCGAGGATGGGACGGCGTACTTTGGTGGGGCGGTGGACATGCCGCACCTGGACGTGCTCTTGCCGGTGGGGATCTCGTTTTACACCTTCCAGACGCTGAGTTACTCGATCGATTTGTATCGGGGGCGCTTGGAGCCGTGCCGCAACCCCATCAAGTTTGCCGTGTACGTGGCGTTCTTTCCGCAGCTTGTGGCGGGGCCGATTGTGCGTGCGGTGGAGTTTTTGCCGCAGCTTGATCGTTCTCCAAAGGTCACTGCCCGTGAGATCACGCAGGGCGCGTTGTTGATCATGGCGGGCTTGATAAAGAAGGTGGCCATCAGCGACTACATCGCCATCAACTTCATTGATCGCGTCTTTGACACCCCGCAGATGTTCTCGTCGCTGGAGATCTTGATGGCCGTCTACGGTTACGGCGTGCAGATCTACTGTGATTTCTCGGGGTATACGGACATCGCCATTGGCTCGGCGCTCTTGCTGGGCTTTCACTTGCCGTTGAACTTTGACCGGCCCTTTAAGGCCGACTCCATCCAGGACTTTTGGCGGCGGTGGCACATCACGCTCTCGACGTGGTTGCGCGACTATCTTTACATCCCGTTGGGCGGCAGCCGGTCGGATCAGGCCTGGAAGATCTATCGAAACCTCTTTTTGACCATGCTCTTGGGCGGCCTTTGGCACGGCGCGGCGTGGCACTACGTCATCTGGGGCGCGGCCCACGGGGCGTTGTTGGCGCTGACCCGTTGGTGGCAGCAGTGGCGCAAGGCCAAGGGGATCGACGTGAAGAAGTGGGCCTGGTATCGGCCCTTGATGATCTTCTTCACCTTTCAGTTTGTGTCGTTTACGTGGATCCTCTTCCGCGCCGAGGACATGGACAAGGCCTGGCTGATGATGGAGCGCATCGGGGCGTTGACGACCGGCTACGGGAACGTCACGATGATGGTGTTTTTGATGATCTGGGGGGTGTACGCCTTCCACATCCTGACGCCGATTGTGTGGCGCGAGCGCGCCTACGCGGTCTTTCAGAAGATGCCGGTGATTGTCCAGGTGGCGGTCTTTGTGGCCATCATCGTGGCGTTGCAGCAGGTGGCCCAGACCGACGTGTCGGCCTTCATCTACTTCCAGTTCTGAAGCTCTCCAGGGCGCCTTTGTGGGCGCGTTTGAAGGAGGCCCATCATGGCCAAACGCAAAAAGAACCGCTCGAACCCCAAAAAATCCAAAGCGCCGGCCCCTGAAGCGGCCCCGTCCGCTCAGCCGCCCGTGGTGGCCCAGGCTGCGCCGGCCCAAAAGGCGCCCGAGCCCGTCGACGCAGCGCCTTCAGAGCCTTCTGAGCCCGTCTTTGATGGCGCCGATGTGCTCTGGAACCGCCCCGGTCAGATCGTGCTGGGCTTTGCCTTGATGATGGGCACCGTCTGGTGGGTCCAGGAGGCCTACTTTGCCGAAGAGGCCAAGGCCGAAGGTGTGGTGGCTGAGCTTCCCTCCGAGGTCAACAACATCCTGGCCGAGGCCGATTTGGACACCTCTCAGGGCGGCGGCACGGTGGGTGGCCCCAAGGTGCCCGACCAGAAGCGCGGCCTGGTGAACCTCTACAAGACCGTCACCGGCACCGACGAGGACAGCCAGCCTGCGGCCAAGCCCGTGGTGGCCAAGAAGGACACCAACCCGCAGCCGACTGCCGCCAAGCCCCAGAAGAACGGCCAACCTGAAAAGAACGGCCAGCCTGACAAGGCTGAAGCTGGCGCCAAGCCAGTGGCGCAAGACGACGTCAAAGTGAAGATCGAGGACCCCAACGGGGCCATGAAGGCCTTCTACGCGGCGCTCAAACGCACCGAGAAGAAGGAAAAAGGCGCCATCACCCGCGTGGTGCACTGGGGCGACTCGGTGATCGTCGCTGACATGATGACCGCCACCGCGCGGCGCAAGCTCCAGGAGCGCTTTGGCGACGCCGGACACGGCTTCATGCTCGTCTCCAAGCCCTGGGAGTACTACATCCATCAGAACGTCGAGCACAAAGCCTCGGAGGTCTGGCGCAACGCCCTCATCACCAAGAACACGCTCAAAGACAAGCACTACGGCCTGGGCGGCGTGGCCACCTTTGGACGCAACCCAGTGGCCTGGGCCGAGTTCGGCACCACCAAAAAGGGCAACACCGGCCGCAAGCTCTCCCACTTTGAGGTCTTCTACGGCACCAGCCCCGAAGGCGGCAACGTGGTCGTCGAGTTGGACGGCAAAGAGGCGGCCCGCTTCTCCACCAAAGCCGACTCGTTGACCGACAAGGTCCACAAGATCGACTTCCCCGACGGCGCCCACAAAATCAAGGTGCGCTCCGATGGCGGCGGCGAGTCTCGGTTTTATGGCGTGGTCTTGGAGCGCAATGAGCCTGGGGTGGTCTACGATTGCCTGGGCGTCACCGGCAGCCGTGCCAGCACCTTCATCCGCTTTGAGCCCAACCACTTTAAAAAGCAGCTCGAACAACGCGACCCCGACATGATGGTCGTCATGACCGGCCCCAACCAAAGCAAGTTCAAGGGCATGGACATGGCACAGTACGAAAAAGACTACACCACCATGATCAAACAACTCCGTGCCGCTCGCCCCCAAAGCACCTGCCTCGTGGCGGGCTCGCCCGACCGCGCCGACAAAGCCACCGGACAGCTCGCCACCAGCCCTCTCATCCCCAAGATCATCGCCGTGCAGCGCAAAGTCGCACTCGCCAACGGCTGCGCCTTCTGGAACACCTATGAGGCCATGGGCGGCGAAGGCTCCATGATCGCCTGGTTCCGCAACAAACCGCGCCTGGCCTCCGGCGACTACACCCACCTCACGCTCGCCGGCGGCGAAGTCCTCGGCACCCTTTTCTACAAAGCCCTCATGGCCAACTATAAGTGACCGCGCTGTGCGCGGTCACGGTTCGCTTGCTGGCGCTGCGCTTTCGGTGCGCCTGCTTGCGCAGGCTTTTGGTTCGCCTGCTGCGCAGGCTTGTGGTTCGCCTGCTTCGCAGGCTTTTGGCATTTGTGATGGGTTGGGTTCTTGGCTTCGCTGGTCGGAGTGGGGCATTTCGTCGAAATTGCTTCGTTTTTGGGGGGCGGATGGGCGGTGGTGGCGCTTTGTGAGGCTTTCCAGGGGGTTTTGAGGTCTGATGGGCTGCTGTGGTGGCTTGTTGGGCCTTTTCTTTTTGGGGGTTGTCTGTGGTGGGGGCGCTGTCATGTTGTGGTGGGGTGTGCGTCTGAGACGCTTGCAGGTTGTTGGGGCGAACCCATATTTGCCAGCAATGTGTGAATTTGTGTCGATGGATGTGGGAGGCCGCTGTGGGAGTCTATGGACCCAAAGATGTGGGTCAGCAAGGGATGCGCCTGGATCGTGAGGCGCGTCAGCGCAGGCGGCGAGCCTGGTGGGGGAGGGTGAAGCGACGCGCTCCCACGCGCAAGGCGCTTGGCGAGGGGGCCTTCTGGCTGGCTGTGTCGGCGCTTGGTGTGGCGGTGGGGGTGACGATTGGACAGGCGCCCTCGCTCAAGACCAGCCCTGCGGACATCCGACACAACCTGGAGATGATCCGGGCATTGAATCAAGACATCAGGCCTGCGCCGATTGAGCTTGACTGGGAGGCCGTGCTCAGGTCCCAGCAGGCTGGCAGCGAAATCCTGCATCAGATGGCGGTGATGGAGAGCCGCCAGCGTCCTTTGGTTGAGGATGATGGTGGCGTTGATGTGGTTCCGGCATGTATGATGGGGTCGGCAGCATCGAAATGATAGGCGTTTGCGCGAGGCAACCTGGAGGTTGGGGCATCAAGAACCACAGCCACAATGGGTTGAGGGGCGCGTTGGGGTGAACAGGACAATGGGAGGCTGTGGTGTTGAGGTTGTGGGGCGGTGCGAGCGTGCTGTGCGTGTTGATGATGGGTTTGGTGGCCTGCAGTGGTTCTGAGCCCAACGTGGTCAAGCTTGGTGTGGGCAACGATCCCAAAAGCCAAAACGCCCGCAAGGCCACCAGTGAGGCCGCCAAGCCAAGCCGCGCCGGCGCAGGAAAGATGGTGCGGATTGATGGGGGGATGTTTTCGCGAGGCACCCCAGTGGGTCAGGGAGATGAGGGCGAGCAGCCCCGGCGGCAGATTTTTGTCAACACCTTCTGGATGGACCTCTATGAGGTGACGGTTCGGGACTACAAGCGCTGCGTGGACTCTGGGACGTGCTCCGTGCCCGACACGGGCGGGCTTGCATGTTCTGGTCCCCAGTACAACTGGGGCAAGAATGACCGCCTCAATCATCCCGTCAACTGCGTCTCCATCGTTCAGGCCAGGCAGTTTTGCCAGTGGGTTGGAAAGCGCTTGCCGACCGAGGCCGAATGGGAAAAGGCCGCCCGTGGCCCCAAAGACTCGCGCGAATACCCCTGGGGTGACACTTCACCGACCTGCGCCCAGGCCTGCTTCAACGGCGACGATCAGGGCTGCCCCAACCCGACCTCGTGTCCTGTGGGCACCCACCCCGCCGGAAAGTCTCCCTACGGGCTGCACGACATGACTGGGAACGTCTGGGAGTGGGTCTCGGACCACTACGCCGAGGACTACTACGGCGCCGCGCCCAACCGGGACCCCAAAGGCCCCAGGCAGCCGACCGGCGAGCGTGTGGTGCGCGGCGGCAGCTTTGATGACATTGGTCAATATCAACGTCTGGCCTACCGCTTCAACTTTGAAGAACCCGACTCCTTCTCCTACGTCTACATCGGCTTTCGCTGCGCCAAATGACTTTGACAGGTTGCGTCGTGTGATGGCGCCTCTTTGTGGTTTCGGCGCAGCCCTGTGTGCTTTGGTATCAGGGGGCGTTGTCGGGGGCAGGCGCGTTTGAAGGGGCCTTGAAGGGCTGCACTTTGTGGCACTCGTAGGCGTGAATGAAGGCGTCGTGGAGTTGGTTCGCCACCGCTTCGTAGCTGTCGCGCGTCATATGAACGCGGTCTTTGTAAGCCTTGGGGGGCTTGCTGCGTGCCCAGAGGTCCATGGTCCCCGGCCCGCCGATGGCCGCCGAGCTGTCCCAGAAGGCGCATCGGTTGTCTGCGGCGGCCTGGCGCAGCGCCTGGCGTATTTTTTCAAGCTGCGCCGGTGTCTCCCAGGCGTCTTTGTCTCGCTGGGCGGCGGCGCGGGCTTTGGCCTGGGCAAAGGCGGGGTCTTTAAGCTGTGCGCGCGTCAGTTTGCGGGCTTGATCGGGCGGTCCGATGATCAGGCAAGCGCCGTTGGGCACGGCTTTGCGGTAGATGCGGATCATGCGGCCGACTTTCTGGGCGTAGGCCGCGTAGTTCATGGCGTCGCCGACTTCGTTGGAGCCGTAGGTCGTGACCAGCACGTCGGGGCGGCGGTGGGCGATGTGGGCCTTCCAGATGGCCAGGTCCCATTGAAGCGGGACCGTGTGGCGCGCGCCGTTGATGCCCACTGAGTCGTAGACCACGCCTGAGCGTGGGCGTTCGAGCGCAAAGCCAAAGAGCCTCACGTCGCCATTGCCCCGCACGCGCAAATCCAATCTGTGGGGGCCATCCTCGGCGTTGACAGTGTGGTACCCGGGCATGTGGGCTTGACCTCGGGTGTCGATGGAGCCCGTTTTCTTACCGTCCAAAAAGAGGTCCGCGCGGCCGCCGCCGGGCTGTTTGAGGTAGAAGACCTCAAAGGATCCCACGTTTTGGCCCACAGGCCCGTCGGCCTCGGTGGCGACCCAGACTGAGGCGCCGGGCTTTTCTGAGCGGATGGTCACGCCTCCTAGCCCCAGGCGGCCATCGGTGCCCGTTTCATAGACCCGAATCCGCTCCGCGCTCCAGTCCTTGCGCTTGCCCACGCCATAATCGACGTCCAGGTGGTGGTAGCTCTTCCAGGGTTTGCCCGCCAGGATGAAGCCGTGGCCCGCGTCCCCAAAGCGCTCCTGGAGTCGCCTGCGCACCACCCCCGTCCAGAAGTCCGAAGCGATGTGGGAGTCACCGTAATGGATGAAGCGCACTTTGAGGTCGTCCTGGCCAGCTTCGATTTGCTGGAGCTTTTCAAAGGCCGGGGTGAGCCATTGGGGGTTCTCCAGGAGCTGGACGCCTTCGGGCGCGTCTGGAAGGGGCGGCGCGGGGGGCGGTGGTGGTGCAGGCGGCGCTTTGGGGGCTTCGACCACGGCTGGCGCGGCAGGTGCTGGCTCAGTTGCCTGGGCTGGCTGTGGTGTTGTGGGGGCAGCGGCTTTTGGAGGCGGCGCTGGCGAGTTTTTGGGGGCACACGCGGTGGCAACAACGACAAGGAGCGTCAGAGCACCAAGGAGAGGGTTGAGGGCCGTTGGGGCAAACGCCTGGCACCTCGTGGACGGTGTGTCTTGTGTCTGTCTGCCCAGGCGGCAGTCGCTGGGGTCCCAGGCATCAAGCCCAGCCCCTTGCTGCAATGTCCTCATGGTGCTCCCTCGCCGTTTGACCCACGCACTGTCGGCCCTTCCATTATGGGGAACACGCAAGGGGTCAGCCAAGATTTCCAGCCATCCAGCCCAGCTTGATGGCGTAGTAGTAGAGGGCGATGCGGGGGATGCGGTTGAGCGAGGTTAGGAGGAAGCGTCCAAAGGGCATGTTGAAGGCCCCGGCGCTCCAGCACGCCAGCGAAAAGGGCAGCGGGGTCCACGCCGCCACTGCTACCGTCGCCACCCCCCATTTTTTGAAGAGCGCCTCGCCTTTGACCTTGTAGCGCTGCAAAAAGCCCTGAATGAAGGGGATGCGCTCTGAGTAGATGCCGATCCACCACGCGATGCAGCCGCCAAAGATGCTGGCCGAAGACCCCAGCAAGATGACGGGCAGCGAAGGCGCGTTTGCGGTCACGGCGGCCACCAGATAGATGTCCACTGGAATGGGGATGGTGAACGCGTCGGCCAGCGCGGTGCCGATGAAGAGTCCCGCCAGACCGTACGCTTCCCAGATCCATGTGCCGATGGTGGTGAAGGTCTCTTTTAGAAAGAGGCTCGCCATGGCCATGGTGGCAAAGACCACCAGGAGGCCCAGAACGGTGCGCAGCGCCAATGCGCGTTTGGTGGTGGCGTCGTCCTCTGCGGTGGAGGTGTCGAACTCGGTTGAGTCGTGCTCCATGGGTGCAGAGGGGGGTTCGGGGCTCGGGGATGATGATGGTGGCATGGTGCCTGTTGGTGATTCGAGCATGGAGGGGGTCAGCGCGCCGTGTGCAGACGGCGAGGCGACATCACGGGACCAGACTTTATGCAGGACGGCGCAGATTTCAAGTCTATGGGAGGATGAGTTTGTTTTGAGTGTGGTTCAGCGCCGCTTGCGAGGTCTGGCGATGGCCAGGGCGCCAAGCAAAAGCATCATTGCCGCACCCCAGGGGGAGGAGCCAGGCAGGGTTTGGGCGGTGGTGCAGCCGCCGGAGCCTTGTGTGGTGAAGGAGCGTGAGACGAGGTCGTCGGTGGGATCGAGCATGTCGCGGCCCTGGGCGATCTCTTCGCCGTCGTTGACGGAGCCGTTGTCGGCGTCGGGGTCGGCGGCGTTGACCAGGCCGTCGAGGTCGGAGTCTTCGTTCCAGCCGGGTTCGGCGCCGTCGGCGATGCCGTCGGAGTCGGTGTCGATGTTGACGGGGTTGGTGCCCCAGCGGATTTCTTCGCCGTCTGAGAGGGTGTCGCCGTCGGTGTCCCAGAGCGTGGGGCTGGTGCCGAGTTCGACTTCCTGGCCGTCGGTCAGGGTGTCGGAGTCGGAGTCGGGGTGTGTGATGCGCGTGCCCAGCGCGCGTTCCTGTGCGTTGGTGAGGCCATCGCCGTCGGTGTCGTTGTCGCAGGCATCGCCCAGGCCGTCGTTGTCGAGGTCAGCCTGGGTGGTGTTGGGGGTCTGGGGGCAGTTGTCTTCTTCATCGGGGATGGCGTCGCCGTCGAGGTCGGGTTCACACAGGTCGCCAACGCCGTTGTTGTCCAGGTCTGCCTGGTCGGGGTTGTAGACGTAGGCGCAGTTGTCGGCGCTGTTGAGGATGAAGTCGCCGTCGATGTCGCGGTCGCAGGCGTCTCCGGCGCCGTCAGAGTCGGTGTCGTTCTGGTCGGGGTTGGGGTCCTGAGGGCAGTTGTCGGAGTTGTCTGGGACGGTGTCGTTGTCGTTGTCCTGCTCACAGGCGTCGCCGATGCCGTTGTTGTTGTTGTCGGTCTGGTCGGGGTTGGGGGTCAGCAGGCAGTTGTCAAAGCTGTCTGGGACGGCGTCGTTGTCGTCGTCGCTGTCGCAGAGGTCCCCGCGGGAGTCGCCGTCGGTGTCGACCTGGAGGAGGTTGGGGGTGTTGGGGCAGTTGTCGCGGTTGTTGGGGCGACCATCGCCGTCGATGTCGCGGTCGCAGGTGTCGCCGATGCTGTCGCCGTCGATGTCGCTCTGGTCGCGGTTGGAGGCCCCGGGGCAGTTGTCGATCTCGTTGGCGACGCCGTCGTCGTCGTCATCGGGGCCGCAGCCGTCGCCGATGCCGCCGC